>JANQRV010000581.1 GCA_028284395.1 Saprospiraceae bacterium
CAGGGCATTCAAGGCGTTGGTTTCCCGGGCTACATTTAGATCATCACCGTTCACCTCAGTAACGGAATACCCCAGCGCCTTTTTTTCGCGACTTACTCCCAGAGCAGTAACGACGACCTCATCCAATTCAGCTATGCTTTCTTCCAGGACGGCATCAATGACATCGGAAGCTGTAAGCGCTATTTCCTTGGTGGTGAAGCCGGTAAAACTAAATACCAGCACTTCGGCTCCCTCCGGCACTTCGAGTGTATAAGTACCGTCAAAATCGGTCACAGAACCGGTCGTCGTGCCTTTCACCAGCACGGTTGCTCCTACTAATGTTTCACCGTCTGGTGAGGTTACGGTTCCCCTTATCTGTCTTTGCCCAATGACCTGAAGGCTCAGAAACAGGCATGACAGTAAGAGAAAAGAGGCTTTCATTTTCATAAAAAACAATTTAGTTTGTTGAACTAATAAAATATTGGGTGATACTTGCACGCAATTTTCTTTTCTGTTTTCGATCTGGAATTGGTAAACTCCTGGAACAACTCATAAACCGTTTTGCTACGGATATGCGATGCATAAACAGTGGAGTTTAATTGAACCTGCAGTTTGATGATGAGTTTGGACTTTTGCTTTGATGCAATAAGCCTTAGAAGAGCTTTTAGCAACCAATGAGAGAGATCGCCAAAGGATATTTTAAGGACCGGATTCTAATCAACGGCAAAAGAACCAGCCCTATTTTATGTGGACACTAAAGCCGGCCTTCATTGAGTAAATCGGCCAACCCACTAATCGGCAAGAAAACGCCCCAACTAAAAGAAATGGGGACAAAAATGAACTTGCCTAATTCAACTTTTCTCAAAGACTTGGTATCGATTGTAGGAAAATTCCTCAAACGCCGAACCAAGGATGTACATTTAACCAATATTTCTAGGAACTTGAGACGGACCGGGAACAATACCCAAATTCTCAGAACCGTTCTCAAATAAATTTTGATTCGATGTCTTCTTCAAATTCGCGGCTAAGGTAGGATTATTTATTGAAGTTGTCTAAGGTTTTACGCGGAATTTAAGAAGAGAACCCTTTGAAATTGATTCAAGCCCTGTCTTTGTTTAACCCACGACAAACCGGCGAGGACAACCATTTTGTTATTTTTATCGGATGAAAAAATCCCTCTTCCAACTCCTGGAATTCATGCTGTTCCCGCTAACCTTCCTGACCGGTCTATGGACTAAATTTCTTTTAATTGGCGGACTTCATCGTACTTTGCTGGCCGAAAGATTCTTTCTCTATTTGGGTTTTCTGCCCATTAAAGACCATTATTACCAACCGTTGATCAACCCCGGCCGCCATTTAAAAAAATCACTCGAAAGAGATAGGTCGCTTCCCGGACTGGATTTAAATATTCAGGGCCAACTCGACTTGATCAATCACTTCGATTTTAACGAACCATTGGCGAAGATTCCCATTTTGAAAAGGGATGCCGGCCCGGATCAGTTTTACTACGACAACGGTAGTTTCGGGTCCGGGGATGCCGAATTTTTGTTCAGTATGATCCGGCACTTCAAACCCCGTCAAATGATCGAGGTCGGATGTGGTTTTTCTACGCTCATGGCGATGGAGGCCATGCGGCAAAATGTCGCCGAAGATCCTGACTACCACTGCCGGCACCTTTGCATCGAGCCCTTTGAACAACCTTGGCTAGAGAAAAGCAATGCTATGATCATACGCCAGCAGGTGGAAGAGATGGATCCGAGTGTTTTTCAAGCCTTAGAGAAAGATGACTTATTGTTCATCGATTCTTCGCACGTCATCCGCCCACAGGGCGATGTCCTTTTTGAAATACTGGAAATACTACCCCAACTTAGCTCGGGGGTACTGGTACATTTCCACGACATTTTTACGCCTAGGGACTATCCGGAAGCCTGGATCGTTAGCGAACATCGCCTCTGGAACGAGCAGTATCTACTCGAAGCTTTTCTTTCCCACAATCCGGAATTTGAAATCCTGGCTACATTGAATCATTTATTACATCACTTCCCGGATGCACTCGTAGCCAAATGCCCAATCCTCGCACAGCAGCCCGGCAGGGAACCCGGATCATTTTGGATTAGGAAGAAGTAGTGCATGCGAACCCTCTATACCCTGCTGGATCCTTTGGATGCCTGCAACATAAATCAATGGATAACCTATTAAACAAACGATATGACTGAAAAAGAAAAAATGCTTAATGGCGACTTTTATAATTCGAGGGATCCGGAATTAATCGGCATGTACCACAAGGCAAGAAAACTATTGAAAGCATACAATAACCTCGATTCAGAGTTAGCAGCCGAACGGGAACGGATCCTGGGTGAATTATTTGGATTTAAGGGCAATGGCGTCTGGATAGAAGCGCCTTTTTTCTGTGATTATGGAGAGAATATATCGATCGGAAACAACACTTTTGTTAACACCAATTGTATGTTTTTGGACAACAATAGAATCACCATCGGAGAAAACGGTCTCATAGCGCCATATGTCCAAATATACACGGCAGGTCATCCGTTAAAAGCGTCTGAAAGGATCATTAAAAATGGAAATGAATCACACTATCTAACTTCGGCAAAACCGGTGGAAATTGGCAATAATGCTTGGATTGGTGGAAACTCCGTTATTTTCCCAGGTGTGGTTATTGGCGATAATGTGACCATTGGTGCGGGAAGTATTGTGACTAAAGATATTCCCGACAATGTACTAGCAGTGGGAAACCCTTGCAAAGTAGTCAGAACACTGTAAAGACCCGCGACACTAAGGCAACTTTACCACTTTGCCACCACCGAGGACTTCGTACAAAGCAATTTGCGTTTTCTCATGAATGATGATGGTATTGCGCGTCCTGGAACGAAGCAGGACGGCCCGGGCATCCAATTCGCTCAAATCAAGGTCTCCGGAACCGGCATTATTAATGATAACCGCGTCTACATTGGAGCCAATGTACTTAACGTCATTAGGACTGCCGTGATTGATCAAAACGGTTCGGAAACCATTGGGAACCGTAACGAGTTCCAATGGATCCAATTCTTCGAAGGGATTGAGCGCCGAACTACCGCCGATCACGGTAATGATCCCGGAATTCTCATTGATGACCACTAAGGTCGCTTCGTTGAGAATGATGTTGTGAAAACCCTCCGACTGCAAAACGGCAAATTGAGCAT
>JANQRV010000585.1 GCA_028284395.1 Saprospiraceae bacterium
CAGCTCCTCCCCTTTCAAATATCCGTCCATTATGTATTTCCCATCAATCGGTCGGTCGGCTTTCTCCACCTGTAGCTTCCGATAACTCCGCACCATAGCGGCTGTTGAAGCAAATTCCTCCCAGTAAGCTTCCTCTCCTTCATAGTTCATCATGATAGATCCAAGCTCTCCGGCGGCATAAGCGTGTCCTCGATACAGTACTCCATTCAGGAAAATGGCGCCGCCGATTCCCGTCCCGATCGTTAAAAAAATGAGGTGTCGAGCTTGATCATTTTCGCCGAAGTGGTATTCACCCAAACCCATTAAATTGGCGTCGTTATCGGCATAAGTCGGCAACCCCGTAGCCTCTGAGAGCATTTGCGTCAGTGCAATATTTTGCCAGCCACTCATAGCACTTGCCCCACCTAAAACCAATCCCAGGTCGGAATCGACTACCCCGGGAGTACCGACACCGACACAGGCAGCTGTCACACCCATTGCCCTCAATTCGCCTATGACTACCAAAGCCGACTTTTTGATATTGTCAAGGATACGCGAAGCAGAAACCCTGGCTTCAGTGGGACACTTGCCTTCCCAAAGAATTTTGCCATCGGTCGCCACGGCGGCAAACTTGATGAAGGTGCCACCAACATCAATGGCAATCGCTATCGGCTGTTTCATTTTTCATTGTTTAATCGGTAGGAATAGGCCTCCTTCAAACCAAATTTTTTCCGGGCTTCTTCCCGGGGCTTACCAACCCAATCCGCTTCTTTATAATAATCTTGCGTGTCCCAAAAAACGGCGTGTCCCAGTGCCCGCGGATCTCCGGTGTTTTTTAGATGCTCGTACATCTTATCGCGCAGTTCTTTTTTGACCGATGTATAGTTGGCATCTTGAGCCAGATTAACCATCTGGAACGGGTCCTCCTTCAAATCAAACAACTCTTCTTCCGGTCTTTTCAGGAAAGCCTGTTCGTACAGCGGTCTGATCTGCGGATCATCCTTGTGTTCCATAAAATACTCCTTGGTAGGAGACTTGCCCTGCAACATATGCAAATCGATGTCGCCAAAAAGTGGGGGATCGCCGGCCGGCCACCGCTCGGGCGTCAGGTTATGAATGTAAAGGAAGTCTTCGGTCCGGATACAACGGCCCGGATACCCCAATCCCCCGACACGACACAGGGCATGCCGCTCCCGTGCCATTACCAGGTGATCCCAGGCCGGCATGATTCGTCCTTCGCGATCAGAACGCAGGATCGGCAGGAGAGATCGAGCGGTGAATGCATCAGGAATCGGAAGCCCTGCTAATTCTAGAATGGTGGGTGCAAGGTCATTCAAACTAACAAAATCCGAGACGACTCGCCCACCCTTAAAACCCTCGGGCCAGGAAACGATCAAAGGAACCCTTGTGCCGGCGTCGTAGAGGTTGGCCAACCCCCGTGGCATCATCCAACCATTATCGCCGCAGATTAGGATGACCGTATTGGCTAATTGACCAGAAGCCGCTACCAATCGGAGTGCTTCCTTCACTTCTGCATCGAACTGTTGTATTTCTAGATAGTAGTCGCAAATATCCGAACGGACTTCGGGCACATCCGGCAGATAGGGAGGCACAACCACTGCCGAGGCATCCATACCCGAGGCCAGTCCACCACCAAAATCAAAGGGGCGATGGGGATTTCGGGACGATAACCAGTAGCACCAAGGGGCTTGGGTCGTATTTTCCGATAAAAACGTCTCGAAATCTTCATAACTGTATCCGGCCGGATTCCTATTTCTTCCTCCTGCCTCAAAGTTGCCGGGCCCCCAACCTTTTCGATCATGTCCTACCGCATATCCGTTGGCCTCTAATAGATCCGTGTAAATGGGTATGGAATCGGCCAAGGTGCTCCACAGGTTGCCTCCTTCGCCGAGCCGCCAAATGTCCTGTCCGGCCAACAGTGCCGACCGAGCTGGCGTACAAGAAGGCGAGGCGCAAAAGGCGTTGCTAAAGCGAATGCCATTTTGCGCGATGGCGTCGATGGTAGGGGTTTTTACGACGGGGTCGCCGTAGCAGCCCAGGTGACTGTAATAGTGGTTGTCGGACATTAATAGCAGAAAATTCGGAGCGGCTTCTTCTTCCTGTTCGGGGGCCTTACAGGCAAAACAGGTCAGAAAAACCAGGCCAATCCAGTATCCATTTTGGACCTTACGCATTAGTCAGAGGTTTTCGTTCTTGATTTGAATAGTTAAATATAGTGATAAATGACTTCGCATAAATTTTGTGGTACAATTTGATCAACTGCTTATCTTTGATTGGATTACTTATGAAAAACCAACTAAATCATGAAAAACCGCTGGTTCATCGTAGCCTTGATCCTCCTCGTCTTTTTCGTCATATCCTTTCTGACCAACATCCTGGGTCCGCTAATTCCCGATATTATTAAAAGCTTTCGACTCAATCTGGGGTTGGCAGGTTTTCTACCCTTCTCCTTTTTTGTTGCCTACGGTGTGATGTCCATTCCCTCCGGAATGCTGATCGAACGGTACAGTGAAAAAGCAATCATGATTGCTGCATTTGGACTGGCAGCAGCCGGTGCACTTCTGTTCGCTCTTTTCCCTACTTTCGGCGTGGCCATGATCTCTCTATTTGTGATTGGCTCCGGTATGGCCATGCTGCAGGTCGCGATCAACCCCTTACTCAGAACGGCGGGAGGAGAAGAGCACTTTGCCTTCAATTCCGTATTGGGGCAATTGGCTTTTGGGTTGGCTTCCTTTGTCAGTCCGCTGATCTACACCTACTTGGTCGTCAACATCGGTCAAACAGAAGATGCGAAAGGATTGATCGGGGTGATGGAATCCCTGGTTCCGGACGGATTGGCCTGGGTCTCGCTCTATTGGATCTTTGCCCTGGTCTCCGCGATCATGGTCCTGGTGGTTTGGTTGTCAAAACTGCCCAAAGTAGATTTAAAAGAAGATGAGAAAGCCGGATCATGGGCCATTCACCGGACCTTGTTACAGAACAAAATGGTATTGTTGTTCTTTCTAGGTATCTTTTGCTACGTCGGAACGGAACAGGGCGTTGCCAATTGGATGTCGCAATTTTTGGCTACTTACCACGGCTTTGATCCGCAAACAGATGGAGCCACTGCCGTTTCCTGGTTTTGGGGACTATTAACGGTAGGTTGTGTTTTGGGCCTGGTTTTGCTAAAGGTTATGGACAGCCAAAAGGTATTGCTGTATTTCACGGCTGCAGCAGCTATTTGTCTTACTTTGGGCTTGTTTGCCCCCGCAAAAGTTGCTTTTTACGCTTTTCCTATGGTTGGTTTTTTTGCTTCCGTAATGTGGTCCGTTATTTTTGCCCTGGCGCTGAATTCGGTCCAAGAACACCACGGTTCCTTCTCCGGTATCCTTTGCACCGGTATTGTCGGTGGAGCCATCCTCCCGCTGATCATCGGTGCTCTTGGAGAGGTTTTTGGATTGCAGGTCGGCATGGCATTGCTGTATTTGAGCCTGGCCTATATTTTCAGTATTGGGGTCTGGGCAAAACCTCTTGTCCAGAATAAAACCGTCTTCGATTAATACAATAATCCTCTTTTTTGCAACAATACTGCACGCGACATGGCGTATCAAAGTGCAATTTTGTCCTAAAAAGAGAACACCATGATGAATCCACTTTATCTGGAAACAACCTTAACTGCTTTCGCCGCCTGGGCGCTTCTTTTGTTGATTTGCAATGGCCTGGAACGCGAACTGCTTCAACGTAAAAGAAACCGGATCTCTATCAGCACCCAAATCTGCGGGTGGGTTAATCTCGTCATTTTGATTTGTCTGGCCCCCATGCTCCTATCCGGTTTGGGAGTCGGCGACCCCACTTCGGTGTTACTCAATCGCTTTTTCCTTTTCGAAATCGGCTTCTTCGCCGCTCACGGAATGGCGATCCTTTTGTATTTCAATAGCCGAATCACTTCTTTACCCTGGTTTCATCTCGGCGCGATTGGGTTGCTATTGCTCACCTTCCTCGGCGGCCAACTGGGATATGAAGTGTTTATCCTTTTGGTCATTGCCCAGGCACTTTATTGTTGCTACCATCTTCCGGTTTCCCGAGCACCAAGGGAACCTCAGACGAAAGAACTGAGTTGGAATAAGCAAACCAACTAGTTAACAAAATGGACCCGCATCAATCTGCTGTATTATTCTATGTCTTGCTGTATTATTTTTTATTGATTGGTTTACGCATTTTTCTTCTGTACCGACAAACGGGGATAAATCCAATTCGAAAAATGAAGAAAAGTGGCCTGCCAGGTATCATTGAATGGATTTTTCTGGTAACGGTCATCCTGATTTCATTCATTGGATTGAACTTTGTTGTTTTTCCACAGACCAACTACCAGTTGTTATTACCTTTTCACTTCGGAGAAAACAATTTGGCCAGGGCAACGGGGGTGCTGCTGGCGTATACCGGTGTGATTGTCGCCTTTATCGCACAGCTGCAGATGGGCAATTCCTGGCGATTGGGTATCAGCGAAAATGAACAAACGGAATTATGTCAGCGGGGCCTTTACCGGTACTCCAGAAACCCGGTTTACCTTGGGCTGGTCATTTCTTACTCCGGTTTCTTCCTAATGCTCCCAAATGCCCTTAGCCTAATTGGCATTATCGGGCATGTTCTTATGATCCTATCAAAGGTACGACAAGAAGAGCAATTCCTATTGCAACAGCACGGGGAACCGTACAGTAAATACCGGGAATCAGTCAACCGATGGCTGGGCCGCCGCCGCCAAGCGAACCATTAAATTATTCTTCAAACCAACCGTGCATTTCCCGCACCTTGATCATGGCAGCGAGAATATCATTCCAGGTTTGCTGTTGCATCATTACTGCATTTGGGAACATGCAACCATCCCAGCAGATGTGTTTAAAGGCTTTGGTCAATTCACCATTTTCATGTCGCAACCAATGGCCTGCATCTACGGCAATATCCAATTTTCCATTGGGATCATTTGCCGGACAATGACGACCTGTTTTATCATGCGAGCCGCTTCCATGTACCGTTCCATCATTTTGCGCTACGTGGAAATCGATGGTCCAGGGCCGCAAGGCCGCGGTGAGTTGACGCAGGCCTTCCGTCAAAGTTGCCCGGTCATCCCATTGAAAATCATGGGGTAATATGCGATCTTCGGGCTTATTATAGCCCAATAGATAAAGCAGGGTATGTGCCATATCTGCCTGAAAACCAATATTGGGCCGATCTACCGCTTCCAGTGTGTCCACCATCGCCTTCCATCCGTGCATCCCTCCCCAGCAGATCTCCCCCTCCGCAGCCAGCCGTTCTCCATAGTCGGCCGCAATATCACAAGCTTCGCGAAAGGTTTGGGCAATCAATCGGGTATTGGCGACCGGGTCTTTTGCCCAGCCTTCGGGGTTACAAGCGGAGTCGATCCGCACAATGCCATTGGGCCGAATGCCGAAGGAGCGCAATTTTTGGGAAATGCGACAGGCTTTTTTCACCTGTGTCAAAAATTGTTTCCGTTCGGCTTCCGTTCCCATTGCCGATCCACCATCGGTATCGGGCCAGACGGGAGCTACTACACTGCCTATTTCCAGGTTTAGAGCAGCAGCCTTGTCAGCCAATCTCTTGATGTCGTCCTCACTACTGTCAATGTTGACGTGAGGATCAAAAAGGAATAGGTCGAACCCGTCAAACTTAACACCATTGACCTCGGCATTTGCAGTGAGATTCAACATGGTATCCAGATCAATTGCCGGCTCGGATCCAGGGCCTTTTCCAACCACGCCGGGCCAGGCTGCATTGTGTAATTTAGGGAAGTTGTTATTACTCATACATTAATGTGATTTAGTTGGTTTTTCAATGGTTCCATTCTGTAAAGGATCAGGGTTTGACTCCACGTACGGTCGTTGTTGAAATAAATTCGGCAACGTCGTCTTTAAATTGTTCTAAAGATGGCCCATGGGTATACATCATATGCCCTGCCTCGTAGTACTTCATGATGATGTTTTCCTTAATCTCCGGCTGGAGACCAAGATGGTCGATCGTATGTTCGACGCCGTAGAAGACCGTCGCAATATCATAATATCCATTCAACACCAAAACCTTTAGGTTCGGATCACGTGTCATTGCCGTTGCCATATCGATCCCGGTATTGATGGCCGCCGAAGTATTCCATCTCATATTTCCCTCGTGCTTCCAATCCCATTTAAAGCCGGGTCGGCGACCTGCGGTAATGGAGTACATCAAACTTCGGTCAACGCCTAATTCACCATGAAAATAATCCAGGAATCCAGTGATATAGGCCGGTGAAATAGCCGCACTCTGAGGGTCATAATCTGCCGTTTGCCCCAATAAATCTTCATTGATCCCTTTAAATCGTGCATCCAACCGCCCAACGGTTTTCCCTTCTTCCCGAAGAAGCTCCTGAAAAAATTCGGAAGCCGTAACCCGAAGGTCCGCACGACGCCAATAATCGGAGCTCAGCCCGGCAAAACTAGCCAGTTTTTCAGCCATGGCCGTTTTTTCGGATGGCGACAATCGATCGCCTTTGAAAAGAGCTGGCACGTATTCGTTTTCGGTAAAGGTCCGGACCCGCGCTATGAAATCATCTAATTTTTCTCCATCGGATCGACCGGGCACAATACCATGATACCAAGCAGTAGCGGCATAGGTAGGGAAATGAACCACATAGCGCAGCTCGTCATTCGGAGGAAACAACAGGGTTCGAAGATCAAAAACCGCTGACACCATAATGACGCCATTCAGCGCAATCCCCTCACTCAATAACCGTTTCATGACCCCGGCATTCCGGAAAGTGCCATAGCTTTCCCCCAGAAGGTACTTGGGTGAATTCATCCGGCCGTGGTTGATCAAGTACTGGGTAATGAAAAGACTGATGCTTCTGATGTCCTGGTCGACTCCCCAAAAGTCTTCGAATTTGGCCTTGCCGATCGGCAAACTCAGGCCCGTACCAACCGGGTCAATCATAACCAGGTCTGCAATATCCAAAATAGAGTACTCATTGTTTTGCAACCGATACGGAGCACCCGGTGTAAAACCGGGGTCTTCTACAACAATTCGTTTTGGGCCGAGGACGCCCATATGCAGCCAAAAGGAGCTGGATCCGGGCCCTCCGTTGTAGGCAAAAACAATGGGGCGATCACTTTTACCCCCCTTCTTTGCATAGCTCGTAAAACCGAAGACAGCTATCGCTTCATTGTTCTCATCTCTCAACTTCATGGTCCCGGCCTTTGCCACCAAATTAATGGTGGTGCCGTTAATGGTGACCTGCTGATCCGAGGTAAAAACCTGGGGTTGATGAGCAGGGCTTTCCTTTTTATCCGGGGTGGTTTCCTGACCGTAACAAAGGACGATCGAAAAGAAACCGACCAATAATAGTAGCAGCGTTTTATTCATCTCAAAATTAGTTTTCAATCCAAAAATTACCCTTTTCTCCCTAAATCGGTGGCACAATGCTCAAGAGTCCCCGGTAAATTCCCGGATCGGATCCCTCGATCAAAGTTGCATTCGCCGCTTTTTCATAAAATCCAGCTGGTCCCACTCCGCCAATAATGCCGTAGGCATATCCCTGTTCGCGCATGGCCACCAGGGATTTCAGCAAAAGTATCTTTCCAATCCCCTGCCCTCTTTCTGATACCTCTACTCCCGTAGGGCCGAAAAAATTTCGGTACGCGGCGTCGTAACAGGCAAATCCCAAAATACACTGATCCTTGATGGCAATGAAACATGAAATGGGTTGATAAGAAAAGCAAATTTCAGCCTCACTTGCCCACCCCTCGTCAAACCGCTCTCTCACCCAGTTTACGACAATCGACTTTTCGGCCGCTAGGGCCGGACGCACTACGATGCCCAAATGATCCATTTTTTGTTCCATCGGATGGAGGTCAGGGAGGTCATAGAGTTTGACGAGCATATCTTGCATAAAGCTGGATTTGGTTTAAAGATAGTTGATAATAGTGGCATCCCCCACCAAAAGCTGTGGAAAATAATGGTTTGATATTTGCAGATAAGTTGAGCGATAGGATGGAAAAATATTCCAAGTTTTTGCAAAATAACTCCAAGCGGGCAATTGATTATTTTCGCAACTTGCAAAACAACACTAAATCTCATTATGATGAAACAAGGACCCATACTAAGCCAATGCAGGATCAATTTGTTTTTCATTTTTTTGTTGCTGGTTCCATTTCAAGTGCGATCGCAGGAAGCATCAGCGGTGGCAGTAGCAGACAAATCGACAGCCAAACAAACGATTTTCCAGCACCTTTCCAACGATGGCGTAATAAAGCTCAACATCAAAACTGATTTGCGGACCCTCATCCGCAAAAAGTCGGAAAAGGAAAAACAACCGGCTAGTCTGACCGTCACTCATCCGGATGGCACCATAGAAGATTGGAAAATCACGGTCCGTGCCCGGGGCAACATGCGCAACGACATTTGTTATCTACCCCCTTTGAAGATCGACTTTGTCAAAGGTCATTTGGAAGAAAAGGGTCTTGTCCGAAAATTCGACGATCTAAAAATCGTAGTAGAATGCAAAGCCGGAACTCAATATACCAACTATCTTTTCAAAGAGTACATGGCTTATAAGTTGTACAACATGGTGAGCGAAAACAGTTATCGGGTACAATTAGCAAAGATCCAGATCGAAGACTCGGAAGGGAAACAGAAGACGATGGAAACTTACGCGTTCTTGATTGAAAACGACGATGAAATGGCCAAGAGACTGGGAGGAGAATTGGTGGAGACCAGACTGATGTCCGAACGTGTGCTCCATCCGGAATCCTTTGATCGCATGTGCCTTTTTCAATATTTGATCGGCAATACGGATTGGCACGTTAAAAACATGCACAACCTAAAGATCTTTAAATTAGAAAAGTACGAAAAACTCGTACCCATTGCTTACGATTTTGACTACGCAGGGCTGGTCGGGACTGGTTATGCCGTTCCCCACGAAAAACTACCGATCGCCAGTGTCCGGGAACGATTTTTTCTGGGGCCATGCCGCGATAAGGGACAATATGACCACCACATCGAGCAAATAATGGCAAAAAAGGAAGAAATCATGTCCTTTTGCCGGGATTTCAACCTGCTTGATGAAAAGGCAAAAAAACCCGTCATCTCCTACATGGAGGAGTTTTTCAAGATCCTTGAGAATCCCAAAAAAGTAAAACGCCAGATCGTAGAGCACTGCAACAGACACGTCAAAGTTGGCTAGCATTTACGGTGCCCGATCCAGGTCTTTTTCCAATGTTTTGGCGGCCAGAAGAAAGCAACCTGCCGCCAAAACATTAATGATGATGGTGGTAGCCAATGCCCATCGCAAGGATTCCTGACCCAATGAAGGCATCAAGTAATCACTAAGCGCTCCCACGAACAGGGGGCCGAATCCCAGCCCAACCAAATTCAGTACGAAGAACAATACCGCTGATCCGAAAGCCCGCATACGTAAGCCAACCAAGCCATGCGTCATTGCCAAAGCCGGCCCCAGATACATGGCCAACAATAAGGTGGGAAAAAATAGAAGTATCAAGACGACGGTGGTGTGGTCCAGAAAATATACGCCGATTCGCAGTGGAATGGCCACCAAAATAGCCAAGGCGGGAAGCCACATATACCACCGGCGATCTCTTTTACCAATGATATCCGTCAAATAGCCGCCCAAAAAGGTTCCGGTCATACCCGCAATGCCAGCAATCAATCCCAGAACACTACCTATTTGGCCACTGGACATCTCATGAGTACGGGCCAAAAAGGAAGGCATCCAATTGCCGGCACCATAAGTCGTAAAAGCATTCAATCCGCAACCCAGCGCAAGGAAAATAAATGTCCTTCTGGTCAGCAATATTTGAAGCACCTCTTTCATAGTCGGAGCCTTTTCATCTGCCGATACCATTTTTTCGGCGTACCCACGAGGGGGTTCCTTAACGGTGAAATACAAGATCACCGCATACAGTATCCCGGGAACACCCAAGACAAAGAAAGCTATTCGCCAACCAAAGAACTCATCGATCCATCCTCCCGCCAGGTAGCCCAACAAAATACCGATGTAGATTCCAATCGAATAGATCGACAATGCCGTTGCTCGTTTTTCTTTGGGAAAGTAATCGGAAATGATGGAATGAGCCGGAGGACTTCCACCGGCTTCCCCGATTCCCACACCAATTCGCGCCAATAAAAGTTGAAAGAAATTTTGCGCCAGACCAGCCATGGCGGTCATCGCACTCCAAACGGTAAGAGCAATCGCAATGATGTTTCTCCGATTGCTTTTGTCTGCCAGTCGGGCAATTGGTAAGCCAAGGGTTACGTAAAAAATCGCGAAAGCGAATCCAGTGAGCAACCCCAGTTGGGTATCGGTCAATCCAAGATCTCGCTTTACCGATTCCTGCAGTATTACCAGAATTTGCCGGTCGATGAAATTAAAGGTATAAACGCCCGTTAAGATCAAAAGTACGTAATTGCGGTAGCGCTTGCTGTAAAGCGGTGGATCTTGTCCCGGCAAAGTTGGTTTCATGTCGTCTTGTTTGTGATTAAGCTTGAATAAGGTAAGCAAATTTGCAGAAGGATTTGTTAAATTGACTTCTATATTCTCCATGCAACCGATTCTGATATGCGAAAACTCAAGTTACCTACCCTTGCATTGCCCTGGGCGTTTCTTATTTTGACCGGCGCCTACCTGAAAGGACAACAACAGTATCCAGTCAAATCTCTTAAGAAATATTATCAATCACATCATCAGGAAAAGATCTACCTCAATCACGACAAACCGTATTATGCCCCCGGAGATACACTTTGGTGTAAGATTCACCTTCTGGATGGTACAACCCACCAGGTCTTCGACGCTCAACCGATTGTTTATGCAGACTGGATCGACCCCGAAGGTGCGATCCAGCAATCCTGGCAGCTCAAAATCGTTGATGGCTTTGCCTCTTTGGAAATCGCAACCACCCCCTTAGACACGACCGGCCATTACAAGATCAGAGCCTATACCCAATATCAGAAAAACTTCGCCCCCCATTTCCTATTCCAAAAAGAAATACCCTTAATTGAAGGACAAGAAGAGGAAATAAAGTTACCAACTGATGATGATTTTTCCATTCAATTCTTTCCAGAAGGTGGCCAGTTGGTTACGGGTCTGTCTTCTACAGTTGCCTTCAAAGCTCAAAATAGCCGGGGAGCGCCCATTTCAGTCAATGGTGTTATTGTGGACAACCACGGTCAAACGGTGGCCCCCATCAAGGCCATTCACCAGGGCATGGGGAGATTTGAAATAGAACCCCGAAAAAACACCTCTTATTCAATCACATTATTACACGGTAAGGTTTCAAAAACATTTCCTTTACCTCCAGCCCTTCCGGCAGGTTTTACACTGAAGATCAACACTCGAGACGCCGAGCAAATTAGTATAAGGGTCGGTTCCAACACCAAAAAGCAGCTTGACGGTGCGATGCTAGTGGGACACGTTAGAGGACAGGTGTTTCTCGAACGAACGTTCACGCCACAAGCCGAAAAAGGTTTCTTGCTTAATAAGACCGGGATACCCTCCGGACTCGTCCACTTCACACTCTTCGATGCCGAGCAGCGGCCGGTTTGTGAAAGGTTGGTTTTCAACCTGAATCGAAATGAAATACCCGAAACGGAGATTTTATTAGATGCCGACGAATATGGGCAAAGAGATCCGGTAAAAGTCACCATTTCAAACTCCAAACACGGAGCAATTATTCCATCCCAATTCTCTGTATCCGTCTACAATAACGACGTAGTCAAGGCCGATTTGCAACACCTCGATATTGTCAACTACCTTTTGCTTCAATCCGATCTTCCGGGACGGATTCGGAATATCCAACAATACTTTTTGGAAGACAATGGCAAAACCAGGGTGCTAATGGATTTAGTACTTTTGACCCACGGATGGCGCCGATTCAGATGGACCGATGTTTTAGCACAAAAACGACCGGACTTGCTTTATCCTGCGGAACAGGATTTTTCCATTGCCGGCAAGATAACGAAGAAAGACAAAGATGTGCCCGTTAGGGCAGATGTATCCCTATCCGTACTTTCCGACGAAAACTTTTCCCTTTTGAATCTTACCACTGAAGAAGACGGCCTTTTTTATTTCAAGGGATTCGATTTCAGGGATACTACCGATGTGCTCCTTCAAGCCAGCATTCACAATAGTCGGAAAAAGAAAAGACTGAAAGATGGAGAAATAAAGCAGACTGGCAATCGGAATGTCGATATTGAGCTCTTCAACTTCCGGGAAATGGCATTCAACGACTCCATCTCCTTTAGAGCCGGCCAGCTTCCGGAAGCCATCGCGGAGGAATTTGCAACCGCTACGATCCAAAGTAGAAAGGTCGACTCCATCTACAACCCGGAATGGTCGATCGACCTCGACGAGATTACCGTCAGGGCCAGACTGAGTCCGGGACAAATAAGGGAAAATCGAATTGCAAAGGAATACGAAAAGAGAGGACTGTTCTATTTCAGCTCCAGTCAGAAATTTCTCATGGACAACCCCATATATGAGAACTTCCAATACACGACCATTTACGATCTCATCCGCACGACAGTGCCACGGGCAAAAGTCATTCGCAACGGCCCGGTCCAAAAGGTGATATTGGGGAGATTGTCAAGTGGAACAGAAGCGGCCATTGCACTGGATGGGAAGTTGGTTTCATTTAATTTCCTCGAGACCATCGATCCCCATAGTATTGCCATTGTCGATATTCTGACCGGTTTTTATGCTTCGGGCCTTTATGGCACGGACCCGGTCATTGCACTGGTATCTAAAGACCCAAGTGAGGTCGCAAAGCCCCAGTCCGGAATTCTAAATCTTCAACATCCGGGTTATTATCAAGCTCGCGAGTTCTATTGTCCCGACTACGAGTTGTCGCCTGTTACCAATCCCAAGCCGGACTATAGAACGACTTTATTCTGGGATCCGGACATTAGCATCACCGATCGTTCGGCAGAGATTCGTTTTTTCACCGGTGATCAACCGGGAACATATTTGATCTGGATCGAAGGACTTACTGAAGACGGAGTACCTTTTACCCAGCGTCAAACTTTCTCGGTATTTTACGAATAATCGCTTTTTACGAAAAATTTCCCGGTGGACGATAAACAACATCAGCTCGGTGTCGATCCCGCTCAATCAGGGCAGCATTGGGCAAGTCGGTGATTTTCACCTTATCCATTGCCTGTGCTCGGCTTTTACCGCCTTTTATATGTCGTTTTAAAAGTCGCTGTATCTGGATGTTTTCTTCTACTTCAAGGTAAATGCAGAAATCCAGCAAGTGTCGAATCGCCCGCCAGGGATGAATGTCTAACAGTAGGGAATTGCCTTCTACCACGTCCATCCGATGCCCTC
>JANQRV010000587.1 GCA_028284395.1 Saprospiraceae bacterium
TTCCCTTCGAGTCTTCGTATCGTCCTTTTTGTTCTTAACGGGTTGGCTCACTTTCTCCTGCAATCGCTCCTTATCCCAACCGCAAAAGTTGAGGCCCGAACAGCCCTACAATATTCTAATGATCGCAGTGGATGACCTGAACGACTGGACAGGTTTTCTCGGTGGTCATCCCGATACGCAAACACCTCATATGGATCGCCTGGCAAAATCGGGCATTGTATTCGAACGGGCTTATTGTGCAGCATCGGTGTGCAACCCGTCTCGTGCTGCTCTGATGTCGGGACTGCACCCTTCCACCTCCGGCATTTATCACAACAAGGACGATATGTTCGCAGCACCCTCCATCCAGGAGGTACGCCTTCTTCCGGAATACCTGTCCAAACATGGCTACTTTACTATGTCGCGGGGCAAGATCTACCATCGGCCGAATATTGGTCAGCACACTTGGAATCTCTGGTCACCGGTCAGTGGTTCTTACGGCGGCGTAAAGAAAGAGGAGGGTAAAATGGCAAATGGAATTCCAAGGGGGGAAATGGCGGAAAATATGGATTGGGGACCTACCGATGCACGATTTGAGGACACACCAGATTTTGGTAATGCCCAATGGGCAGCACAACAATTGGACAAGGATTACGACCGGCCCTTTTTTCTGGCTTGCGGCATCTTTCGTCCTCATCTAAAGTGGCACGTTCCGGAGACATTCTTCCAAAAATTTGATTTAGAAAAGCTGGAATTACCGCAGATCAACGAAAATGACCTGGAGGATGTCACGGGCGGGCATCAACCGACCCGGGAATACAAAACCATCAAAAAATACGGCCGGCAAAAAGAGGCCATCCAAGCCTATCTGGCCAGCATTAACTATGCTGATGCCTGCATTGGCCTCCTGTTGGACGCGCTTAACAACAGCAAATACCGCGACAACACCGTTGTCATCTTGTGGGGAGATCACGGCTGGCACCTGGGCGAAAAACTGCGCTATAAAAAATTTACGCTGTGGGAAGAATCCTCCAGGGTACCCATGATCATTAAGGCGCCAGGATTGACCGCTCCCAACAGTCGCTGCCATCGTCCGGTGAACCTCCTGGACCTCTACCCTACCATCGTCGAATTGTGTCAATTACCTTCCAACAATGACAATCAGGGGCGCAGTTTACTTCCCCTGTTGCGACGACCAAATCGAAAGTGGGATCATCCCAGTCTCACTCAAATGGGAGAAGGCCGAAATACACTACGAACAGAGCGCTGGCGCTACATTCGTTACGAAGACGGCCGTGAAGAATTATACGACCATCAACGGGATTCTCTCGAGTGGACCAATCTGGCCAATGATCCAGAATTTGATTCTCTTCGACGTAAATTTTCCAATCAATTGGATGAAATGATGCGATGATTTCTGGTGGGTTGTTCGGTGGGTTTGAATTGTTCGAACTTTCCAACCAATCCCGACGGAATGATACGCCATTACTAATTTATCATAGCACAATGGAACGAATTGGTGCTTTTGGAACGTTGCTAATACTTCAGGGCACACCACCGGTGGGTCCGTATGAAATTAAAAAAGATAGTTTATGTATCGTGCGAACCAGGAATCGGCCATCGAATTCTTTGTTGCCCAAAAAGAAGACCTAACCCGATTGCAGGAAATAAGGAGGGCTGCATTTCAGCCGATTTTTGATTCCTTCCGGAAAATTCTCGGCGGTACGATCTATGAGACGGCCCAATTGCCCGAAGATCTGGCCCAGGAAGAGGTGCTGAATTCCTTATTCGATCAAGACTCCGTCTGGGAAACCTGGAAAGTAGCCCATGGTAAAAGAGTCATTGGCTTCATCTCCATCCGAATGGACAGAAGTGCCAAAGTCGGAGAAATTGGATTGAATGCCATCGATCCCAATTATTCGAAACAGGGAATTGGTACCCGGATGTACCATTTTGCAGTAGATACTATGAAGCGAGCAGGGATGAAAGTTGCTACCGTTGCTACGGGAGGTGACCCTTCCCATCTGCCGGCAAGGAAAGCCTATCGAAAAGCGGGCTTTACCGTTGAGATTCCCAGCGTATGGATGTGTCAGGAATTATAAAACCCAATGAAAAATATGAGAAAAATAATTTACTACGTCGCCAGTTCAATTGACGGCTTCATTGCCGGTGTGAACGAAGACGTCAGTGGTTTCAAAGCCACGGGGAACGGCGTACAGAAGTACCTGGATGATCTGCAGGAATTTGAAACTGTCATCATGGGTAGAAAGACCTATGAATTCGGTTATAAATATGGACTCCAGCCCGGCGATCCGCCCTATCCCCATATGAACCATTTTATATTTTCGGATTCCCTGGTGCTAGACAATGCCAAGAGCAACGTAAAGGTCCGAAAACGTGATCTACAGGAAATCCACAAAATAAAGAAGGATTCCAAAACAGATGTTTATTTATGCGGAGGTGGCACTTTTGCCGGTTGGTTATTGGAAAATGAACTGATCGATGTACTCAAGCTAAAGCTCAATCCACTGGTATTGGGAAATGGGGTCAAATTATTCGGTGATTCCAAAAAGAGTTACCAATTAGATTTGCGTTCATCGGAACCGTTTGAAGAAGGCCTGATCATTAATTCCTACAACATTGAATATATCATCTAGTTCCCGGCACTATCACGTTCCCCCTAACTTACCCAGGGTATTTCCATTGTCTGGGGACTAAAGATCCGTTGGTATTATCAGAACGGCTATTGCTTTATCATTCTGTTGATCGTGAGTTTGATGCCATTGCTGTCATCCCGTAGCCGATCGTGGGCCTGAACTTGGCCTGACAACTTGAGCCATGGTGCAAGGTACGGATGCCGCATCAATCGGAAACTGAAGTTTTGCAGATTTGTAAGGGTATTGTTAGGAAACTCCTGGAATTGAGTTTATTGACTACCCAGAGGTACGGGCAATCACCGTTGAAAAAACCATGTGAATTGAGGAGAAATAAAATATCCCCATTAATTGGGAAATCACAACCTCGCTGGGTTGAAAGGGCTTTGAGGCACCTTGCCATCAACTTTGTTACCAAACAATGCTTTTAACATTTCAACGGTGTCGCGGTAGAAAGGATCACTTACTAAATTGGTGAATTCGAGGGGATCTCTGGTATGGTGGTACAATTCGGCCCCAGCTTCACCACGATTCCATTCCGTATATCGCCAACGATCCGTTCGAACGCTTCTGCCCATCACCGGGCTGCCATCTCCGGGCCGAAGCACCTGAGTAAAAGCAGATCCTCGCCAAGGCTGATCAGGATTCTCCAATAAGGAAGCAAGGTCTTTGCCGGATAATTGTTCCGGTAGCTGTAAGCCGCAGAGCTGGGCTATAGTGGGATATATGTCTACAAATTCCACCACTTGTCTACAAGGCCGGCCATTGCCTTTTTTTCCGGGGGCATAAATGATCAAGGGCGATCCGGCGGATTGCTCAAAAAGGCATCTCTTCTGCCAAATCCCCCCGTGTTCTCCGAGGTGGTAACCGTGGTCACTCCACAAAACCACCACTGTATTTTGCAGCAGTCCCTCCTTCTCGATGGCATTGAGCAATCTGCCGATCTGTGCATCGATGAAGGAAACGCTGGCATAGTAGGCTTGAAGGGCTTTGCGGCAAGTATCCCCGTCCAGGCCATAATTCGGTACTTTGCAATTGTGGGCAAAAGCGGCATAGGGTATGTCGAGTCGGTCATCTTCCGGACTCTTGGGAAGGACCATCTTTTCCATCGGATAGGAAGTGAAGTACTTTTTCGGAGCAACATAGGGAGTATGGGGCCGGTAAAAACCGACTCCCAGGAAAAAAGGCTGATCCTTGTGCTGCGTCAGTAACCGAATGGCCTCACTGGCAACCAGACCATCGGTTTGCTCTTCATCTGCACCATCAGCCTCCAGCCAGCTGAGCGCTGCACTTATTTTCCGGTGTGGTTCCGCATTCGTAATCAGATGTTCCTCCTGCGTATCCCTGCCTTTGGGGTTGACGACTTTGTGCCAGGAAGCGGGATCGTCGAGGCCATTCGTTCCGATTCCTGCCGGTACGTTGTAGTGGTATAGTTTACCAACTCTGGCGGTCCAATAACCATTGTTTTTGAAAAGCTGCGGCAATGTTATCAGTTCGGGCATTTCCTCCCGAAAGTGACGATCCAGGTCGTATACTTTGATCCGGTCGGGTCGGAGTCCGGTCATGACCGAAGCCCGACTCGGATTACAAAGCGGCAACTGACAATAAGCCCGATCAAAACGAACACCCATTTCCGACAAGCGGTCCATATTGGGGGTCGCTACCAACGTATCCCCAAAGCAAGCAATCGATCGCGCCAGATCATCCACGGCAATGAATAGTACATTGAGATGGCCGGAATGGTGCGTAGGCTCCACTCCTTGGCAGGTTGTCAACAGCAAGAGCACTAGGACCGAATGGATTTTGGACATTTCTTTAAGTTTTGAGCGGAGTGCATATTCATCGCAATGCATTGAGTTCATCCAGCAAATCATCCAGCCGGGCAATCAAACCTCCATACATCGTTTTCATTTCCAGTTTAAAAAGATAATTTGAAAAATAAGACAAAATAACGGCAAAAGCCAATAGGCCCAGCATTCCAGCCATTGGAAGACCATAGAATGGTTGCGAATCCGGATTTTCAACCAATCTTTCAATCAATGTTTCTCCGATAAAGGGTACAAAAAGATTGGTGTGCAGCAGAGCCAAGCTGAATCCGACGAATAAAAGCGGCACCCAGATCCGGTATATGAAAGAGAACCTGATCAACAGGCTTTTAAGCCATTCGTCAAAGCCTTTGATGTAATCGTAATTACTAGTTCCTTTGTCTAATCGATCCAATTTATCGATTTCTACCTTTCCCAGTAAAGCCAGTGAGGCAAACAAGCAAAACATAAAAATTCCAATAAAGGGCACTCCTCCCATTACGAATGCAAATAAAACGAGAATGGCGGTTCCGATCAGTATTAGAACATTGGTTTGATACCTTCTTTTGAATTGATCCATGATGTAGATTGATTTAAGGTCATTTAAATTCTTGATGTTGGGAATGCCTGCTGATTCGTCGGCAAACCCCTGTTTCCAAATGGCTTCAATTGACTTTTTCATTCAATATCGTTTTAAGTCGTTTTTTGATTCTATTAATTTTCACTCCAATATTGGTAGTTTTAGTACCCATAATGAGTGCGATTTCCCGATAGGATTTTTCTTCTAAATACAGTAGTATGATCGCCCGGTCAATTTCGGATAAGGTCCTGATGGCGGCATATAAATTCACGATGTCCTCTTCTTCTTCCGAAGGATGAGGATCCGCTACTTCCTTTATTGGAAACACCCCGGCCGGAATCCTTTTTTTCTTGATGAGCGTTAAGCAAACATTCAGGGCGACCCGGTAAACCCAGGTAGACCATTCTGACTTTTCCTTGAAGTTTTTTCTGCTTTTCCAGATTTGCAGGCAGACCTCTTGATAGTAATCTTCAAAGTCTTCCTCAGTATTGGCATAAGCCCGGCATATCTTGATGATGATACCGGAAAAGGGAAGGATCCACGAATGATAAAAATCGTTACTCAAAGTTTTTTTTGCTGGTTAGTAATTTTTCTTTTCGATTTATTACACTTCTATACCTTTTTTTTGCGAGTCATCACAATTCCGAATAAAAGAGACGCGGTCATTTCATGTTTCAATGCACTTTTGTTTTTTTTATGGAAAAGAATTAAGCAGGTGATCAAATTGAAGGAGACGATTATTATCGAGGGGATTTTTTTCTATACCAAGGCACGCGCGGAACCTGATAGCCACAGCTATCAAGGTGAGCACGGAACGAAGATGTAGGAAAAAAGAGCCCATAATAATTGTTTGATTTAAATTGATTACCTGCTTAGTCAGCTAAAGAAATTAACATTTATCATTTATTAAACTCGACAAAATGAAAAACAACATTATTCTCCTAATCATTGCTGCCATCTCACTATCCACCAGCTGCCAACGCACAACCTCCCTCAGCAGTTCCAAAGCTAAAAAGGGCATGACCAAAGTGACAATCATGTATCCGAACGGTGAAGGAAAGACATTTGACATGGATTACTATGCCACCAAACACATGCCCATGCTTGCAGAGTTAATGGGCGAATCGCTGAAGTACTTTACCATTGATCAGGGAGTCAGCGGACGGACGCCGGACGAAGCGGTTCCTTATCTGGCCATTGGATACTTGTACTTTGACCAGCTTTCCGATTATCAAAATTCCTTTGGACCCAATGCCGAAAAAATACTCAATGACATCCCCAATTATACTAATATTCAGCCAGTTGTACAGATAAGCGAAGTTATCAAATAACCTTATCAAGGATTATCGCTCCTATCTACCGGCATCACCTTAAAATTCATAAAACGTGAAATGGATGCACGACATCGCCGGTCATTCCCATGGATAGACCCTCCGGCACACACTGAGCATCCACCAGAACAACGGTCAGTATTGCCAAGTGGATGACACCAATGCAATTGTAATTGACCAGGGTGAGGGTGAGCCGGTGGTTTGCCAGGATGCTCCACTTCCTCCGGTAGGTGCCTGTACATCAACATGAGCAATTCTACGATTTTGGGCCATCGAATTAAAAGCCAAAAAAGGGATTAGGATTAAAGGGATAAGTGAATTATCTATAGTTGAATTCAGGTCGATTTTATAATTCAATTTGATCATCTGCTTCAAAATAATCGTGAAATCGGCTAAATTTAAGAAAGTAACTCATCAAAAGATCCAATGTCGATATGAATACTCAAATCATTCACAAGTTCAAGCAGTTTTTTTCTGTCTGTTTTTGCTGCCTTATCTTTTGCCACCCCATTGAGTTGATGGCTCAATCCGGCTGCAAGAGTTGTGCATCTGTAAAGCAAATTTCCTTTCCGGAACTCACCATCATGGAGACGACGGCGATAGATGAAGAAAAGGGATACTGCAAAGTATTGGGAACAATTGGCAAAGAGATCAACTTTGAACTTCTGCTACCGGACGAATGGAATAGCCGCTTCGTTATGGGAGGGGGTGGTGGATTTGTCGGCACCATTCAAAATGTTGCCCGCTCTAAAGTCAAAGAGGGCTACGCTACAGTAGGTACCGATACGGGTCACAAAGGTCCCGGTCTAAAAGCCGACTGGGCCTACCACAATATGGAGCGGCAATTGAATTTTGGGCATCTTGCCGTACATCGAACCGCCTTAGTAGCCAAAGCTATCATATCTGATTATTATTGTGAGGCACCGGAATACAGTTATTTTATAGGATGTTCCCGGGGAGGCGGTCAGGCTTTGATCGAGGCGCAACGCTATCCAGAAGATTTTGACGGCATTGTTGCCGAGGCTCCCATTATTGATTGGCCGGCAACGGGTGCAGAGATGGTGCAAAATACCAAGATCTTGTACCCTCAGCCGGAAAACATCGAGCAAGCCGTACTTTCGCAGCATCACCTACAGTTACTTCAGGATGCTGTGCTCGAACAGTGTGACGAGATTGACGGCCTTGCCGATCAGATCATCAATGATCCGCGAGACTGCAACTTTGACTTTACCAAACTTCCTTCATGCAATGGGATTGCCAAAGACAAGAGCTGTTTTACGACGGCACAAGTGGCGGCGATTAAAACGATCTACCGGGGTCCGACCAATCAAAATGGTCAAATTTACCCGGGTTTTCCCCTTGGCTGTGAAAATGCTGAAGGCGGTTGGTTCCCTTGGATCGTCGGCCCAAGCGATTGGTCTATGAATCTAAACTTTCCCTCTTTACAGTTTGCCTTCGGTACCGAAATGTTCAAGTACCTGATCTACCATGACCCCGATTGGAATTATGCCACTTACGACTTTTCAACTTTCCATAAAGACACCCGTTTTGCCGCTTCCTTCCTGAATGCGACTAATACTGATTACAGTGCGTTCAAGGCCCGGGGCGGGAAGATGATCATTTGGCACGGTTGGGGCGATCCGGCGCTTTCCGCCTTGACAGCGATTGAGCATTATGAAGAGGCGAAGAAAAAAGATCAACAACTGATGGACTACATTCGCTTATTTCTCCTTCCTGGAGTTACGCACTGTGGTGGTGGGCCAGGCCCCGACCGGGCGGATTGGCTGGAAGTGGTTCGGGAATGGGTTGAAAAGGGAACTGCCCCCAAACGCGTGGTAGTTTCAAAGGTCAAAAATGAAAAAGTCGAGATGAGTCGACCGGTATTTCCATACCCCGCCAAGGCAGCGTACAGTGGGAATGGCGACCCTAATCGAGAGAGTAGTTTTGTAAAGAAAAAGTAGTTCCTTCAATGACATGTGAATCTCCAAATAAAATACGATCCGAGCTATTAGCTATACTATTTCTTGCCTTATTATGTACTTGCAAACCGGCCAAACAAGATTTCGACTTCGAGGAATTTCAAATCTTAATGACTACTGTAGCAGAGGGGTGGTCTACTCAGAATACCGACCAAGCATTGAGCAGTTTTCACAAAGACGCTATTTACGTAGAACCTCCCAGTTCGCAATACTTTCAAGGGCATGAACAGTTAAGACCCTTTTTTGCCCAGCTCACCGCCGCCCATAAAATGGAATTCCACAACTTATGGTTCAATAAAGAAACCCAGTCGGGGGTAGGAGAATACACTTTCAGCTATGGAAGAGATACGGCTACGGTAGGATTGGTAGCAGTAGAATTAGAAAATGGAAAAATCAAATTCTGGAGGGAGTATCAAACTGTAGGCCCCACGGACTTTCACCAGTTTTTGGCCATTGAAAATAAGAATTGGCAATGGCATATTGGGAATTGGCCTCCTCCAAAGATAAGCGAGGAATTATCAGAGTTGGAGGGGGTTAAGTACTTAGAGGTCACTAAAAACCAAACCAAGCAAAGTCCTAAACTGCCGTTGGTCATTGCTTTGCACTGGATGGGGGCTACTCCAAAGGATTTTGTAGGATTTGTGTCGGCCTTCAAAGTCCCGGTTCGCATCCTTTTTGTTCAAGCTCCATACACCTATGAAAGCGGGTATTCTTTTTTTGAAATCGAACCAGCAAATTACTACGAACTCGGGCCGCAAGAAAAAAATCGGGCCATTTTGAAAGAAGCAGGTAAACTCAGTAAATTTATTGCAGCTGCCACAAAAAAGTATGATCCTCCAATCAAACCAGTCATTATTGGAGCTTCACAGGGAGGGGATCTCAGTTATATTTTCGCAACGAAATACAAGCATTTAATCAGTACGGCCTGTCCCCTATTGGCCACTTTAGATCAGGAGTTAATGCAATCAACGGGGCAGCAAATCGACTGCAGCGTACCCATTCAAGTTTTTCATGGAACGAATGATTCGGTAGTCTCGATTGAATCGGTCAGGTCACAGGTAAATTACTTGAAAACTAGGAATTGCCAGGTCACTCTAAATGTGTATGCGGGATGTGGCCATGAGATTAGTAAAGAAATGCAACAGGACTACATGAATTACATTCACCAGGTCATTCAAAAATAGCCACCGGCGAAGGTAAACGATCCATTCATTACCTAAAAGTCCATCGCTTCCTGCTCATAATTGCCGATCCGCATCCCCACTACTAACTGGATTCGGAAGTCCCGTACCCGGGTATTCAGACCTTTTTCCCGGTCCAACCCCGGTAGGTAATAACCATTCAGGCCGGCAAAGTAGCGCTCGCCGGTAACCCCACAACCAAATTGGATTTGCAGGCTTGGGCTGAGCCGCCAGCGGTTGGAAGTCCTTCGTTCTTCGGCAAAATCGTAGATCAGTCGGCGGAATTCCCCACCGCCCGTTAGGACCAGGGTAGCAAAAAGCTTGTCCCGTACGTAGGTGTAAGCATAACCTCCTCCAATACCAATTTTTAGGTTCTTGTAATTATCCAGATGGTAAGTATCGCTGGCTGAAATGGGAATTGTTAGAGAATCTGCCTCCAGGTTTTGATAGTTCCATTGTGTATTCAACAGAAAAGATCCTTTACTTTTCAGTTGCCGGGCTGAAAACTTAAAGGCCGACCGTAAAGAGTAGCGTCGATTCGATAAAATGTAGGTAAAGTCAATGAGGTTGTACCACATTCGCATGTCGTTTATAAAGGTCCCGGCCTCGGTCTCATTTCCGGCGCCATTGAGATCCGTAAACCCCTTAAATCGACGTAGTCCTAAACGCAGGACATACTTGTTTCGAAAAAGGCTTAAGGTACCACCGAAATGCCTGGGATTAGCACCAGCGGGTACATTCGCCCCGGCGAGTGGAATGGTATAATAGAAACTTACCCACTTATATTTTAATCGCAATTTGGCTCCAAAGCTGGAATTCTGAAAAAAGACGGGTGAAGAATGGTCCGTATCGAATGAAACTTTGAAGTCTTTATAGACGATACCGGGATTAACCGTTACCCGATAATAGTATTTTTTGATAAAGGCAGAGTCGGTCTGAGCCTGCATCACACAGAGTCCGGATAGCAAAAGAAACATTGCGCTGAAGCCCTGCTTTAGCACCCACAATTGTGATTTTGACAAAGTATTTTTTGGTTCGTTCATTCGTGATGGATCTTTTTGCTGTTGTTGCTTTTGCTTTTGTTGTTGTGGTCGCTTTGGCGCTTTTGATTGCTTTACTTCACCAGGAGGACTTCCCCGGATAAAACCCTGGTCGACTCCGGGTTCTCCGCCAAACTGTAAGACAATACCCAAACGTAGACGCCGGTATCCGACGCGGTTCCCCGAATTTGACCATCCCAACCCCGATCGAATGCAGTGCTCTGATATACCACTTGTCCCCAACGATTGAAAACCTTAAGGTCGTAAGAGCTGAATGTCAACGAAGTCCCAATACTGGGAAAGAATTCGTCATTCAATCCATCTCCATTGGGAGAAAAGACATTCGGGAAAAAGATTTCCGGCGCACAGTCACTTCGTTCAATGTCCAGGGTTATGGGAACAGTTACACAGGGTAAGATCATATCAATGCGATAGATGCCCGAACGCTCGATGGGCCTTTGTGCACCTTCAAAACCGTCGTCCCAAACAAAAAAAGCTCGTTTTCCCAATGGATCGACCACCACTTGTCTGAGATCTACTCCGGTTACTTCCGGACATAAAACCATACTGCTATCGATGGCCTTGGGGATCTCCACCAGAAAGACTTCATCCAGGGCATACCCAAAATTAAACAGGAAGCCCGGCTCGCCTTCAAGTATGCATTGCTCCGGTCCTTCCAATTTTTCGCTTCTCCCCATCACAGCCAAATGTGTTTCTCCTCCCTTTGGGAAAAAACAATCGTAGTAGGTAAACCAGCGGTTTCTTACAAATCCCGGGCGTTCAGCGCCCTGGTCATCCAATACCAATTCCGAATTCTGGTTGATGGCCGACACCAGTAAGTTCGGGCCAACAAAAGTTCTTTCCAGGGATATACCAATTGGATCGTTAGCAACTCTTACCTCCAGCCGGGGACGGAGTATGTCATCGCAGCCGTCCTCGGGTAACTCAGGTCCTTTTTCGGCGTCGTAGTAAATGGCCGCCACTTCGAAAAAATAGGCATGGTTTGAGCTCAAAGCCTTCGTCAGCTCGATTCCGACCCCTTCCGTGATCAAAAAACCGTTGGCAGTTAAGACGCCCTCCAGCGAGATATACCCCAAGCCTAAATTAGGGGTAAGTTGTGGCTTGATGGCTAGTACACTTGCCGTCGCCGCAAGATCAACCGGACAATTGACGTGCATCCAATAGGCGTCTGCACCCACTGCATACCAGGTCGGTGATCGATCGAAGCTATTGATGGGGTTTTCCGGACAATCTACCTCCTCGAAGCTATGGTTTCGAATGAGGTTTTGGGCAGCGCCCATAGGAGTTAAAATTGGCAACAGCGAGCATAGGGACACCAGAAACAACCATGATTTCAGATACATAGTAGACAGTCAGATTTACAAGGGGTCTATTTCTCCCAAAGATCGAAGTTTAAAGTACTGTCTAATTTGACGCAAATCCAAAATTTTCTCGCGCTGAAAAGTTTACATTTCAAAATTTTAACGAAACAAATAAAACAATTTTATATATAAATTAAACAAACATTGCCCGAATTAGTTTATAATTGTCCCCAGACACTTTTCTCATCCAATCACGAATACAGATCGAAGCTTCCGGGGTCGCTGTCGGCATCCAAAACACAATGGATGAACGTCCAATCGATCTCATTCGCCCCCGGTCCATGTAAGATCATTTTCTAACGAGAGGCAACATTCGAAAATCAATGAAGGGAGCTACAGCACCCTGCAATCTCAATTTGAATTAATGATAAAACTATTTTTTAAGAGAGCGGTCGCTTACTTGATCGACTGTGCCATTTGTTATTCCGTCATTATGCTTGTTCTACAATGGGCAATTTTAAGCAACACCAGGATCTGGATGGGCATCGATGATGCATGGTTTAAAGACCCGCTTCATCTAGAATTATACGTTATCCTTTCCATTTCCTTACCGGTTTGGATTTACTTCACTTATTTTGATAGTGATCGGGCCAAGGGGACTTTTGGCAAATGGGTTTTTCGATTGGTTGTCCACGATCACGCCGGAAGAAAAATTGGATTGCGCAAGTCTTTTCAAAGGACTTTCTTCAAACTACTGCCCTGGGAAGTCATCCATCTAAGCCTCATTTTTCCAACTCCCATCTATTTTGAACAAAACCCGGAGTTTCGATTAATTACTATAGTAGGGCTGCTACTTTTTATCACCTACATGATTAGCATTTTGCTCGGTAAAGGGAAACAATCTGTTTACGACAAGTTGCTCGGATCATTGGTAGAAGAAAAGTAGGGAAGCTACCTCTGCTGATCACTCATCCCGCAATGCCTCCACCGGATTGGCCCGTGCCACTCGGATTGTCTGCGAACTAATGGCCAGCAAAGCAACGCCCAATACCACCATGATTCCCGGGAGGAAATTCAACCAACCGACGGGCGCCGGATTCGCGATTTGGGAAAATACGACTTGGTTGAGCAAGAAGTAGGTAAACGGCACGCCGATCAGGCAGGCGACGAGCAATAATATGAGAAAACCGCGACTCAACATTAGCACCAACCCCTTTTCGGTAGCCCCCATTATCTTGCGAATACTAATCTCCTTGAAACGCGTTTCGGTCGTAAAAACCACCATACCCAGGAGGCCAAGCGACGCGATGGTAATGGCCAAAACGGCTAAGAATCCAATGATCTTGATCATGGCAGTATATTCGTTGTAGGCCTTTTGAATGGATTCTTCAAAGAATTCCGCTTTGAATGGATGGACCGGATCGATCTTTTTCCAAATGGCTTCCAGTCGCTCCATGGTGACTGCTAAGTCGGCGGTCGCGATTTTCAGATTCAACACTTTCAACCTTTGTGGATTATTCCGAAACACAAAATGGCGTATAGGGTCTCGCAACGTACTATTGTGAAAATCTTTCACTACGCCGATGATTTGCACGCGCTGATTGTCGATGACCAATTCTTTACCCAGCGCTTCGACGGGCGTACCCAGGTCGAAAAACTCCAATGCCTTTTCGTTGGCGATCACTGCTGTTTCTTCCGGCGTTTCGCCCGATGGTGGAGCAAAGTTCTCACCGGCGATGAGTTGGTGTTCGTGCAAGCTCAGGTAATGATCGTCCACTACATTGTAATGAATGTTGGTAGAATCGGCAGCTCCCGGCATCCGGGCAATCACCGAATAGGTGTCCCCGACACTGGGAACCACCATGGAGGCCGAAATTCCGGTTACTTCCGGCAATTGTTCCAATTCATTCCGCAACAGGTTATGTGGGTTCCCCTGTAGATCGATGTTTAGAATATTGTCGGTACTAAAACCCAGATCAAAACTCAGAAAGTAGCGATACTGATGGTAGATCAAGGTGATGGCTACCATGAAACAGATCGACAGGACATACTGAAAGGTGATCAGGGCCTTGCGAATGGTGATATGCCGGAACAATTGAAGTTTGCCAATATCCTTGATCACCTTTACCGGGTTGATCTTCGAAAAGAAAAGGGCTGGCAACAATCCGGCCAGCAAACCTACAGTTACTGCCAAAGCCACAAAATACAAGTAGTTGGTAGTCGTCGGGTGAAGGGCAATGCGTTCGAAAAACTGTGGTTCGATGTTTAAGAAATGAGGCCTAATCAAGAGAAACAATACAAAGGAAAACGATAACGACAAAAGTGCGATGAGGACCGACTCCAATAAGAACTGTAAAAGAACCTGGTTTCTCGAAGCACCGACGACTTTGCGAATCCCCACTTCTTTGGAGCGGCGCAAAGCCCGAGCAATCGATAAATTGGTATAGTTAAAGCAAGCGGATATCATCACTACCACGGCCAGGATGCCCAAGAACCAAAGAAAGGGCTTCTCGACGTGGTAGCCGAGGTGATTAGACAAATTTCGGCCCATCACTATTTCACGCATAGGCTGCAATGACAATTGAATATTTACGGGGCTCTCCGCTTGGTTCTCCCGCTTACTAATATTGTCCAAGTTGGTCTGTACCGCACCAGGGTCCGCGTTTTCCTTGAGCGCGAAGTAAACGTAAGAATCCCAGATATCAGACCATTGTTGTGCCTGTGTCAAGGTTTCGACCGGCATGTTCTGTTCGAGAGTTGCCAGAGCCCCTAGCATTTCAAAGCTCATATGGGAATGTTTCGGAGGGTCTTTCACAACAGCGCTAATCGTGTAAAGTTCGTCTTCTATCGTCACTGCTTTGCCAAGAACATCGATGCTGCGGAAAAGCTTTTCAGCAGCCGACCGGGTCAATACCAAGGCATAGGGAGACTGCAAGGCCGTTGCTGCATTTCCGCTGATCATATCGAAAGAGAATAGCCGAAAAAAGTCAGCTGAAGCCCATAGCCCCGTCAAGGGTAGGGTCCGATCTTCGTACATCACATCTTTGTTGAAAGACTTCTTGATCGTCACCACGTGCTCCGTTCCCGGAACCTCTGCCTTAATCCGCTGACCGGCCAAAATAGAAGTAGATGCAAAATGCTGAATCCCGCTCTTTGCGGTCGTATTGGTCGTGACCACCCGGTAGATGCGCGAATAATTGGCGTGAAAGCGATCGAAGCCTTTTAATTCGCTGATGTACGCGATGAGCAACAGGCCCAATGACATACTAATGGCCATACCCAACACATTGATGCCCGTAAATAGCTTGTTTTTGGTCAGGCCTCGTAGGCCAGATTTGAAATAGTGGTGAAGTAGGTTCGGATGATTCATTAATGATGATTTTTCAGGCCTTCTAGTAGTGTAAGGCCGGATGAATTTAAGAACGTCGACGATGTAAATGAGCCTGGCTTTTCGAAGGCTGCCAGATTGAAGGTTTCGCTGAAAATATTCGTGTAAGTCACCTTGGAGGTCTTCCAGAATTTCGGGTCGACAATACCATTCCAGTAGACGGTCGGCCCAGCGAGGTGGTCGAGGCGAGGAATCCTTGTACATCAGATCAATCCTTTAAAAACAATGTCCGGAATAATGTCCCACAAACCATCGCGGATTTCCTTAGCCCTAAGCAAGGCCATTTTACCCGCATTGGTCAGTTCGTAAAAACGCTTTCGTCGACCACCGCGCTCCTTGGTAGGTTTACCTAGATTACTGCTCAAATAACCTTTAGCTTCCAGTCGGTTGAGTACAGCGTGTACTACACCGAGTCGAATTTTTCGGTCGGCATGCTTTTCCAATTCATCGCAAATGGCAACGCTGTAGGCACGATCGGTTAGTGCCGCAATGGTCAGCAAAACTAGCTCTTCGAACTCTCCGAGATTGGTTCCTTTCACGAGTGATTTCTATTTCTTCATTAAATGTATGTAAAATATCCGAATTGAGACAACCCATTCCAAAAAAAATATGAATCACAGCCATGGCTGTACCTGGTGCTCGAATACGTCATTCAATGGATAGCGCACCAATTGCTAATGAACATCAACTACCAGCGGGTAAGGGAAAAACAGATCAACTTGATAGGTATCAGACAAATTCTTTGAAAATGGTTTCCGGGATGATGTTCCAAAAACCATCGCGAATTTCCTTGACCTTCAACAAGGCCATTTTACCGGTATCGGTTAACTCGAAATAGCGTTTGCGGCGTCCGCCGCGTTCTTTGGTAGGTTCGCCCAGGCTGCTTTTGATGAATTCTTTGTCTTCCAGTCGATTGAGGACAGCATGCACCACACCAAGGCGGATCTTTCGGTCAGCACGCTTTTCCAGCTGTTCACAGATGGTTACGCTATAAGCAGTGTCCTTTAAGGCGGCAATGGACAGTAATACCAATTCTTCAAACTCTCGTAGATTGCTTGTCTTCACGGGTTATTTCTATTTGTTAAATATGAAAATAATATATAGATCGGGGAGAGTTTCACATTTTCTTTTATAACTCTACGTTCTAACGAAGAAATTGGAGATAAGTATACAATAGATGAAGAAAAAATTATACCGTCTTAATGTAAGGATGGTGTTGAGCAACAACGCGGATCTACCAAATCTTGAGTTTATCTTTTTCGATTGTGCGCATCGGTTCGCCATCTCCCGCGTAAAACTGGTTGTAATACACGATCATGGAGGGTAGGTTTTCGAAACGAAACCCATATTTCCCCAATCGTTTATGTAATGTTTTTGCCTCGGGCATGTAAGATTTGATCAAGGGGCGATAATTCAATCGATCGATGGGCTCGATGCGATCCGTTCCGATCCAGTACCGATACGCAATCTGATCTTGAGTGATGACGGTTCGGTTATCGACCGCCACAAAATTATCAGCGGAGACCGCCTCTCGATAAAGCTTGATGTGTCCGGGTACCAATAGTTCGACCCATTTCACATCGCCTTGATGAGTTGTCATTGGCTTTATCAGCAATGTGGAATCGGAATGGACGGATATCGGAAGTAAAACCCCAGCTTGTGCCTGAAAATGGAAAAAAGACGAAATAAGCAATACCCAAATTGATTTTTGCATGGTGCCTTGGTTTTAAAGATAGCTTTACTATTATACAAAGTTGTTTTACTTTTGTTCGGGATGGATTTTTCATCATTTTCCATGAACAAAGTGGCGTTCGTACGGTCGCTTTCCCTCAGGCGACCTGGTACTGAATAAAGAATAGCAAAGAATGGTCAATGTCAATCGGGCAGAATACGCCCGCGACATAGCAGAAATTGCTCACTAGTTGAGCACTATCAGAAAAGATGAAGCCATGATCAAGATCTGGCAGCAACGAAATGGAAAGTTAAAAGAGGTGTATTCTTAAATTTGACTATCTACATCTATGCTTTCCTCAAATACTCCGGTGTCGTAAGCCAAAGCTCCTCAATGCGATACATGTGAAAATGATCGTGCATCATTACGTGCCGAACCCACAACAGGGCGCTAATATTTCGATATTCGGGATGGCTCCCTTCATTGGTCCACTGTGCTTCAGTGAAAGTAGACAGCAAGTCAATCATTTCCTGGCGGTGCTTGCGAAAGTCAACCATTGACTGCGTTAGGTCCAGATCGCCTAAATAATCATCCGGCACAGTATCGCCCGGCAGATAAGGTGTAAAGATGGGATTGGTCTCGTTTTGAAAGCGCCGGAACCGTTCGATGATCATTTTTTGTGCCTCCTCCAGGTGCACTGCGTGTTCATGAATACTCCATTTTCCGGGAATTCTACGTTCCTTCATCAACTCCGAAGGAATCTGGGCCAACAGATCTTCCAGCAAATCGGGGGCTGCCGCGAGAATTTGCAATTTCTTGTCAATTAACATAAGAAAGGGATTGACTGGTGAGCGCTCAATTTAAGACTTTCTGCAGATAAAAACTTCGCTGCAACACCAGATCTTAAGAACTGGCAAATCTTAAGGTTTGCCAAATCTTAAGATCTGGGGGGCTACCTCGGATCTGGGTCGGCGGCCACCAGACGTTGCAAAATCCCCAAAAAATAATCCCAGCCATAATCGAACGAAGCAATGTCCTGATCGGGTGAAAACTCCTGCCTCAACTGTACCAAAGTTCCCCCTTCCTGAGTAACAAATTGAACGGTAACGACACTGTCTACACCTTCGTAATTGGCGGTGTAAACTATTTTTTCCAAGGGAACTACCTCTTGGTAGATACCCCGGATGGTCGTTCCATTTTCGAAGATGACCTTGTATATGCCGCCGGGTACCGCATTCAGAGTGACTTCTTTACCATGCCAGGTAAGCATCGCTTCTTCCTCAGTGAAACATGCAAAGACCTCTTCAATGGGGGCTTTGATCCAAATCTCCTTGAACAGAAAATTACTTTTCATTGCTTTCCAATTTTGTTTTCATGGTTTCCAGTCCTTCATCCCACAATTGATCGAAAAAACGCATGGCTTCCTGCAACTTGTTTTTCTGTAACCTGTATATGCGAAAATTCCCGTGTTTGCGACTGGTCACCAAACCAGCATCTTTTAAGAGTTTCAAATGTTGAGAGGTAGCGGATTGGCTTAGTTTCAAGGACTTCTCCAACTCACCAACCGTGCATTCTCGCTCCCCTAACAATTTGACCAAGTGCATTCTTTTCCCATCTCCGAGTGCTTTAAAGATCGATGCGGCATTAGTGATTTTCATCACGTAAAGATATAAAATATTAAATAAATCGAATATTAATATTAGCAATTACTAATATTAATAGTAACTTTACAGTTGGATAAATCTACCAAACCGATGGCTGCTATGAACAAGAATCCCAAAGTAGATGAGTACCTGGTTAATAGGAATCACCCGATGAACCGCGAAATTGAAAGAGTTCGTGAAATCATCCTTTCCTGCCACGATAAAATGGAAGAAACCATCAAATGGAACAGTCCGACTTTTGTGTATAAAGGAAATATGGCTTCCTTTTTCATGAATGCCAAGCGGCACGTGAGTTTAATGTTTCACAAGGGAGCCTCTCTGCCGGATGCATCTGGCCTCCTGCAGGGGGACGGCAAAGAAGGACGGACCGCCAGGTTTGCCGACTTACAAGAGATCGAACAGCGAAAGCAAGACTTGGAGTCGGTCGTCTTGGCCTGGATCCGTCGTCAGGATCAGGAGTTAATGCCCTGAACCTGCATGACCGGACGTACTTCAATGCGCCAATTTCCATCTTCGAAACGGGGATCGGTTTTAGCCTATGCAATGGCTTCCGATAGGTCAATATACGACTTCCGCCCAAAGTCTTCGGGATGTAGCATCAACCACATAGGTCCATTTCCTTCCCCATTTCTCGCCTGAAGCCAGGTATAGATTGGCTCCACTCGGCCGTTCCGCATCCGTCAAAAGATGTCCCCCCTTTAACAATTCTACGGGAGCAGCATTCGTCAGCAGTTCAAAACTGCTGATGTCGATCAAATCATGGAGATCATAAACGGAGATTCGGATATCTAACTCTTTATGATAGTAGCAATTCACAAAATCGACATCCGGAATATCGATGTCCGAATAGATTTCGTAAGTGTCGATCACCAACTGATCGCAGTCCTTAGATTCGGCAAAGGTCTGGTACATCAGGAGAAAGGGAATTCCCAGTAAAAAAAGTGCCCAAATGACGGTCTTTTTGTTCATCAGCATTTTTTCTCGGTTATGGTTCTCGATACGTTATTTTTTTCAATTTACTAGAATTCTACCATTTTTAGAAACGCAGTCTTCTCACCCACGACTTTCGACGGTATGGTTCAAGTCAAGTTTTTAAATCGAAATAACTATATTGACCCCAAAATAGGACCACTTCTGATTTTGATGATTGGCCCAACCCATACTAAATGTTAACCGATGTACAGCCATTTCAATGCAGCCTTTACTATCACTCTAATCAGCTTGTTGATTTTTACGCTATTCTCAAGTTGCGATGTCCTAAAATTAGGAACCAATATTGACAAAATCGAAGAGAGATCGGATACAATCGGTATGAAGCTTAGCGCAGGATTACTATCGGGGCTGGATACTTCCCGGGTAGATGCTCTGGTAGATCGCATTTTTGCACAAGCCGGGAAATCCCTGAAGAAAGAGATGGATTCGGTCGAATACCAGCAACTTCGCGACTCTTTAAAAGTGGTTGTCTTGGGTGTACTCAATGAGGGCGTCGATTCTATCAAAGACTTGATGTCGGATACTACTCAGCTCGATGGAATGGACCGGAAATTACAATCCATCGTGGAGGGGATCACCGCAAAAATGGACAAAACAGTAGCGCGGCTAATTCCCAACTTATTAGAGCAAGAGAATTTAGCGAAAATATATGAACTTAGAGATTCTCTGCTGGGGGCCACTACGACGGAACTCCTGAAAAATGTATTGACTACGAGTTTGGAAAGTCTGGTCGAAAGCCAAGAATTAGACAGTTTAATCACTCGTATTACCACTGAAGTAGATCGGACCACCGATAAGGTAGATCAATCGGCACAGGGAATCAGTAAAACCGTCGCCAGAATTGGCCTGACGATCGGCGGCATCCTACTGGCGCTGGCCGTCCTGTTTTTTGTATTGTGGTTCCGCAAGCGTTCTTTAGCCAAACAACAGGAGGCATTGGTGTTGAACCTCACCAAAGCTATTGATGCCATTCCCACTAAAGAAGACTATGATCATACCATTGCTTTTTTACAGGAAATAATGAACGCCAAGAGCGATTCGAAGCTGCACGAAATCCTAAACGGCATATTGACCAAAAACGAAGATCAATACCCACAAAAGAAGAAATACAAAACCTACTACCTGCGCCTGATCGAACTCCTGAAGAACAATGATGCCAACAAGGCGATTCAACGACAGCTTCTTGATAAGGCCGAGGACGACGACTTCAGGAAATTCATTGAAGAAGAATTGATTTCTTAAAGGCACTTTTTGCTGCCCAGTAGCCACACATTCCATGCACACCGCCACCCGGTGGTGTGGAAGCAGAACACAAGAAGATTTTTGGATTGGGTGTGGAATATGGATTCAGACGGGCGACTGGTCGCGTAAACAGTTGGGTGATATCCGCCGCTCCTCCCGTCACGGCACCACCCACGTAATTGGGGTTGTAAGTGTGAAAAGTCTTCGTGTTCATATGGCTTTTTGCTAGAATAATGTCTTTGAAACCAGGGGCAAATCGCTCGATCTGATTCTCGATCTCAACCGACATATCGCGCTCGGAGTCAATCGGCACATGACAATACGCCCAACAAGTATGCTGTCCTTTCGGACTTCTCGTTGCATCAAACTGACTTTGTTGTGCCACTAATACGTATGGGCGGTCGTGATATCTACCATTCCAGGCAGCCTTTTCACTCTCTGCAATTTCTTCAATGGTGCCGCCCAAATGTACGGTCGAGGCCTCCAGGCAGCGCCGATCTTTCCACGGAATGGCATCACTAAGTGCGTAATCAATTTTGAAAGTTCCCATGCCGTAGTTGTATTTTCTCAATCGGCGAACATACCCCTGAGGAAGTTCATTTTCCGCAATTTGTGCTAATTGCAATGGATCCGTATCAAACAAGTAAACACTAGCCGGTGGCAAATCCTCGAAAGTTCGGACTGGTGTCTCATACTCAATAGCACCACCTGACGCTTGAAAACACTGCAAAAGTGCATTGGCAATTGATTGCGAACCGCCTTTGGCAACCGGCCAATCCACTGCGTGACCGCAAGCCAAAAAAACCAGTCCCAAAGCAGCAGTAAACAGCATATCAAAGGGCAAAACGCTGTGTCCGGCACAGCCGGCAAACAAGGCTTTGGCGCGCTTTTCCTTGAAGAACAACCTTGCAAAGGTCGTAGCCGGCAACAGCGCTTTTCTCCCAAAATTGGCCAGAAAGAACGGATGTTTTGGAAAACCAAGCGGCTTCAAGCTATCTTCCAACAACCAATCGATGCGATTTGCCAAGGGATACATCAAACGTTGATATGACCTGGCGTCCAATCCTAAATTAGCCGCGGTCTTTGGTATTGATTTTGACAGGATTACCGCATCTTCTCCGTCCAGTGGGTGTGCCACGGAGACTTTCGGATAAACCCATTCCAGGCCGTATCGTCCCAAATCCAGTTGTTGGAAGTAGGGTGACAAGACAGCCATGGGGTGAACTGCTGAACAAACATCGTGTCGAAAGCCGGGTAAGGTCAAAGCTGCGGTCCGCATACCACCCCCAGCGGTTTCCGCCGCTTCTAGTAGTAAAACCCGGAGTCCCCTCTGGGCCAGGTAGACACCTGCACTCAAACCATTTGGTCCCGAACCGATAATAACAACATCGTATCTCTTATTCATTGGATTTCCATTCAGTAGGCCAGGGCATTTTTTGTTTCAGGTCTTTGATGAAAGCGTATCCCTCTTCCATCAAGCCATCTTTTGCATCGTGAATTCTCCAATGCAATCGTCCATTGTGTAATTGTGGCGATTCTACCATGATAACGCGCAATTCGCCACTATCAAAATGGCACCGTTTTTGGACCGAAGCTAGGAGTTTCTCCTGATGCAAGTGTCCATCTCCGAAGTTCCAGCCGATGACTTCTCCCGCAATAAACTCTCCTTCCGACCAGTAATAATCGTCGATCCGATCTACTGCTTTAGGCAACAAATCCTGTAGAGCTCTTCCGGGTAGATGCATCATTCGAAACGCAATCATTTTTGACAAAATGGAGCTGGAAGTCCTTTCGTCATAAAACAAACTGAGTTGCGTCCGCAAGTCAGCAGAAGTCTTCTTGATATTGGGTTCTAGCTTCGTCATTTTTGTATCTCCTTTGAACAACCAAACGGAATAGGGCCAAGTTCCGGCGTAGTAACGCATCGACAAAAGGAAGGAAATGTATTTGGGGAAGAAATTACCCAATAAGGTAAAGATCAAAAACCACATTAAAAACAGGACGATAATCGGCATACTGGTCACGTCGGTAGGCATCCATTCGGGGTGATACCCAAACAGTAGCCAACCACCATACACCACAATGACATTCCATTCCATTGGGACCCCCATGGGAAAGTTGATGAAAATAAAGGTATGAAAGGCCGTCATGCCAAGTAAGCAATAGAACATCACCTCTTGCGGCCAACCTAAAAAGGTGCCTCCCATCAGTAGAATGGGCAGTGCAAACTCTACCATGGTCCCAAAATGAGCAATGTAAATGACCGCTTGGCTCATCCTCAAATCATCGGGATAACTTTTAAACAACCGCTTTTTCAGCCACTTGAATTTCAGGAAGGGACTATTGCAGATCATGACCGCCACAACGGAAGTAAAAGTTGGCGTAAGTTTGGAAAAGGCGGCCCAGAACCATACCGCAAACCACACAATTTTCAAAGCTCCCCCCGTCTCGGCCGGAAAGAAGAACACGAACAGGGCCGGAAACCAAACATCGGCACGAGCGGCCAAAAAAATTTGGGTATCCAGAAACCCCAACAGCGG
>JANQRV010000588.1 GCA_028284395.1 Saprospiraceae bacterium
CCTACCATCTGCGTCGCCTCCTCCAATAGTTCGCGCTCCTGTCGAGAGATGGCTCTAACCCTCGACATCGCAATCCGCTGCACGTCATTGACCTTCGAATAAGGGGTCACCTGCGCGGTCTGCCACGCTCCTACTTGTCTTTGCGGGCGGGGCGTTTGCCCAGCGGATTTGAGGTTTGCCAACTGCTGCTTCATACCCGCTATTTTCTTTAGAATGGGGGTTTTTGTTGCAGCGTCGTCCAATCCCTCAAGTTGCTGCTCCAATTTCAAAAGAGCTTCCTGTTTTCGATCGATCGCCCGCAGTGATGCGGCCAGTGCTTCCACCTGCCCGTCAACTTGTCTTTGATAGGCGTACAATTGTTCGTCAATTTGCGGTGCTGGTTCAAACCGTGGATCGGGTATGACGTTGATCAGGCTGGAGTCTTGATCTGTGCCCGACTGAAGAACAATGGTATACCTACCCGGTAGGACAGGAACGCCTCTTGATTCTTCGTGTATCCAGGCTCCCGGCAAATTAGAGGACTTTTCATCCAGCTTCCACTGTAAATAGTCCAACCCCTTTGCTGTCGACTTTTTGCTGACGGTATTGATCAGCGCTCCCTTTTCATTGTAAATGTTGGCGGTGACTAGTGTAGGCATTTTTGTCTCCCGCTTCAGATAAAAGGGAATGTTTACCTTTTGGAACACCCTGTTTTCTCCTTCGAAGGTAGTGTGGAAGCCCGTCCAGATGTTTCCTGGCGGAGCGATGAAGAGCCCCTTTACCTGAACCGCATCATTCATGGGCAGCGCCGTCAATGCCTTATGGAATCGGCCGTTGGCCGCAGCCCGTAAAACGTTGAGGTCATCCAAGACCCAAATGGCTCGGCCAAAAGTACCGACCACCAGGGCGGATTCGCTTTCCTGGATCTTTAGGTCCATGGTTGATACGGATGGAAAGCCATTTTTGAACTGCGCCCAATTCTTGCCTGCATCCACGCTGATCCATAGCCCATTCTCGGTTCCGAGGAAGACCAACGCCGGCTCCTCTATGTCCTGGACAAAGGAAAGTGCATACCCCTTTACTTGTTTTTCGTCGGCCATTCTCTGCCAGGTTTCACCGTAGTCATTGGTCTTAAAGAGATAAGGCCGGTAATCTCCCTTCCGGTAATTATTCACCACTACCCAGGCGGTACCGGCGGCAAAGCGCGAGGCGTGAATCCGCGCGATCCAAGCCTCTTTTGGCATCCCACTTACGTTATTGGTCAGATTGTTCCAAGTTTCGCCTCCATCCCGGGTCAAATGTAGCTGACCATCGTCGGTGCCGGCCCAAATGGTATTTTTAGCCAAAGGACTCGGAGCTAATGCCAGGATACTATTGTAGTTTTCAGCTCCGGACAGATCCAGGGTAAGGCCGCCGTAGTCGCCTTTTTGATGTTCCGGGTTATTGGTCGAAAGATCCGGAGAAATGACTTCCCAGGTTGCCCCCTTATCCGTGGATTTATGGACGAACTGCGAGCCGTAATAGATGGTATGTTGATCCGAGGGATCTTGGGCAAAAGCTGCATTCCAGTTAAAACGCAAGGTGGGATGATCGCGATGAACGTGCGGCTTGATGCTCCCGTAATAGCCCGTTAATTTATCGTATCGATACAGATAGCCATTTTGGGAGGTGCCGTATCCGAAGCGGGAATCGTCGAGGTCCGGTTGAATGTAAAACCCGTCGCCTCCCACCAGGTATTGCCAGTACAAAGTCCGGATGCCACCGCGCTTCCAGGTGTATCCCGGTCCCGACCAATTGCCGTTGTCCTGCATTCCTCCATAAACGTTGTAAGGCAGGTCATTGTCTGCATTGATTTGATAAAATTGTGCCACGGGTAAAGTCTCGGGGAAGTACCAGCTTTTGCCGTGATCGCGGGTAATGCCGATCCCGCCATCGCCTCCAATGATGAAATGTTTGGGGTCATTTGGGTTCATCCAAAAGGCGTGGAAGTCGGCGTGAATCCCCTTGGTTTCATCGGCGGGGATCATCGGTACGGGATCGAAGGTTTTACCGCCGTCATAACTCAGAGACAAGGGTTGGTAAATATTGTAGAGTCGGTTAGCGTCTTTTGAATCCACCGCCAATTCCTGGAAGTAGAAAGGTCGGTTATTCGTAAAGCGGGGGTTGTCATTGATGAGGCCCCAACTCCGCCCGCCGTCGTCACTTCGATAAAGGGCATTTTTGGCGGCTTCGATTTTGGCGTAGATCCGATTGGGGTCGGAAGGAGCGATGGCAATTCCGATCCTGCCCAATTCGCCGGAGGGAAGGCCGTCCGAATCCGTCAATCTATTCCACGATTTACCACCGTCATAGGTGATAAAAAGGCCCGATCCGGGTCCGCCGGAGGTGAAGTAGTACGGGGTTCTACGATGTTGATACACGGCCGCGATCAACTTGTTGGGATTGGACGGATCCATAACCAGGTCGGCAATGCCGGACTGGTCATTGGTATATAAGATCTTTTCCCAGGTCGATCCTCCATCCGTAGTCTTATACAAGCCTCGATCTTGACCGGGGGTGAACGGGTCTCCCATCGCCCCAACGTATACCGTTTCCGGGTCGATGGGATCAATCAGAATGCGATGAATGGTCTTGGTCGCCGCTAATCCAAGATGCTGCCAGGTCATTCCTCCGTCGAGGCTCTTAAAAAGCCCCATTCCCAAATTCATGGAGTTTCTCGGATTCCCTTCCCCCGTTCCGACCCATACGACATTGGGATTATTCTGTTGGATGGCAATGGCACCAATGTTTTGGGTCGGTTGATCATCGAATATGGGCGTCCAGGCACTTCCTCCGTTTTCGGACTTCCACACCCCGCCGGAGGCTGCTCCTACATAAACGATATTGGGATTGCGATCCACGGCATCAATGGCCGTGATGCGGCCGCTCATATTGGCCGGTCCGACATTGCGAATGTTTAAATTTTCAAAATTGGACAAGTCGAGTTTTTGCGCGTGGATCAGGGAGACCAGCAAAAGAAGAGAGAGTGTTATTCTGAAGTACATTGGCGATTTTTAGGTGGTGTTATGGCTACTTGAATATCGCAAATATACGAAGGAGAAATTACCAACCTTAAGGATAGTACTACTCTTCCAATGCCTTTTCAATAACCCGAAATATCCGATGATTGGATACATCCCATCGTTTACCCAAGCGTACAAAAATGAGTTCTTTAGTGGGGTTGACGTAAATTTCCTGGCCAAAGATGCCCAAGGCATAGAAATTGGGGCCACAGGTTCTGATCAGCCACTTTGAAGGATTACTCCGGGATTTTCGGGCGTATTCCGATTCCGGTTTTTCGATGGCAGCAACAGCGC
>JANQRV010000598.1 GCA_028284395.1 Saprospiraceae bacterium
GCCGGCCATGGAAATTAAGGGCGCTGCGAATAAACCCGCTATCTGCCACAACTACGGCGACTACCTGGGGAATAGTAGCGGGATTCCGGAGGATTGCGCCATCCGCGCGCGGAGTGTTCCGCTATTGCGAGAAATTCAAATCCCGGTTCGCTCCTTGGCCGAGTCGTTCTTCGTTAAATGGCATCGTCCTCCGGAAGAATACTTTGAATTTGAAACACCGGATGCCTACGAGATCGATGTCAGTAACCAGGCCTATCCAAATGATCAAGGGTGGGAAGTGAAGTTGCACCGGGGACAAACGGCCGCCATGACGTTTGAATTGGAAGAACAAGTGGTTGGATTTCCCTATTTCACCATCGTTGCCCCCGCCGGGACCACGGTGGAGTTAATGGTGCAGGAAGGCCACGAATTGGGCAAACCATCCGTGATGAATACTCACTTTCACGCTTGGACCCGGTTCGTTTGTAAGGAAGGGGTCAACCATTTTGAGACCTTTGACTTTGAGTCCTTGCGCTGGATACAATTGCTGATCCGGCATTCCGGCGGGACCGTTCTCATTCAAAATGTCGGTGTAAGGCGCAGGATCTACGATTGGGAGCGTCGGCCAGAAGTCCGATGTTCAGATGACGCGATTCAGCGATTGATCGATGCCTCGGTTAATACGATTTACAATGCTGCTCAGGAGACCTTGGTAGACGGCATGGGAAGGGAAAGACAACAATATAGTGGCGACATTGGCCACGCGCTGCATGCTCTCTTCCTGGCATTTGGCAATACAAAGATTCCGGCCCGTTTTGTGAATACTTATAGCCAGGGATTGACGAAGGATGGTTTCTTTCTGGATTGTTGGCCGGCCTACGACCGGCTCCACCGAATGGCGCAGCGGCAGCTTGATCTTACGCCTTGGGGGCCCCTTTTGGATCATGGGATTGGCTTTAATTTTGATTGTTTCTACTATTATCTGTATTCCGGAGATAAAACGGCACTCCGCGAAGTCTATCCACGGTTGCGAACGTTCATCAATTATTTAAAAAGCATCCAATTAGAAGACGGACTGTTACCGGTAGAGAACATTGGCGTTCCCACGGTCTGGATCGACCATGAGGCCTATCCCCTGCAACGACACAAGCAATGTGTCTTCAATCTTTATGCCGTTGGGATGTTAAGGCGAGCTTTTGCCCCGCTGGCCACTGCATTTGAGGATGTGGAGGCACGTAGTTTTGCCCTGGAATTCAGTAACGAACTCTTGGAGGCCACTACGAAGGCTTTTTGGAGCGAGGCCGACCAGTGTTTCATCGATAACCTGCCCTGGATAGGAGAGGAGGGATATAAAAAATGGGCAGATCGCACCATCGCTACCGCTTACTTGTACGATCTGTTTCCGGAAGGTATGCCCACCCCGGCCTTACAAATGTTGAATGATTGTCCGGAAGAAATGGGGCTTTCTTATCCCGCTAACGCCGGTTGGCGTCTATGGGCCCTGGGCAAAGCCGGTAAGATCCAGGCGGTACTGGATGACTTCCGAGGGCGCTGGAATGACATGAGTTCGGTGGGCCTGAACAATACGCTACAAGAAGGTTGGTCGGTGAAACCCGACTCCAACGGCCAATGGAGCCACCTTCCCGTCGCTCCCCTTTATGTACTCTACATGCATGTCGTCGGTATTCAAGTTTTGGAACCGGGATTTCGGAAAATAGAAATCCGCCCTCAGCTGGGAGATTTGGAGTCCCTCCACGCAGTCATTCCATTGGCGGTCGGCCAGATTGTAATTTCGGCAACTGGGTCCAAGGGCAATCGGGTGATTGACCTTCAGCTGCCCGCGGAAATCGAAGCGATTTTGATCGTACCTGAACGGGAAGAGTTGATGTTACCGGACTTAGGTAAGTCGGCAACTTATCCTGGCTACAAGCAATTCTCACTGTCCGGAAAGGAGGAAGTGCGCTTGGAGTTGAAGTTCACCTGAAGTTCCTTCAGAGCCACTTAATTTGCGTGTGATTTACACAAAGTTAACTTAGGCTTAATATATAAGCAGCAATGCCCGGCCAAATATTTTCCTAATTTGATTTTTTTGGAAAATCTAAAATGATCCTAATGCTGCAACATTACATCCGACTCGTTATTATCCTTTTTTGTACTACAAGCCCGCCATTGTCTGCGCAGACCATCTGGGGTGGTCCGAAGACCACTTTCAAGAAGGCGGATTTTGCCGATTGGACCTTAGAGGCCAATCAAGATCGACTCACCGATAGTGTCTGGCTTACCCGGGCGGACATGAGGGGTATTTTTAACATCGCTCAGGAAGAGATCTTCGACAAAGACAATCCAATTGGTCCGGCCGATACCGAATGGGCGGTCGGTCGCATTGCGGATGGCATCGAGAATCTCACTTTTACCACCTGGTCCGCCACCAATCCCAATGGCCCGAATGAAGAAATTGGCGTAGAAAAAGTATTGCACCTGATCACTGATGACATTTATCTGGATATCAAATTTACCGAGTGGACTCAAGGTGGAGGTGGAAGCGGTACCGGAATGGGAGG
>JANQRV010000614.1 GCA_028284395.1 Saprospiraceae bacterium
GCCGGCATTGACCCGGAAGGGGGATACGAAATGATTTACGAGATGGACTTGGAGCATTTTGGGGCAACGGGTGAAAGGAGGGAAACCGGCAACATCATCCCTGCAACCCGGTCTAACCTGCAAAGGCACTTGTTTGATATGACCGATAAAACCGGTCTGCCGACTTTCTTTGGAGGTTTCTCGAATACTTTTACCTTTAAAGGCTTCGAGCTATTTGCTTTGTTGAGCTTTTCGGGAGGGAATTACATCTACGATCGGGCAGAACGAAATGCCACCCGGGTCAATGACCCCAAGCAATTTCGTCAGTCCTTGGTCGGTAATTACTGGACGCCCGGTAATACCGATGCAATCTATCCATCCCTTAGCTGGAATAATCGATACGACATCATCAATGCCGATGGTTCGATTTCTGCCAACCAGCGCTTTGACAACCAACGGAACGGGCAGGTGACGGATCAGTTTTTGTACAAAGGTGACTTCCTGCGTATGCGTAGTCTTTCCCTTTCTTACAATTTGCCACGGGACCTGGTGCAACGCCTGTCGATGCAGAACATCAGATTGGGCTTCACGGCGAACAACTTATTCACCATCACCGGCTACGACGGATATGATCCGGAGGTAGTAGATGTCGGCAATTCACGAAACATTGCCCAGGGTTGGGTGAATGTCGCATTACCGCAGGTAAAATCTTATAACTTCAATCTCAACTTGACCTTTTAGGTCGGTTGGACATGAATCCTATCAAATGTCGATTATGAAATATTCCAATATCAAATATCTGATTGCACTCTCTGCCGTTTTCCTGTTGCAGGCTTGCAACGACGACGAGTTCTTTGAGTTGACCAATCCCGTTGAATCTCCGTGGCAAAGCATCGATGAGTTCGATAAGGCCCCTATTGGCGCGTATTATACCTTGACCGGTAATGGCGGTAACCGCAGTATGTTTGCGCACGCAGTAATGGCTTCCGAAGCGATGGCTGATGGCGTCAACCTGGCTCCCGCCAGCGAAGGTTATTCGATCAATGCCGATGTTGAAGACATTTACACGCGCACCTTCGGAACTTCTATTGGCTTATTTGACAATCCGATCTTTCGCAACGGTTACTTTGCGGTCGGGCATGCCAATGGTGCCCTGGACCTGATTGCCGAAAGCAATGGTATCCCTTTTCCGGAAGCCGGCCCGGATGCCAGCAATCGGATCGAAGGAGAACTGTTGTTTGTTCGGGCTTATGCCTATTTACACCTGGCCCGCTTTTATGCGCCCGCTTATCCCAATGATGAAAAGCGGTTGCCGCTTCGCCTCAATCAGGCTAAGAATTTCGATCAGGCCAAATCGAGTGAACTGGCATCGGCGACAGATATCTACAATCTGGTAGTTGATGATCTGCAACAAGCGAAAGATCTGCTACCCGAACGATACGACGCCAATTTACACCCGCCCGCATATGCGGACGGTCGTGTCAACAAATTTGCGGCGGCAGCGCTATTGGCGAAGGTCTATTTCCAGATGGGGCGCTACGATGAAGCTTTGGCCGAACTCAATTTTGTCATCGATCAAAATGGAGGAGACTACGATCTTTCGGAAGATCCTGAGGTGGCCTGGAATCAAACGGGGGTGAGCCGTGGTAAAGAAGTCATCTGGTATTATGCCCTTTGGGCTGGCGACGGCCTTGGTGGTTCGAGCAATTGGAAACATCCCGGCCGTTTTTCTTGGTTGAATGCCAACAATCGCGATGCCAGTGGGCCGGATAAAAACGGCGGACGGTTCTTGAGAGCCAGCGATTCCTTTTTACAACAAGTTGGGTGGATGGGCGCCGATCAATCGGAGACCGAAGAAGCCTTAGCGGATAAACGATATACACAACTTTATCAACGGTTTGAAGCTTCCGGTTCGGATGTCAACCCCGAGCCGAGGGGAGCCTTTGCAGCCAGCCGCTCCTACGTATGGTGTGATAAATACTATCGGGCTGGTCGTAGGATCACCAATTTACCCTTGTTGCGACTGGCCGATATGCACTTGTTGCGATCCGTCATCCGTGCCGATTTGGGAAGTGCTCAGGATCTAACTGGGGCAAGATCCGATTTGAATTTGGTCCGTAACCGGGCCGGAATCGGTGATTTTGCCGGGTCGGATGCCGAATTGGTCGATGCCATTCACTTGGAGCGTTTCCGGGAAATGGCCTTTGAAGGTGATCGTTTTTTCTATCTTCAAGGTGCCAGAATGCCGATACCGAATGGGGATCGCGGCGCGGGAGAAGTCGGTTTTGATAGTCCCTTCTATTCGGAGGTGCCCGATTTTGAGATCGACTTGAACGACGGCTACGGCGGATAATGAATGATATGACTGGGATCGACAAAATATTATGGTTATCGATGTTGCTCCTGTTTTTTGGGTGTAGTGCGACTGAGGAGCAAGAGGAGATGGGACAACCATCGGTACAGCCTCATTTCGAATTGATCGATCCCAGTCACTCCAAAATATTTTTCTCCAATGATTTACCGGAGGATGGATTTCGAAATATTCTCCGGTATCAATACTATTACAATGGGGGAGGAGTCGCCATTGGGGATGTCGATAACGACGGGCTCAGCGATATTTGTTTGGCCAGCAACATCCGCGCTCCCGAATTGTACCTCAATCAAGGTGATTTCCAATTCATCGCCTCGGGGAAAGCGGCGGGGTTATCGCTACCGAGTCAGGTGAGTTGGAATACGGGTATTGCGATGGCCGACATCAACGCCGATGGTTTTCTAGATATTTATCTATGTCGCTCCGGTAATCTACAGCCTGATAACCGCCGAAACCTTCTCTTTATCAATCAGGGGGACGGGACCTTCGCCGAGATGGCTGGAAAATGGGGGCTTGATGACGCTGGTTATTCCATTCAAGCTGCTTTTTTCGATTACGATCGGGATGGTGACTTAGATGTCTATCTGACCAATCACGGTATGGAATTTTACGGCCGTGACCAGTCGCGAAAGAATCAGCGGAGAGATCGTTATTCCGGTGATAAGCTCTATCGCAATGACGGTGATCGCTTTTCGGATGTAACGGCTGCCAGTGGTATCTATGAACGGGCATACAGCTATGGATTGGGGGTCGGTATTGCCGATCTGAATCAGGACGGCTGGGAAGATATTTATGTTTCCAATGACTTCTACGAGCACGATTACTTGTACCTCAATCAGGGAGATGGAACCTTCCTGGAGACCATAAAGGAGGCCACCCGCCAGATTTCCTATTTTGGGATGGGCAACGACCTTGCCGATGTAGACAATGATGGCCTGATTGACATTATGGTTGTTGATATGATGCCGCAAGATCATGTGCGCCGTCATACTAATCTTGCCGGCTTGACCCAAGAAAAGTTTTGGGAATTTATCGACAAAGGGTACCACTTTCAGTACATGTACAACAGCCTCAATGTAAATAACGGTAATGGCACTTTCAGCAACTTGGCTCACTTGGCCGGTGTAGCCCAAACCGACTGGAGTTGGGCGCCATTGTTCGCTGATTTTGACAACGACGGGCACAAGGATATTTTCATCACCAACGGTTTGAGGAAGGATGTACTAAATCTTGATTTCATCAATCATACAACCGTTAGATACCAGCGGTTTGTCAAATCTGACGGCCGGTTACCCGATGGGCAGTTGAAGGATCTGCTCGGCGAAATTCCTTCGGAGCCCATTGCGAACTTTGCTTACCGCAATACCGGAGGATTGCAATTTGAAGCCGTGAATGAGCACTGGGGCTTGACGCATACTTCTTTCTCCAATGGTGCAGCCTACGGCGACTTAGATAACGACGGCGACCTGGATCTCGTAGTGAACAACCTGGATACCAAAGCCTTTGTTTATCGCAATGATTTGGAAAGCACACCCACTACCTCTTACCTCAAAATCCAGCTGGCCGGACCAACAGGCAATCCTTCCGCATTGGGTACGAAAGTGTGGGTGTCTACCCCGGAAAACCAGCAATACCAACAGCTTTACCTCACACGCGGCTACCAATCATCCGTAGAACCCATATTGCATTTTGGTTTGGGAGCTGCAACAAAAGTACAACTAAAAATACAGTGGCCGGATCTCCGGGAATGCCGGCTGGATAACATCGCCTCCAATCAAACTGTCAAAATTGATTATCAGACTTGTTCGAATGAAATTGCCGGCCGGTCCCCAGAGGCAGACATCACCCGACTGTTTGAACGGGACACTGAAATCGGTTCAAAGTTCCGGCACCGGGAAAACAGCTGGGATGACTTTGACCAGGAGTTCCTGCTTCCCTATAGGTATTCTGCATTGGGACCGGTTTTGGCAGTTGCCGATGTAAACGCCGATGGTCTGGATGATGTTTTCGTCGGTGGTTCCGCTGGGTTTAGCGGACAATTGCTGGTACAAAAGGTGGATCAATCTTTTATGCCAGTAGACGGCCCCTGGACAACAGACTCGGCGGCAGAAGACGGTGGAGCCTGTTTTTTCGACGTCGACCTGGACGGCGATCTGGATTTATTTGTTAGCGGAGGTGGTTGCGAATTTGAGCAGGGGCACAAAAATTATTCAGACCGCCTGTACTTAAACCAAGGCAGTGAATTATTCAATAAGGCCAACTATCAATCGGCTGATAATCATAGTTCGGGATGCATCAAAGCAGGCGATTTTGATGCCGATGGTGACTTGGACCTTTTTGTTGCCGGACGTCAAGTATCCGGGGGGTATCCCCAACCGGCAACCAGTCAATTGCTGGAAAACCAACAGGGAACACTGGTTTCAAACCGGGATCTACTGCCCGATTTACAGGATTTGGGCATGGTCACCGATGCCCAGTGGACGGATTTCGATTCAGATGGTCGTCTCGACCTGGTCGTAGTAGGAGAGTGGATGTCTCCAACCTTTTTCAAGAATACCGGCCAAGGATTCATAAATGTTTCCGATCAGACTTCGCTACCCAATCTTAGTGGATGGTACTTCAGTATTGAATCAGGTGACTTCGACGAAGATGGCGATCCAGATTATATCGTCGGAAATCTGGGGCTGAATCATCGTTTTCAGGCCTCGCAGGAGGAACCATTCGAAATATTCGCCGCCGACTTTGACGAAAACGGCGACCTTGATCCCGTGCTTGCTTATTGGCGGGAAGAGCGGCTATACCCGGTTTACGGCCGTCATGTTTTGCAGGAACAGCTCAATTTTCTCAAGGATAAATATCCGTTGTTTCACCAATTCGCGGAGGCCGATATTCCATCTATTTTTGGCCGCGACCAACTCGAAAAATCCATCCATTATCAATCCAGAAATTTTGCCAGCCTCTACATTGAAAACCTGGGAGACGGCACCTTTACCTACCAACCGCTACCGATCCGGGCCCAGGTCGCTCCGATACAGGATTTATTAATTGATGACTATGATGCCGACGGCCACCTCGACCTCTTGATAGCGGGTAACCTCTATGGTATGGAACATCGTACCCCCCGTAGCGATGCCGGTGTTGGATTGCTTTTGCTCGGAAACGGTCAGGGAGAATTCACTCCGTTATCTCCACACCAAAGCGGTCTTTTTGTCTCCGGTGATGTCAAAGCACTGGTTCCGATCCGTTTTGCCAAAAGCAAGGGCATACTGATCGGAAAAAATGATGATTTTCTGGAACTTTGGACGCATTCAGCTAAAGACCTATGAAGTTACTTTTGAAAAAATACATCGACTGCGCATTTTTCCTTTTATTGTGCAGCTATGGAGCCGGTTTGTTTGCTCAACTTCCTACCCACCCCCGCGGTGTGGTCACGGCCGGTGAAGTGGAGGCCATTCGAAATAGCCTAGAAAGAGCACCGATCTCCAGCATGTTCAAGCAGTTGCGGGAAAATATCGCCGAAAGGGAATCGGAGGCTGCCGCCGCCGGCCATCTCCTGAACAATTATGATCGGGCGTATTTGGCAGTTGATCAGGCGGGCATGTATTTGCTGACTGCCGAGCAAAAATGGGCTGAAAAAGCTTACCAAAATACCTCCATATTATTGCAGGACTCCTTTCTAACCAATCCTTTTTCTCGAGGACTGACCCGGGCAACCTTGTTACAGCACGTGGCCATCGCATATGACTTCTGTTACTCCGGCTGGACCACTGCTCAACGTACTTTGGTTAATGAAAGTCTACTCAATGCGATGTTTTCCGTCAACGCGAATATGGGATATTCGGCCAATTACAACATAGAGAGCAATTGGATGGGCGTGCGTTTCGGTTCCGTTATCCTGGCTGCCTCCGTATGGGATGAGCCCCAGCGACTTCCAAAGCGTCGTTCCCGGGCTTTGCCCTTAATCTGGGATGCCACCAAACGCCTCCGCGAACACATTGCAAAAAACGTTTTTGTCAATGGCTGGAACGGCGAAAGCTTAGGTTACCACAATTACGGTTGGTCGTTTGTCGGACCGGCTCTCATTGCCTTGCAAAACGGTTCCGGTCAAAATCCAGTCTTCCAGCTCGAACAGTTCGCACCGAAAACGCTGTCCTCCCTGGTGGCGCAAGCGATTTCGACGGTAGCCATTACCAGTTCTTCTGGCATGGCCACCAAAATCGATCTTTCGGACGACAACCTTCATGCCAACCTGAGCAAACTGACCAGCTTGGCGTGGCGTCTGTACCCCGAAGAACAACAGCCGACTTTGCAATGGCTGTATCACTATGTCAATCCAGGAGATCGGTACAGTGATACCCGGAATAGTCTTTTATTTGCCATTCTCTTTTATCCGGGGCCGGAATCCGCGCCGGTGCCGCCTGATCAATTATCTTATTGTGATCCGGATCAGGGCATCGTTGTTTTTCGCAATACTTTCCAGGACAAAAATGATATCGTGGCCGCTTACTCGGCTACCGCAAAGCGGGTAAAGGGCCATCAGGGCCCCGACACGAATACGCCCCGACTTTTGGGCCTTGGGGTCCCATGGATCATTGGTGGCGGACGTACGGGGGAAGTGGCCGGCCAAAGCAATCTTTTTCCGGCCCAGGAAGCAACTCCCGTCAAGGGAGACCGGAGCCTCGGTCAACTTCTGGATTATCGTATGGACCCTGGTGGGGGAGGAGCGGCGATAGGAGTGGGAAGTTGCGTTGGCGTATTGCAACATCGTCGATCCTTTCAGGTGAGTTTCGATGCTGCGGCCGGGGCCAAGGCCACTTTGATCATTGCGGATTCTTCAATCAATGGCAAGCGATTTCGAATTTGTACTCCAGAATACAATCAACTTCTGAAGAAGGAGGACGGGTACCTCTTGCGGGCTCCGAATGGCAGCACGATGAGAGTCCGGGCGCTGAATTTGGATAAGCCTGTGCAAGTGACGGAGGAATTGGTCCGATACGGTGGATCTACGAAGCGAAACAATCCAGGCATCTGGTTTGAAGAACAGCAATACGAGTTTGGTCGCGCGATCGACCTTCACTGTAATGGAACAATTACCGTGGCCATTACGTTGCAGCCGACTGGTGAGCCGCATCCTCCAATAAAGTGGACAAAGACAAATGAATCATTGACGGTTGGGGAGCAAAATTTCTATCTCCCCGCGAAAACAAGCTTAAACAAATGAACCAAAACTGGGTATTGATCTTGTCCTGCCTGTTGATTTATGGTTGCAGTGAACCTGACAATGGAACTGGATCTTATCGAGCTGACTTTTCCCTGTTGCCAACCCAATTGAAGAAAAGCGAAACCGAGTTGGGGGTTTTTGGCGGCTCAGGCCGAAAAAGGTTAAATGCGATTGATACACAAGCGGTTAGTTTTGAGATTATTCAGAAAGAACTGCTTTTAGATTTTGATTCCGGTGGATATTTCCGGGTACTTCCCATCACCCTTGGCCTTCCGGAACAATGGCCGATGGTGAATTCCATTTCGATGCATTTATGGGTCGAGGAGCCGACCGCCTTGCTCTTCGAGTTGTTTGGCACCAGGTCCCGAATCCAGGATTCCTTATCGCTGAAGAAGGGAGATAACCGGATCACCATTGATACGCGCGAGATTCCTCTATTAGGAGGAATAGATGATGAGGTCCTTCAGTTGAAGTGGACCGCTTCTAAGGCGGGGCAGCTGCTGATCAAGGAGTTGGCGCTCAATCAAGAAAAACAACGTATTCCCTTAGTGGATCAGTGGGGGCAACGGCGATTATCATCCTACCGGAGTAAGGTCGAGCAAAACCATGGTCTTCATACTTTGGATAGTGAAAACAAATTTTTGAACGGACTTTCTTTCGATTTTGCGTTGGATGAGTATGGCGGCATTGCCGATCACGATCTTCCATTAAAAACTACGGGGTTTTTTCATGCCGAGCAAATCGGACAAAACTGGTTCTTGGTCACGCCGGAGGGAAATCCCTTTTACAGCTTTGGACTGAACGGTGTACGAAGAAAATCGACCTTAAACAATGCTGCTCTGACCCTTGTGAAGGGGAGAGAGTGGCTTTTTGAAAAAATACCAAACTACGACGAATGTCCGGCTTGCTTCAGTCCGGATTCTGCCTACCTTTCCTTTTACTGCAAGAATGTCACGGACAAATATGACAATTACCGGGAATGGAAAACCCAAACTTCGAAACGGTTGAGGATCCTAGGTCTCAACACAATCGGTAATTGGAGCGATCGTCTGTTCTTTGGGGGAGGTCTTCCCTATACTTACACCCTCGATACCCGGGTCTTTACCGGTTTGCTCGCAGGAGGTAATCTCCCCGACGTTTTTCATCCGGAATGGGCAGTCCGGGTTGACAGTGCCTTCGCACACATTTCCAACTTAGCTGCGGATGATCATTTGCTGGGGTATTTTGTCGACAATGAGATGCCATGGGGGCGCATCGCTCGTCCGGATACTGCCAGTGCAACCTTTGAAGCGCTCCGAAATATAACCGACCCCGAGCAAAGAAAGACGGCATTTGCCGCTCAGTATTTTTCCGTTATCAAGAAGGTGCTGCAAAAGTACGACCCTAATCATCTGTATCTCGGTTGTCGATTCACACGAAAACTCAAGAATCACCGCGCCATCGCTACCGTTGCTGCCGACTATTTGGACGTGCTGTCGGTCAACGTGTATTCGCCCTTCACCAGGCAGGAGATGGACGAATGGTACGAAACCGTGAAAAGGCCCATTCTGATCGGCGAACATCACATACCACCGATTACCAAAAGGGCCCTCTTGCCGAGATATCCGGCCTTCACCATTTCCAGACGAAATGAAATGGTCCGAAAATATTTGGACACCTGGATCACCTATCCCTATGCCGTAGGGTCCCATTGGTATCAATACGTCGATCAGGAAGTAGCCGGCCGGGCGGAGGGTGGTGAAAACCAACCCGTCGGATTGGTTTCGGTGACCGACCAGATTCACCGTGAGTTGGCCATGGTCTTCCATGGTTTTGCCCAGACTATTCCTGAGCAGTACCTGGGTCGCTGACCTCTTTTGTTTTCTTCGGGTTGTCTTTTTTGTAATATTCGACGTTGATCCCTTCTCGATCCATCAATTGAATACCAAAATTTCGGATGGTGACGACGATGGGGATTGCGGTTTTGCCTTTCTCCGTAATGCTGTATTCAACCTTTGGTGGAACCACCGGATAGACTTTCCGATGAATAAAACCATCGCCCTCCAATTCTCTCAATTGGGTAGTTAGCATTTTATCAGAAATATGCGCTATAGACCTTTTTAGCTCACCGTATCGATAGATCTTGTCTTTAAGTCGCCACAAAATGGGCATTTTCCAAGTACCACCTAATCTGTCCATGGCAAATTCCACTGGATTGTAGTAGACCTTTCCTTTGTATATAAAATCTGGCATGTTTTTAATTTATTGATTATCAACATACTTTCAAAATAGTTAGTATCATACTATTTGGTCAGTATATGTACAAAGGTAGGTACAATGACTAAATTTGTAGTGATTTTTATTTGAAAAGAAAACCAAAATTCAAAAGATATGACACAAGTTAAAGAGGACATCAAATATGTCCATGCGCACGGGATGCCCATGAAGGGTAAGATTTTGATGGTGGCAAGCAGTCCTGCCGTTTCAAAACAGACTGGTTGGCCAATTGGTTTTTGGGCAGCGGAACTGACACACCCACTGCACGTTTTTCAGGAAGCTGGTTATGAGGTGGAAGTCGCATCTACCGAAGGGGGGCAAATAGAGATGGATGGTTATTCCAATCCCACGGATGCCAGTGGTTATTCTGCACATGATGTCATTTCACTAGGTTACCTGCAATTGGGTTGGTTCAATGAAATGTTGGCAAACACGAAAAAGATGGAGGAGGTCAATGCCGAGGATTACGACGCCATTTTTTTGGTGGGTGGTCAGGCGCCCATGTATACTTTCAAGGGCAATCAGAAACTGGGAAGATTGTTCTCCAAGTTTTATGAATCGGGCAAACCAAGTGCGGCCGTTTGCCATTCAACAACACTGCTTTTAGAAGCCAAAAAATCAAATGGCGAGTTAATTGTAAAAGATAAAACCTGGACCGGTTTTGCGAATGCTGAGGAGGACTATGCTGATCAAGCAGTTGGGCAAAAGATACAGCCCTATCGAATTGAGGATGAAGCTCAAAAAATAGCGGATACGACTTTTAAGGTGGCCGCTCCATTTTCTTCTTATGCCATTACCGACGGCAATTTGATTACGGGACAGCAGCAAAATTCTGGCGCCGCGGCAGCAAAAATGGTGGTGGAACAATTGAACAAGTAATCGAAGATGATTGTCAAACGAAATTTTCACCCGCTGAAAATATGGGCCTACATTAAAAATCAGGTCCTTTTTGTTTTCATTTGGTCGTTGGTGATATGGCTCATTTTCTTTTTCACCGCGGAAAAGGCAATGGCGTTAAACTTTACACCGATCGGGATTTTGGGTTCGGCTCTAGCCATTTTTGTAGCCTTTAGAAATAATTCTGCCTATGGTCGATGGTGGGAAGCCCGCATACTTTGGGGCGGTATTGTTAACTCAAGTAGGGTGTTGGCAAGGTTGGTCATCACCTTTACGGACAGTCATTCCCACCAGGACCATTATCAGCGAGATCGAAGTGAGACTTTTAAGAAGTCTCTGGTTTATAAACAAATTGCGTGGGTACATGCCATGCGGCTTCACCTGCGCGGGCAAAATGACTGGGATGAATTAGCGCCTTTTCTAAATAAAGAAGAATATGATTTGATCAAATCCAAGAACCATAAGCCTAATGCCATTCATTTATTGATGGGCAAACAGATCTATGAAGCAATGGCAAATGGGACTTTAGGAGGGTTCGACAGTTTCCAGATGGAAGGACAATTATTGGCATTGACCAATTATCAGGGTGGAGCCGAGCGCATCAAGAACACGCCATTGCCACGTCAATATGATTTCTTTACCAGGGTATTTGTCATCTTGTTTGCGTTACTCTTACCCTTCGGGTTACTGGGGTTCTTTACCGCGGAAAGTCTATATGAATTTTCCTGGTTGGTTGTTCCATTGTCGATCTTAATCGCCGGGGTGTTCATCATTATGGAAAGAACAGGTGCAGCTAATGAGGCCCCCTTTGAAAATAAGATAACGGACATTGCATTATCTTCCATCTGCAATACCATCGAACGAGACCTAAAAGAACTTCTGGGAGAAACAGATTTGCCCGAGCGATTGCAGCCTGTTGATGGGTATTTACATTAGGCAATCATTTCAGCGCAGGAGGCTGTTCAAATAATGCCCGAAAGAAACGGAGGAGCCCGGTTTCTGGTTTACATAAAAATGATGGCCGTGCTCGTCCTTTTTCCACCGACTTCCCGTTTGGATATCAAAATGTAGGACGCCTCGCTCTGGAGGTTCGAAAAAAATAGTTTGACCTTCGACGGCAAAACATACTGCGGCCAGATCCCAGCTTGGTCTGCCATCGTTCAAGGTCTTTTCCTCATTTTTCCACAACCAATCCCGATAGGCTGTTCGCACGATAGAGCTGCTCGGAGCACGAGCGAGTGTTTGTCCCGTCAGTACGTCGCTACCCGCATTGATGAAGTAAGCGGGACTGGGAAAGTTTTTCAGAAGGTAATCGGTATAGGGTTCTGTGCCGTTCCGGAAAAAGTTCCAATCCTTGGAGCCGTGTCCGTCGGTTCGGTTGGCTTTCAACCCCCCGAGTGCTACCCATTTTTTGATCTTTTTTTGAACCAGTTCGGCTCCCGTTAATTCGGAAATGCTGTCGGCTTTCGATCGCAAAAGATCGTACAACGCCTTCGTATGTCCGACGGTAACGTAGGTCACGGAGTTGTCTTGCTGTGCAATCAGTAATCTTCTGTTCACGGTAACATGATTGGGTACATCCCTGTTAAAGACGACATCATGACCAAATGCTGCCTGGTCGCGGGCAAGCTTACCAGCGTCCATTTTGTCGACCGGATCACCAAAACTTTCATCGTAGTCAGCACCAATCGGGATTTCCGGCCGACCGTAATAAGTGTTAATGGCGTCAATGATACCGGCACCAAAAGGAACTTTGCCTGAACTATAGATACAAGCCAAGAGTTTGGCCCTTTCCTGGTCCAAATAGTTGTGCAAAATAGCTAGTGCTCCCACATCGTCACAGTCAGATCCCATATCCGTGTCAAAAATTATTAAAGGAGGGACTTCGGTATCACCCACTTCAATGATGACTCGCTTATATGAAATTAAAGGATATGGAGCATGGTCGGTGACCTTCAATATTAGGTGTAATTTACCCGACCCTTTTTGAGGCAGGGCAATCGTCGCCCTGGGGCGATCCGCCCCACTTAATACGACACTTTCGACATCGGAAAAACTACCGACTTCAGGATATACCATCCATTCAAAGGAGAGTTCGTCCGCATCCGGGTCCGTAGATTTACCGGCATCTAAAATCAGATTCTTTCCCGGATCCGCAGGGATGTGCAAAGGGCGGTTCGATTGGTCTCCATTAAGTTGTATGGCCGGGTAATGATTGATTGTTTTTTCCTCACCGCGCCCCCACTGCACGCGAGCGGCAAAGTCTTTTTGCAAATCCGGTCGCCATCGAAAAACGGTCGCCTTGGCATTGGTGACCAGTGCATCGGCCGACGAATTGTGAAAAGTATCTTCTGCATCGCGATAAAAGCGTTGGCCAACCTTTCGGAATCTGCCACCCCAACCGCCCCATTCGGGTCTTGGGGGAACATTCAATCCGTTGTTCAAAAAGAAAAGAAATGAAGGGGTGTCGCCTTCTTTCATGGCGCCATGCGGGTTTTTCGTGCCTCCCATCGTCCAGGCCTTATCGGGGTATAGATTGCCAGCATTCGCTGGG
>JANQRV010000620.1 GCA_028284395.1 Saprospiraceae bacterium
CTTCCGTCGGCATTCGCCGCAAGCTTGTTTCCTGCGTTACCGCGGCCCAGGCATTCCAATTGGGAAAACCGGCAGCAGCGGTATTACGTATAAGTGCAGCGGTAAAACTTTCGGGTAATGGATTGTAGTTACCCCCATAGCAATCACTTTTCTTCAGCCGCTCTTCAGCATCGAAAAACTTTTGGAAATCGGTTGACTGCCTGATCTCAATGGCTTTCTCATCAGTCTTCATCTTCCATGGCAGGAAGTAATAGGTGAGAAAACGTTGTGAATTGTAGGTCTTATTATACCATCGTGATTGGCCTGCCGTTGCAATCAGCTCTTCAACTGAAAGTTCGTCCAGATCATAGAATTTTACCTTTTCTAATGGATTTCCGACTTGCGCAAAAAGAGCAAATGGCCAGCAGCAGATCCAAATGACCCAATTTTTCGTCTTCAACATTCTCTATTTTTAATCAGTACTTATTAAAACACATTTGCAGCTTCAGGAATCGTTTCTTCTACCAGTTTTAAGAACCGTTTATCTACCTTCTCTAGAAATTCATTGATCAGACCTTGAAATCGGTCGCGATTAATTCGAACGTCTTCCGTATGATCTCCACCCCAATCCAAATGGTAGAAACTACATTGGTCGGTCGGAATTTTTTTGGCAATATTAACCGATTGGTGAGAAGCGGTCTCCCGGTCTCCTTTTGAATGGATCAACAGGACTGGTTCTTCAATTTGATGGGCTACTTTCAGCACACTCGCATCCTCAAAGTCTATACCTGCACGCCAACCGACAACATTAAGGACGCCAAAAGACATGAGCTGGATCCAAGAACCATAATCGCGGATCCCACGTTCGAAGATCGCCGAATACCAATCTTGAAATGGGGCATCGGCAATGATAAAAGCCACATTATCCGCATCGGCTCCGGCCATAAGTACCGTTGCTGCCCCCCAGGATGCACCCAGCCAGCCAATTTGCTCATTACTAAAACCTTTTTGTTCCCGAACCCAATCCGTCACTGCAAGCAAATCTTTGGCTTCATTAATGCCGCCAGTCGCATATTTACCATCGCTAAGTCCATGCGCTCGATGATCGTAAAGAACTAAATCACAAGTACAATCGGACAAAACAGGTACATATTTAAGCATTCCAGCCCAGGTACTTGTCCAACCATGAGACAAAATGATCGCACAACCGGAAGTATCAGGTTGTTGAAAATACTGCCCCTTGATAGACGTCTCATCAAAAGATACAAGAGAAAACGACTGAGGTTCAGGCAGATCAGCCATCATTTCCTCATAAGTCGTCTTCCATTTGCTTACCATTCGCGATTTTGTAAGATCGAGAGAACTTTGTGGAAACAGAATAAGATTTGACAGGAACCAGGAAAGTCCCAAATACCCCGTGGGCAATAAAATGAGCAATCCGACTAACACTCTCTTGATCATCTCAGGATATTCTTTTGAATTGGTAGTTCTACAGCCACTAAATTAATGGTCCAATCTACTAATTAAGGTTGCTTCACCACTTTTTCTGCGACTTCTTGGAAGAATTGTGCATCATTAGGAGGAAGAATCATTAGATACAGGTCTTCTCCAAATTCATCTTTCTGCTTTAACCGGTTTGGCAAGCCGACTGGAGACTGGCCGGTTAAAACCGCAAAGAAAACACAGGCAGTTAGATAAGCTCCCATGAAAGACGGATGACTGCCATCTGCATCGTATAACTCGATTTCCGGTCTAAGTGTCCGTGCCAATTCCCATGCAATACCAACTGGTACTACGGTAGCGACCTGTTCATCGGCCAGTTGCTGATACATTTTGGTGATTTGTTCCTGCATCAAGGGATTCCACTTCCGCGACCAGGTTAAATAGACATAGGGCCGGGCTCCACTTTCTTTAACCTTGTCAATAAACTGTCTACCAAAATGCAAAAGGCTATCCGGATACTGAAGCGCACGCATACTATGGTCCTGTAGAACAACGGCATCATATTCTCCAGATTCAATTCGTTGGACAGATTGCAGCCCCCTTTCTCCCCGCCAATGCATTCCCAATGATACTCCCCCACTGGTTGAATGTCTGGTTTTTAAGTCTATACCTTTTGCCTCGGCCATCAGTTCGACTAAGGTCGACAAATTCCAGAAATACGTGTAACTGTTACCAATGAAGAGAGCTTTTCCAGGAGTCGTATCTTGTGCCTTCAAAAGGCTGCTATAGCATACTGAAAAAAGAAATCCCAGACAAAGGAGGTAATTTTTCATCAACAAAATTGGTTTTATTTTAGTTTTATTAACAGCGGTCAAAAAAATTTAAAAACTGATTCATGGCAAAATCAATTCAAAGACGGACATTTTTGGAATTTTTGGGAAAGGGAGCACTTGGACTATCCGTTACGCCAACCCTCCTGGCAACCAAATTTCATACCAAAGTAAATGCTAGAGCCCACCTTCCCTTTGTCAAAGGTATAAAACCATCAGCAAAAGATGATTTGAAATTGGCGAAAGGGCTCAACTACCATATTCTTTCCAGTTGGGGAGATGCCATTAATAAAGAAGACACGTTCGGATTCAACAATGACTTCACGGCCTTCATACCATTGGATGACCAAAATCCAGATGATGGTTTGCTTTGGGTCAATCATGAGTATGTAGACCCCATTTTTGTCTCGGGATATGATGGCAGTGAGCCCAAAACGAAGGAACAGGTTGAAAAAGAACAATATAGCGTTGGAGGTAGCATACTACGGATCAAAAAAAAGAAAAACGGCAAATGGGAAGTCGTCAAAAACGACCCTATGAACCGTCGTATTAGTGGACAAACGCCAATTCCCTTTAACTGGAAAGAACCGATCGCCGGAAAGAAAGAAGCAATCGGCACCCTGGGTAATTGCTCAGGAGGAGTCACCCCATGGGGGACCATCCTGACCTGTGAGGAAAATTACGATCAATTCTATGGTGAAAGAGACTTCCGGACTGGGGAAAAGAAAAAAGGAAGCTATGACCTGGAATGGTCTAAATATTATGATTATCCACCGGAGCACTATGGTTGGGTAGTAGAAGTTGACCCAAGAACGGGCGAAGCCCAAAAGCACATTGCCTTGGGAAGATGCGCCCACGAATGTGCCACTATCAAAGAACTGGATGATGGCCGTCTGGTAGTTTACACTGGCGATGACTCCGTAGATCAATGCCTTTATAAGTTTATCAGCTCTAAACCGGGTAGTTTGTCCGAAGGCACCCTTTATGTGGCCAATACAAATCTAGGACGTTGGGTTTCACTCAAGTACGAGGATTCAGAGGTCTTACAAAAGCTTTTCAAAGATCAGACAGATGTGCTGGTTCAACTTCGAAAAGCTGCACGGGTTTTGGGTGGGTCACCACTGGATCGGCCGGAGGACATCGAAATCGATCCCGTAAACGGAAATGTTCTGGTTGCCCTGACTAACAATACCAGAAAGAAAAACTATTTCGGATCCATCATGAAATTGGAAGAAACCAATAACGATCATGCCGCGCTGACATTCAAATCAGAAGTTTATCTCGCAGGGGGTATCGAGACTGGATTTGCCAGTCCGGACAACATGGCCTTTGATCTGGCGGGTAATTTGTGGTTTACCTCGGATATGTCAGGTAGTCTGATGCATAAGGAACCTTATGCTCCACTCAAGAACAACGGATTATTTTTCGTTCCTAGAGAAGGTGAACAAGCCGGACAAGTCATTCAAATGGCCAGTGCCCCATTGGACGCTGAATTGACCGGGCCATGGTTCGCTCCCGATGGCAAAACGCTCTTTTTGAGTGTCCAACATCCGGGTGAAAATTCACCTTCCGTGCAACAACTGACCAGCCATTGGCCGAAAGGGGGAGAAAGCACCCCTTTACCGTCCGTTGTAGCTATCCAGGGGGATTTATTGGAAGCCTTGCAAAAGCAATAGTACTAATAGTCTTGTTCAAAAATAACAAGCTGCGATATGAAAATATCTTTTTGCACTAGGCACCCCGTCCGCAAGCGGTTCACTCGCTTGAATGTCTGCCAGACATTCACTAGAAAGAGTAGCTTCGGCTATTAGGCTGCGGGCGTTCCTTCCTGC
>JANQRV010000642.1 GCA_028284395.1 Saprospiraceae bacterium
AATCGCCTGGATGGTCGGCTTCAATCAACGTCGTACCTTCTCGCGTTCCTTCAAGAGGCGCTATGGCCATTCCCCTTCCGAATTTCAAATGATGGTTCGAAATCCAAAGTGACATTCCCCGTTCCCCTATTTTCGGACCATGACTTTGCCGCTATACGTTCCGGAAGTGACGTCGACTGTGTAAAAATACATCCCGGGGGCTAGCCCTGCCTTTTTAAGGTTGATCCTTCCGTCGATATCGGTTACGCCAGACTGAAACGCAATGACCTGCCCAAGTTGATTGCTAAAAGTCAGATCGTATTCCTGCGCACCCGTTGCAGACAGTACGATATTCAATTCATTTTTCATCGGATTGGGAAACGCTTGCAATCTCGTCGCATTATAAGCATCGCATTCGGGTTTTTCATCGATGTTTACGAAAGCTAAAGAACTGATTTTCAATTCAAAATTCTTGGTTTCTTTTCCATCTCCCTTTTGAATGAAGGAAATGGATTCAATGTCCTCCCAGGAGTACTGTCCATCTTTCTGATAAAAATCCAGTCGATCCAGATATACCTGTGTACAGCGTCCGTCGATATTGAAACGTGCACGTGGTTGGTCCTCCCATTTTTCGATTCCGGCTTTAGCCAGTACAACTTCCAGTACTCCCGATCCTTCCACTTCAAAAGCTACGGCATTGTAAATGTTATAGTCAACTGGCTGCGTTCCAGCCTTCATGGTTCGATAGATCGACAATTCTCCCTTCAGACTGCCCTTTACGTAGAGATCGCGTTCGATCCACATTGCTTCGTCGCTGTATTTGTCAGCATTGCTGGTCGTGACATCATATTGATCAATTTGATAGCCGTCTTCAGTACCGAAGTAACCCCAGGCGCCACCACCGAGGAAGAATTGGTCTTTAATCTCCGTGAGATTGTTGGTTACTTTTCCATTTAGAGTAAACAAACCTTCAGTCGGGACAATCAGCGTATCTACTGCGGTTCCCTTCAATGCCAATTTAATGAAGTAATCTTCCGGCGTCGCCGTTTCTGTCTTCCGTTTGATTCCTTCCAACTCGAGTTCATTGGCTCCAATTGGATTTGCCACTACCAGATGCATTTCCTTGTTCTCATACCACACTTCGGTAATGTATACTTCCGGAGCTTCGGTGAGGTTAAATGAAGACAAAGGGGCTTGAACAGTTGCGAGACGCAAAATCTCCTTGGTCAGCAATTCTAGTTTCTTGAAGCTGTGCGCCCATACCTGGAAGTTGTAATAGGTCTTATTCTTTGGGTAATCATCAAGGTTCCAGTGGCTTTCCACCACAAAATTACCCTCCTCGTTCTTATAAAGCGAAAACAATGTTGCCAATTCATTGCCACCGTTGGCATTGACAAACCTGGTAACGGCAAAATCGTGCTCTCCATCCAAACGGCGATACGTGATGTTTCTGATCTTCCCTCCTTTGACCCGATCGCAAATGTATTTGGTATGTTCATAAACACCATCCTCTGTTTTCAACGCCAGCACAGTACTGACCCGGCGGTTTTCATCGAACACATCTACACTCGCTACCTCGACAGCGTTGGAAAGTAGTGTCAAATCTTTAGGAGAGGACACGAACGACTCCGTCTCCGGGATGACATCAACCGGAATGAAATCCTGAATCGAATAGTCACTTCGGAAAAAAGAAGAGCGTTGCTTACCGTAGGTCCTGGAACGTTCCCACCTTGGCATGTTGTTTTTATCTTCCAGGTCTACGTTGTGCTTTGCTCTCCAGAAGTCGCGATAAGCGATCTTTTGCGATAAGCGGCTGTTACTTTCCAGGCCACCGCCACCGCCGCCACCTACTTCACAAGCAATGTTAGAGTCGCACTCAGAATCTTCACAATCCGTATCTTCGTCTTCATCATCATTGATGTCATTGGCACATCCTTCATTGCTAATTTCAGCTGAAGCACATTTAGCACCATCATTGTTGGAAGAGGATGGCCCATAGGCAAAGAGTGTAGAACCGATGTAGTCACCTGCATTAAGATCTTGTACAGACCGTATCCGATAAATGTGGCCGGTTGAATTCTCGGAAGCATAAAAGTCACCACTGCCATCGAAGAATACAGCACCGTAAGGAGAAGTTTTACCTGACAAACCGGGAACGGCACCCAGGTTTGTCACCTGACCGGTAACATGATCAATTCTTTTCAATCGATTCGTATTCTTTTCAATGGTGTAAATGTCTCCATCGATGGGATTAAAAGCAATATCATGGATGTTTCCAGCTGCAGCACCAAAAGCGCTGATATAGGTAGGCGCTCCGGAAGAAACATCGATCTTATAAATTTTTCCCCCTTCCTGGGTCGTATACAGGTGATAAATGCCTTCATTGTTGATATCTCCAACGTAGTAAGTTCTAACGGGCAATTCGGGTACCGTAAAGACAGCAGCATTAAAGCCGGCATCTACTCTCACCAGTTCTGCCGTTTTAGTATTAACGGCCCAAAGGTAACTTTGAATAGGATCAAAACCGACTGCATTCAGCTTTACGTTTGGTAAAACCGGATTCATTACGGTGCGGTACACACCCGACGCCAGATCGAGAGAATAAACTCCTGTGGGATCACCCTGGAAAATGTAGGCTACCGTTCCACAACCACCGAAAGACTGTGCCTTTAGATCCCGTGAAAAGAAAAGACCGATTAGGAGGATAAAATATACTGCTGTTTTTCTGTAACCCTTTTTAAAGCACGGTAGTTGTTTGCGTTCCATTTCCAAGATTTTTGAAGTGAGAATTAATCTATTCCTTTCAAAAGTATCCGAAAATGGGGCTGAACATCGGGATTATTCGGTTTTTGGTGGAAATTGTTCGGAAAATGGTCGAGCAGTTTATGCCCATTCCGATGAGATCGGGAGCAATACAGTTGCCGTGTTTACTCAAGTAAGGAATGATGTTGCTCCATAGATAATTGGAGGTGGGTATAGTGAATGCGGTTTGCAAGTACGTCTACAAATTTGGGTTCTGATTCTGATCGAGGGGATTTTTTTAGAAGGTGGTGTTGAAATGGCGGTGGAGGTCGGGATCTTCCAATGATTCCTCCACGATATACTGCGTCTTGAAGTCTTCCTTGGTCGGGTGTTTTTGAAAGAACTCTATGTACTTTCGATCTACTATATCCGCCACCTCCTCGGCAACTTCGGAAGCGTATTTGGCGATGGTTGCACTGTACTTCGGATCGAATAACCTGGCATTGGTTTGCATTTTGCCGGCCGCCTCCATCGCTTTGGCTTTTCCGACATACACCGAACCCGGGCGGTATTGGTACGTAACATTGTAAATGAAAGGCTCGTGCAATCGGATCAGTTGCTCTAAAGCATTCTTATCACCCTTCGTGGCACTGACTATTAAATCTTGGCTTTTCCGTTCGAGTTGTTCGCTTCTTTTCATGATGTCCGGATGCGCTATGAAGGCAATCCCACCAAGATAATTAATAATACAGTAGCGTGAAAGCGCTCTACAACGGAGGTTGGTTCAAAGAAGGAGTCCAGGTCGTTGGTCCAGATGGCACTACGCCAATTGTGGCAGCCGAAATCATCAATGCAGACCGAAAACAAATATGAATTTGGTCTGTCGCATCTAAACAAATAATCAAAAATGCCTATATTAGCGTGTCAGTCATGATAAACTCAGAAAACTTCCATTGGGTAATTTCCAAATCATCTCCTAGGGAACTGACATAAGCGAATGCAACTCTTCCTTATGATCATGCCAAGGCCTGGCCAATTTTCTATTGAACAAACCGAAATATTCTTCTACGGGAAGAATTAAATTGAAACCGATTTAAGTAAGTTTTCACAGTCGTGAAAACAGATGGGCTTTCAGATTGAAAGTCCATCTTTTTCTTCAAATGATCGTTCTTCCTTCGACTTAATAATATCAAATAGATTGCCGTGCGATGTGAACAATTCCGGCATTTTTGCGCTGAACGGGAAGAGCGTCGGTAGTAGGTTTCAATGCCGACAGGGTAATTCAAATTTTCTATGGCCAACTGGGGGCGTTCATTTACTCAGAAAATCTCGTTGTGGAGCCTAGTTGATACAATTTCAACATTTGCTTTCTTGAAAAAGATGCCGGGACGGATCTCATGAGCAAATTTCTTAGTCCGCGTCCATAGCTCCAATGAGCCATTTTACCGATGTTCCAAGATTGATTAACGACTTCCCTTACCTTCTTCCGCCGCAGTGCCTGGAATTGTGCGAATGCCTCGGAATGGCTGGAACACCGTGTAATCTGGTTGGCCAGGAAATAAGCATCTTCAATAGCTTGTGCTGCCCCCTGTCCCATATTTGGAGTCATCGCATGGGCAGCATCCCCAATCAGGCAAACTCGACCCTGATACCATTGTTTCATTGGGCGTAAGTCCCAAATGTCATTTTGGATAATATGGTCATTCGGTGTGTTTTCAATAAGACTTACTGCAATGGGGTGGAAATTGGAAAACAGATTGAGCAACTTGTCTTTTCTTTTAGCTTCTGGATCTATTTGGTCGGCTTTACTTGACTTCACGCCAAACCAGTATACGCTGCGTTCGCTGATGCTGGAAAATCCGATTCGAATGCCCGGCCCCCAAAGTTCTGCTGCCAGATGTGTATAATCCGGGGCCAATTCGATATCAGCGATCCCTCTCCAACAAGTTTGGCCGGAATAACGCAATCTGCTATCTGGGAAAAGCTGTTTTCTTATAGTGGAATGAATCCCATCTGCTCCAACAATCGAGTCCGTTTTGTATTGCGTACCATCCGAAAACGACAATTGTAATTTGTTTTCATCGATCGCCTCGAAAAACGCTAAGGATTTCCCCAAGAAGATTTTTTCTTTCGGAACAGCATGAAACAGTATCTTCTGCAATTTGGCTCGATGAATGGCGATGGTAGAAAAGCCAAGTCTATCGACTACCCAGGATTGGTCCATGTTTGATAAGGCCCTTAGATCAGATTGAGCCAACTGAATCCGTTCAATAGCATTGCCCTTCTTCTGAACTTCCTCTAATACACCAAGCCAATCGAACACCTGCAATGCATTGGGCGCTAACCAGATTCCGGCCCCCACTTCATTTATTTTGGGGGCTCTTTCAAAAATGCGATAGTCAATACCTAGTTTTTCAAATGCCAAGGCGAGGGTTAGGCCTCCGATACCGCCACCAATAATGCTGTACATAATGTGTGAAATTGATGTTGGATGTACAAAACAGTCAGCCGTACTCAAGTTAAAGGTAACATAAAAACAATTGAGCTTTGCTAAGCCTTGTGTAATGAGTCTGGTCTGATCAGTTCACCAGTACTTTACCACTATAAGATCCAGATTCAACATAAACCGTATAGTAATACATTCCGGGAATTAGGTTGGAGTTCCTAAAATCGATCCGGCCTTCATCATCACTCACTCCCGATGCGGTCGTAATAATTTGCCCCAGATGATTGGAAAAGACCAGTTCGTAATCCTGTCGAGTAGCACCCGACAAATAGATCGATAGTTCATGCCGCATCGGGTTGGGGAAAGCTCGCAGCTGCTGCCGATTGAAGGAACCGCATTCCGGAGTTTCATTCAAATTGACGAAAGCCACGTTTCGAATTTCCAATTCAAACGGTTTTTCTTCTACTCCATCCCCTCGCTGAATGAAAGAAATCGATTCAATGTCACTCCAGGCAAAACGCCCGGCATCCTGCTCAAAATCGAGGATGTTTAGATAAATCTGCTGGCATTGGCCATCAATGTTAAAGCTTACTCGCGGTTGTTCAGCCCAATTTTCAATGCTGGCTTTGGCCAGTACAACTTCCAAGTTGCCGGTCCCCTTCACCTCGAAAGTAAGGGTATTATAACCGGTATAATTAACGGGCTTGGTTGCGGCTCGTAAGGTCCGAAAAATGGAAATTTCATCTTTTAGCTTGCCTTTCAGCATAACATTTCGCTCGATCCAACTCGCTTCTTCTCCGTATTTTTGGTGATCGCCAATGGTTACCTGATAATCATCGATGGTATAACCATGTTCGGTACCGAAATACCCCCATGCTCCTCCTCCTACGTAGATGTCATCAGGAACCTCACTCAGATCGTTTTTCACTTTGCCTCCCACAGTAAAAATGCCATCGGTTGCTACCAACAAGGTGTCCTGCAATGCTCCCGTAAGCTTTAACTCCCGACTAAACGGTTCCGGATCAGCGGTTTCTGTACTACGTTTGGTGAGGTCAAGTGCCAATTCACTGGCTCCGATTGGATTGGAGACAATCAATCGTAAATGTCCATTTTCATACCCTAGCTCAGAGATGTAAACATCGGGATAGTCACTGATATGATAGTGGGCAATAGGAGCCTGAATTTGCAGCAGGCGCAGTACTTCCGTCGCAAGGTATTCCAATTTGCTAAAGCTGTTGGCCCATATCTGAAAATTGTAATAGGTATGCTCATCCGGATACTGATCGATACTCCAATGACTTTCGAGTTCAAAAGCACCTTGTTGATTCAGGTATACGGATATTAAGCTGACCAATTCGTGCCCTCCTTCTGCATTACTGACCCGGGAGACCGCAAAGTCGTGTACACCATCCAATTTGTGATAGCGAATGTCTCGCAGTTTCCCACCTTTGACCCGATCGCAAATGTACTTGGTATGTTCGTAAACGCCGTTTTCTGATTTGAGCCCCAAAACAGTACCTACTCTTCTTTCTCCCTGGTAAGAATCGACACTCATCACTTCGACCGCATTGGACAATAAGCTGAGGTCTTTAGGCGAAGAGATAAAAGTCTCCGTATTAGGTATGACATCAATGGGGATAAAAGATCGAATGCTAAAATCATTTCTGAAGAAGCCAGTTCTCTTTTTGCCGTAAAGATCGGTCCGGTAGGCTTTTGGCATTGAATTTCGATCTTCGAGGTCTACGTCGTATTTTCTCCTCCAAAATTCTCTATAAGCAATTTTCTCCGCAAGGCGGTCATTGCTTTCCAGGCCGCCACCGCCACCGCCGCCAACAATGCAGGCAGAATTGGTCTCGCAATCTGAGTCATCACAATCGACGTCGGTATCCCCATCATCATCTACTGAGTTGGCACAGGCTTCGGGACTCACATCCGAGTACGGGCATTTTGTACCGTCATTGCCGGAAGACGATGGGCCATCGGCAAAATGAGAGGCCGCCGGGGTCCCTCCCGCACTGAGATTCTGGACGTTTGGAAAGCGGAAAATGTCACCAGTGGTATTACCCGAGATGTAAAAATCTCCGGTCACATCAAAATAGACCGCTCCCCACTTTGTAGTCTCTCCACTCAGAACCGATGGTGCGCCGAGATTGGTGACGGTTCCGGTATTGGGATCAATCCGCAACAAGTTGTTGGCCGATTGTGTCACTGTATACAACTGATTATCGATCGGATTGAACGCCCAGTCCAAGACCGTGCCACCTGGGCTCACCGCCGTAGAACCAACGTAGGAAGGCGAGGCTCCGGTGACATCCACCTTATACATGGTACTACCGCTGAGAAGATGGTAAATACCACTGGTAGACACATCTCCAACCCAATAAGCCTGCGCCGGCAAACCCGAAACCGTATAGGAAGTGACGTTGAAACTAGCATCGACCTTTACTACCTGGTTCTGATCGATGTTATACCCCCAAATATACCCGTTTACCGGGTCGTATCCAACGCCATTGACCCGGTCGGCAATAAGATTGGAATGCACGGTATTGTAGTTGCCAGACGCCAGATCCACCGAATATACAACGGTAGGTGAAGACTGACTGCTTTGAAACAGATAACCGATCTCAGGACAACTAAAGGCCTGTCCATTCACCCGATTAGAAATTGTACCGAGTAACACGATCATCAATAACGGTAATAGGTTTTGTTTTGTGGATATCATCTTCTCTTTCGTTTTGTGTAGACATGTAAAGAAGTCCTAGAGGTAAATGCTAGCTCTCCGTTTCAGCTTCAGTAATTTTTTGAGGTGTTCAAATCGCATTGAATTCTTTTTTTGGTTAAACTTTCCCGGTCTGATAGTATTGTTACGCTGAGCCCCAACTCAGACCATTCGGAAAGCGATAAATTTGGGTATTGGCAAAAACAGACAAGTATTGGTTGGTGATCCCAACAATGGATCAATCAAGACCCCGAATGTATTTCCTGGTTCACCATCCATTCGAAATGGAAAGATGCTCATTGAAATCATGCGAAGCCGGACTTTCAGGTCGGTATTAGTTAGTGAAGCTAAAAGAAGTGCTTGTATAAAAAGGGGATCAAAAGTCGTGCCAGGAAACCTTTTTTTGGTTTATTTTCGAGACCGCCGGCAAAGAAAAAATAGGGCCCTCGACAGACCCTATTCTCGCCACAATTGAATGTGACGACCTAAACTATTCACCATATATTTTTTCATCGTACGGAGAAAAGCGGCAAAGAATGGAAATATCGATTTAAAATTGTGAAGGGAAGTGAAGTTTGTCCGAAGCTAATCAATGGTCTTAAAAAAGGGCTACTGCTTCCCCCCACCCTTCCAGGATCAGAAAACAGTAACCTTTAATCGTTCTTCGATTTTGGAATAAAAAAATAAACGGACGGTTATTGGTCGATACTACAAGACTGAAGGGGAATTGCAGTACCATGAGTTGGCAGAACTAGATTTAAATTAAAAATTTAGGGAAGTGTAATTCAGGAAGTGCTTGGAATTCAATACCAACACAAATATAT
>JANQRV010000007.1 GCA_028284395.1 Saprospiraceae bacterium
TCCAATCGATGAAGCAAGAGAACTTCTGGTTCGGGAAGGACCTGATCTCTTGCTCGGAAAGGCCATTGATCAGCGAATGGATATCAAATCGCTCTCCCATAACCTGGAGGCTATTGATATGCTACTTAGGTTTGCCGAAAATGATCTTCGCCCGAGGTTAGACGCCAATCTCGCTTTTCATTACGGGGGATTAAAATTTGGGGATGCTTATGCGAATCTCCTTGGCGCTTTGGGTGCCTCATCCGGCAGAGAAGTAAGCGGGCAGGTGGGGCTGGTTTATCAATTCCCACTGCAAAACCGGGCCGCCAAAGCAACCTACGCCCAACAAAAAATTCTCATGCAGGAGCAGCAGATCAATTTTGAAAACCTGCAGCGCAATATCAAAATCAACGTGCAGATTGCACTCAACAATTTGCAGCAAGGCCAGCTTGCGCTCGAAAAATCCGAAAGCTCTTACAATTATTACCAACAAGCCTTTGAGAACGAATCCAAGAAGTTTCAGGCCGGGTTGACCACACTGCTCAACCTCATCATTTTTCAAGATCGACTGACCTCTATCCACCTGCGTTACATACGGGCTCAGCAACAGTTCGCAGAGTACCTGTCCACACTTCAGTTTGAGATGGGCACCATACTCAGTGAAAATGGCCTGCAATATCTGAATGCCCAGGTTCAGAAGGAGTATAAGTAAGTTTTAAAATTCAAACCAGTTAATTGCTCATGACACCAAAGTTTTTCAGAAAAGCCGCTTTAGAAAAGCTTTCCACGCCCGAAAAGCTGGATCAAATGATCACCGTGACCAGCCCGCGATCCTGGTTGGTACTAGCCACTTTAGTACTGGCCCTGGCCACCGGTCTTGTCTGGGCCTTTATGGGCACCACCAAAACCAAAGTAAATGTGGCCGGCATAATCATGAGTGGCGAGGTATACAATATCATTTCCACGACTTCAGGCCAGGTACTGGAACTGATGGTCGAACTCGATGATGAAGTCCGGGAGGGGCAGGTAGTAGCCATTATCGACCAACCGCAGCTTCGACTCCAAATCCAGGAGGCAGAAGCAAGACTTCGGGAGCAAGAACTCGAACTATCGCAGTTTGAGGCTTTCGGCAACGAGGATATTCTACTGCAAGAGCAAGTCATTGCCCAGCAACGGATCAGTCTTCAGGAGAAAATCGAGAACAACAAGAGCCTGATCGAATTCCTGAACACACAACTGGTGGCGGAGGAAGAACTGCTGGCACAGGGCCTGATCACCAAACCTGAAGTGGAACAGACACGACAACAAATAGTGAATATTGTCAACGAAAACAAGTCGATTAATGCCAGAGTCACCGAGACCAATAGCCAAAAGTTAAACCTCTCCTTCGGGCAAGACCAAAAATTGCTGACCTTACAACAGCGGATCGATCAGGCCCAAAGACGCATCGCGCAATTGCAGGAGCAATTGGAGATCAATAGTAAGGTCGTTAGCAAATACACCGGAAAAGTGTTGGAAGTCATGACGGAAAGAGGTCGAGTGATCGCTCCCGGCACCCCGTTGTTGGGGGTGGGGTCGCATTGGCAGGACGAAAACACCGAATTGAGAGCCGTTCTGTTTGTCGGTTCTCGCGATGGGAAAAAGATCTCCGGTGAAATGGAGGCATTGATTGCCCCGTCTACGGTAAAACCCCAGGAATTCGGCTACATGAAGGGCATTGTTCGATACATCTCGGATTTGCCGGCCACCGGCCAGCGCATCAACAATGTCCTCAAAAACGAACAACTGGTGCAACAGATGTTGTCGCTGGGCGCTCCTTTCGAAGTGCACGTAGAATTTGTCAGAGCTGATACCGGCCAGGGGGCCTACCTCTGGACTTCGAGAGAAGGACCGCCCGTGCCTATTTTACCGGGCACTCCCTGCACCGGCAGGGTTACGGTACAACGACAAACGCCCATTGCCATCGTTCTTCCGGCTTTAAAAGAATTTTTCCAACTCTATTGATCGATCACCTCCGTACCCGTGAGGCGCTAAATCATTAATCAATGGCATTCAACCTCATTAAAAAGAAAGAAAAGCGGACCATAGCGTCTCATGCGAGAAGGTCGAAAGTGCCTTCCATTCTCCAGATGGAGGCGGTGGAATGTGGTGCCGCTTCCCTGGCAATGATCTTGGCCTACTACGGCAAATTCGTGCCGCTGGAGGAGGTCCGCGTCACCTGCGGCGTATCGCGGGACGGCCTCAAAGCAACCAATTTGATGAAGGGGGCACGGGCCTATGGCCTGAAAGCCAAAGGTTATTCCAAGTCGATTGAGAAATTGCTCCTGATGAAGACGCCTTGCATCATCTTCTGGAACTTCAATCATTTTGTAGTAGTAGAGGGCTTCAGCCAAAACAAGGTCTACATCAACGATCCCGCGCAAGGAAGATATACGGTGGATTACGACGAATTCAACGGTTCCTACACCGGCGTGGTCATTGTCTGCGAGCCAGGGCCTGACTTCGTGAAAGAAAAGAGTACTTCTGCCTTGCTTCCCGCACTTTTGCAGCGCCTGAAGCACTCTAGAATGGCGGCGGGTTTCATATTTTTGGTGAGCTTCTTTTTGGTGATTCCGGGCATTATCATTCCCACTTTTTCCCAAGTTTTCATCGACAAATACCTGATCAACCAGATGTCGAATTGGGTCCCGCCCCTGCTCCTGATCATGGGACTGCTCTTGCTGGTCAACGTATTGCTATCCTATCTGCAACAGTATTACTTGTTGCGTTTGGAAACCAAGCTGGCGCTGACCACTTCCAGTGAGTTCTTTTGGCACGTCTTGCGATTGCCTTCCGAGTTTTTTGCTCAACGGTACGGCGGCGAGATCAGCAATCGCATCACTCTCAACGATGAGGTAGCCAAGGTTGTTGCCGGCGATCTGGCCAATGCCTTTCTAAATGTATTCGTAGTCGTATTCTATGCTTTGGTGATGTTCACCTACGACGTCAGTTTGACACTGGTCGGAATTGGAGTAGCGTTGCTGAACATCGGCGCTTTACAGTTGGTTGCCAGCCTGAGAAAGGAGGGCAACCGGAAGCTCTTGAACGAGAATGGCAAACTGATGGGAACCACCATGTCGGGCGTAAGTATGATCGAAACGCTAAAGGCTTCCGGCCGCGAAAGCGAGTTCTTCTCTACGTGGTCCGGATACTTATCCAAAGTGCTGCTGGCCGAACAGGAGCTGGCTTGGTTGACCAGAAAACTAAACGCCATCCCCCCCTTTTTGATGGCCTTCAATAATGCTTTGTTACTGGCCATTGGGGCCTACCGCGTCATGGAAGGCGACCTGACCATCGGTATGTTGGTTGCCTTTATGTATTTAATGAATAATTTTATCGGCCCCGTCAACGAATTGGTTGGTGTTGGCAGCCTGCTTCAGGAAACCGAAGGAGACATGAACCGGATCGACGACGTATCCAAATACAAAGTCGCCGCAGAGTTTAGAGATCGGGACCACACGCTCCTCGAAAAGGACGAAATACCGCAAAAGCTGATTGGTAGAATTGACATCAAGAACCTGACGTTTGGATACATCACGACGGCCCCTCCCCTCATTGAAGACTTCAACTTATACATTCAGCCCGGTGGCCGGGTGGCCATTGTCGGAGGCTCCGGTAGCGGCAAATCGACTGTTGCTAAAATTGTAGCGGGCCTGCACAAACCGTGGGACGGAAAGATCCTGTTCGACGGTACCGACCGATCGGTCATCAACCGGGTCTCCTTGACCAGCTCGGTGGCCATGGTAGACCAGGAGATCTTGTTGTTTGAAGGCAGCATCAAAGACAATATTTCTTTTTGGGACCCTACTATCGACGAAAAAGACATCATTCGAGCCGCTAAAGACGCAGACATCCACGACATGATTGCCTCCCGGGAAGGGACTTACGATGCGCCACTCCTGGAGAAAGGAACCAATCTCAGCGGAGGCCAGCGCCAAAGAATCGAAATTGCCAGAGCCCTGGCCGTCAATCCCAATATCCTGATTATGGATGAATCCACCAGTGCCCTGGACCCGAACTCCGAAAAAATCGTGATGGACAATATCAAACGCCGTGGCTGCACCTGCCTCATTGTTGCCCATCGCTTGAGTACTATTAGGGATTGCGATTCCATCATCGTAATGGACAAAGGGGAGATCGTGCAGCGAGGTACCCATGAAGATCTGATCCAGGACCAGGAAGGACTTTATGCCAGATTAATCAAAACAACTTAGCAAGCTGCGCCATCGCAAGTTGTCAAAAGATATACCAATGTCAGATTTTGTCAAGCCGAAATTACTGAAGATTGCCACCAACCAGCTTTTCCATTTTATCAATGAGCAAAAGTTTTGGGTCGTTCACAGTGGATCGGTAGATCTCTTTTCCATTGAACTGGACGTGGACAAAGCACCTCTTAGTCCCAGAAAATTCCTGTATAATGCCGTTGCCGGCGACATTATCATGAGTTTGAATCCATCCGGATTTTCGGGCGGTGTGACGCTGAGCGGTACGGCTTCCGATGCCGCACTGGTTGAGTATCATCTGAAAAATGCCCAGGATTACAACATCCCCTTCGTAGACGTGGCTTTTGACCGCTGGATTGATCAGGTTTCCGAATATACTTTAGAGTTTATTCCGCCTAATAATTTCACTCCCATAGTGGTGGGGGCCAACCAAAAAGTGCAGGAAGGAAATATGCTTTCCTCCAATAGGAGTCTCTACTGGGTAAGCCTGGAGAAAGGAAGTTTTTCGCTCCTCAATGAAGGTAAGGAAGTCGAGGCGGTTGCCGAAGAGAAGGACGAGCAGCTCTATCCGGTTTCCGAATTCTTGCCCATTCACGTAAAGCATCGGGAGAGTGTACTCCATGTACACCGCGGAAGCGAATTCCCCTTGCCCGTGCTCCTGCAAAGAGGAGTGCATCCGCTCCGGCAGTTTGTTTTTGATAAGACGACTGAAATTCATTTTCAAAGGAAAGCAGCCATTTCAGAGCAAATTAAGCATAGAATCAATCGCGAGAGCTTGGAGTTCAGCCGGAGCTTGTCCGGACTGAAAAAAATTCTAAATGGAGCGCTTGAGCGCAAAGTCGAATCATCTAACAGAGCCGGAGGAAAACTGCTGATTGCCACCTGCGACACCATATTCCAGTCTCTGGGCAGAAAAGTAATCGTCCCCAGGAACTTTTCCGCCAATAAAACCAACGATCCACTTTTTCTTATCTGTACGGCATCGGGGTTGAGAACGCGAAAAGTGATTTTGCGAGGGAAGTGGTGGAAAAAAGAGAACGGCCATTTGCTGGCCTACCTCCACGAAACCAAAGAGCCCGTAGCTTTAATCCAGAAACGGGCCAATTCGTACCACCTTGTTAACAAGAAAACAGGTGAGATCAAGAAAGTTGATGAGGCCACCGCTTATACCCTGTCACCGGAAGCGCACATGTTTTTCCCCAACTTTGATAAAAAAATAAAGGGCGTCTGGGGGCTTTTTAACTTTGCGAGCAAAGATTTTAGAAAAGACATCAGCCTGGTGCTGGTTGCCGCCTTAATCGGAAGCCTGTTGGGGTTGATAACACCAATTTTGTCGGATATTATTTTCGATGATGTCATCCCGGCTGCCGATCTCGGTTTTCTGCAGGAAGTGGCCCTGATCCTGATGATGGTGGCCATCATCCAGGCTTTGCTGACCCTGGTGCAATCGGTCTTTCTGATTCGCCTGGAAACCAAGATGAATGCCCGGTTACAGGCGGGATTAATGGACCACCTCATCCGCTTGCCGATTAAGTTTTTTAAGAAATTTTCTGCGGGCGACCTGACCCTACGGGCCCTGACCGCCAATACGATCCGCCAAATCGCTTCCCAAACCCTTTTATCGGCGGCCCTTTCAGGAGCATTCTCCATTGTCAATTTGGGGCTGTTGTTCTATTACGCTCCAAAATTGGCCTGGATCGGCATCGCTTTGGCAGCCTTCGCCATTTTATACGTAGCGTTGATCGGTTGGCTGAAATTGAAATACGACCGGAAGATAGCGGATTTGCAGGGAGACATCCAGGGCATCCTTTTTGAATTTCTTTCGGGAATTAATAAGATCAGGATAGGCGGTGCCGAACGACGCGTTTTTTCCATTTGGGCCAATGATTTTACAAAGCTGAAGTCCTTGAGTTATAAATCGGGGACTTACCAAAATTTTGTCGAAGTCTTCAATGCGTCCTATCCTTTTGTCACCAATATTTTCTTCTTCTTCTTCATATACTACTACTTCGAAGTAGCTACTAAAGCGGGGACACAACCCTTGTTATCGGTAGGAGCATTTCTGGCTTTTGTCACGGCATTCGGGCAGTTTCTGACCCAGTGTCTGGCGCTGAGTCAGGCCTTTATTGCTTCCATCAATATTGTCCCGCTATACGAACGGGTCAAACCGATATTGGAGGCCACGCCCGAAACACAGGATGATTTCAACGACATTGGCATCCTCAAAGGAGACATCGAATTCAACCACGTATCGTTTCGCTATGATGAAGACGGGCCGCTCATACTGGATGACGTTTCTTTTGTCATTAAAGCCGGTGAGATGGTTGCCTTTGTCGGGCCTTCGGGGTCCGGAAAATCTACCATTCTTCGCATCCTGTTGGGATTTGAAACGCCTCAGTCCGGTTCGGTGTATTACGACGGACAAGAGTTTCTAACCTTGAACAAGGATCTGCTCCGCAAGCAATTGGGCGTAGTGCTGCAAAATGGGGCCTTAATGCCCGGTAGCATCATGGAAAACATCATCGGCACCTCCAATCTCGGCCCGGAAGAAGCCTGGGAAGCCGCTCGCATGGCGGGTATCGAAGAAGACATCAAAGATATGCCCATGGGCATCCACACCGTCATCAGTGAAGGCTCGTCTACGATCTCGGGCGGACAAAAACAACGGCTGATGATTGCCCGGGCGTTGGTCCACCAACCCAGCGTCATCTTCATGGATGAAGCGACCAGTGCACTGGACAATCGTACGCAGAGTATTGTAAAAGAAAGCCTGGATCGCCTCCACGCCACCAGGATTATTGTTGCCCATCGGTTGAGTACCATTGAAAATGCCGATCGCATCTTAGTTTTTGACAAGGGAAAAATTGTCGAAGAAGGTACCTACCACAGCTTGTTAAAGGAGGGCAAATTGTTTTCCAAATTGGCAAAACGGCAACTGCTTTAATCTTCAAAAAATGGAACTGCACACCGCAAACGAAAAAAATAAGGTACGGCTAGACCTCCTGTCTGCGTATACGAATAATCCAATGGTTCTTCGGGAATTGATGCATTATACGGACAATCCCTTCCTGGCATCGTTGGAGGCGAAGGAGCATTTCTTTGACTTACCGGATGAACTACATGTCGCCGACTGGAAAGCTTATTTTGCAGCGGCCCGGTCCACGAATGCACTTCAGGTTTTAAAAGAACCCTTTGTCCAACTCAATTTTCCCGTTCAGGAAGGAATGAGCCGGAACCACAATTACCTACAGGCCCTGTACCGAGGGATTCAGATCGACCGTATGCCCGAAGCACAAGGTCTGCAGCTCATTTCTCCCGAAAAATTAAGGATCGTTTTCGTTGAGGGCCCGGCGGGCACATTGCCGACATTGGTCGTGGAGCATCGGCAGGATTTTGAATGGTTGCTTCAATCTTTGTTCTATAAGAATGAACCAAAGTCGATTCCCGCGGCGATGGGCGCATCCATTATTAAACGCATCAACAATTGGACTAGATTTCGCAAAGCCGTGGCAACTTATCGCAGTCGTCATCCATTCCGATCCAATCGCAGCATTTTTACCGAAATTGAGCGCAACAAGGCCCTGTATCAGGATACTTTCACGTTGATCAGCAAAAAGCCGTACAGCAATGTTTTGCCGGAAAACTACAGCCGGGAAGACTGGCTTGATTTATCGGTCGAGATTCGCAAGTGGCATGAATATGCCCATTATTTCACCTGGCGTTGTTTTGGCACCATGCGCAATCACATGCACGATGAACTACTGGCCGATTATCTTGGCATTCATGCCATTGCTCCGGTGTTTGATGCTCGCCTTTTTCTGCAGTTTGTGGGCCTCGAAGATTATCCCCGTTACCGCAACGGAGGACGTCTGGAAAACTATGTGGGACAGCCTCCCATGTCCGCTGAGGCCCAAAAAGTATTGCAAACGCTGGTCTTTAAGGCAGCCCAACAGGTAGAATCTTTCGATCGGAGCCTGGGCAAATGTCAAGATATTCGAGAACGGTTCCGGCGACTGCTGGCCATCGCCTCCCTGCACCTGGAAGAAATAGCCGGTCCCGACGGAATGGATAAACTCTTATACACCTATGCTATGAATAACCGGTAAACCGCACAGCTTCAATACCCCCCTATACGATGCTTTTAATATAGCGTTCACTCTCATCAATCGGAATCCGGACCCAAAGGGGCTTATGATCCGATAAATGATAGGTTTTCCAGGTCTTGAAATACTTCTTGAAATCAGCATCGGTAACACATTTTTTACCGTCCTTTGTTTTGCGCATCAAGTCCTTGTAATCTTTCCAGTCGCTGCTGCGCATGATCGAATCAAACATTTCAAATACGCCGGCATTGGGTTTACCTTCCTCCTCCGACTCGGTAAAAGTAATGATGGACGAGTCCTTTGCCTTGATCGCAATCTGGTCGTAATATTTATCATTATTCAGGTTGCTGGGCCTTTCCAGGGGTTTAGGGATAATGAAGTCGTGTTTGGTCAGTGCCTGCATCGTTTGATGATCGGGGTGCACAATGTTAAAATCTCCCAGCAGGATCATGCTGTCCTTTTCCTTCAGGGAAATTTTCGATCGATCTGACAGTTCTTTCGCAATTCCATTGATTTCCTTGATCCTCCGTTTGAGCTTTGGTCCGGTCTCTTTTCCAAAGTAGATGTGAACGGTACAGAGATCGAAATTGAACCACCCCGATTGAAAAGAAACTAGAAAAGGAGTCCTGGCAAACTGCCTGCCCTGAGGCACTGGTGTATCTTCCCTCATCTCCACTTCTTCAGTGATCAGATTCGTGCGGGACAATACGATTTCACCGGCAATATTTTTGAACCAGACTTTTCTTTTATCGAACACAAAAGTCATTCTCTCTCCGTTTCCTCCGTCGGCCCATTCGCTAACATCGGTAGCAATATAGTCCCAGTCTCTTCCCAGGATTTTCATAATGAATTCCCAGTCTTCCAAATCATTCACTTCCTGTACCGCTACCAGGTCAAAATTCGAGATAATCTCGGCAATGTAAAAAAGGTCCTCCAGCGTACGTTTTCCGTGTTTGGGGCCGGATTTTCCCAGGTCTCTGATGTTCCAGGTGGCCAACAGCAGGTGCTCATCCAGGTTTTTCTGCGGAATGTCTTTCTTCAGTTGTTTTTTGAGTTTTAGCAAGTTGGAAGCCGTTCTGGATTTTAAGTCTTGTGGCAGTCGGGAACTTCTTAGTCTTTGGTAGTATGCCATGGTCATTGGATAATTGGTGTGGGACAAACATAGTAATAATGTTTCATTAAATATAGTGAGTGGAAAGCGCTTGCACGCTCCGCTTTTATGTAAATTTAAAGTCTGAATTTAAAAATGTTGTCCAATCTAAATAAAATCGCCGCAGTAGCGAAACAACCGGTTCGAAAGCAGATTGTTTATGGAGAAGATCAGACGCACGGTTATCAGGGTACAATTGTAAAGCATTGGTTCAAAATTGAAACTGCTTGAGGTCCCACTAGATAAACCAAGCCCAAGCCAGAAAAAAATGCTAACTTATCCAATCACCAACAATAAAATTCCAGCCACATGCAAAGAAGAGAATTCATCCGAACTTCCGGCCTGTTGAGTGCCGCTCCGCTGATCCCGAAGGAAAACCTGACTCCTCCCCCGGTAAAATCCGGTACCAAAGGAACTCCGAGGATCTTTGTCACCGGTGGCGGGGCCAATGATGCCATGATGAAATTTTTCATGAGCCTTACCGGGAAAGACAATCCAAGAGTTTGTCTGATCCCCACCGCCTCCGCGGATCGGGACTCCGGCATTGCCCGTTGGTTTGAACGAGCCGATGGCCTGGGTTTCCAACCATTTGTCCAGAGAATGTTCATTTCCAGTTACCGGCAGGATTACGAATTTGAATCCTTTCTGCTCAGCATGGATGCCATTTGGGTTTCCGGCGGCAACACGTTGAATATGATCGCCATCTGGAAAGCACAGGGCATTGACAAAATCCTGAAAAAAGCCTGGGATCAAGGCATTGTCCTGGGCGGTGGAAGCGCCGGTTCCATTTGCTGGTTCGAGCAAGGGAATACCGACTCCAGACCCGTCCAATTAACGGCCATGGAAGCACTTGGCTTTTTGAAAGGAAGCCATTGTCCCCATTACTTTGCCGAAGGGCCTCGCCGGGACTCCTACATCGAGATGATCCAGGATGGTCGGCTTAAGGATGGTTATGCCCTGGACAACAATGTCGGCTGCCTGTTTGAAGGGCAGGAATTGAAAAAAGTGGTGGCCTCGCGTGCTGGCAGTAGAGGGTTTTACGTCAGTAAAGTCAATGGAAAAATAGTGGAGAAAGAGTTGGAGGCCGAGGTATTGAAAGGTTGATGCAACTTCCCACTCTATGTGTGGTTTTCCATTTTCCAAATTTCATCAACGGGACAGGTTTTGCACCCAACACCATCGTTTTTTTATTGAACTGAGCTGATCCAGTTTTAAAATAAGTGTAATCGCTTTTCCCAGTCATTGGCCACAATAATTAGGGATGCGGTACAAGTGAGTTTATGTTTGAATCAAATTTTCAGCATGAATACACTTGTCATAAAAAATGTATCGAAAACCTACGCCAACGGAGTAAGGGCACTGGACAACATCAGTCTTGAAATAACCAACGGCATGTTTGGATTGCTGGGGGCCAATGGTGCGGGCAAATCGTCATTGATGCGCACCATCGCCACTCTGCAGAAACCTTCCGATGGCTCCATTATTTTCAATGAGATCGATGTTGTGAAAACGCCGCAAGCAGTGCGTAAGGTGCTGGGCTTTTTGCCGCAAGAATTTGGAGTCTATCCCAAAATCTCTGCCCAGGAATTGCTACATCACCTCGCGGTTCTAAAAGGCATTCAAAATAGAAGAACACGCCGGGAGCAGGTAGACACCTTGTTGCAGCAAACCAATTTATACCAGCATCGCAAAAAGGCGGTTTACAATTTTTCGGGAGGAATGAAAAGGCGGTTTGGCATTGCCCAAGCCTTATTGGGCGACCCAAAACTGATCATCGTAGATGAACCCACTGCAGGACTCGATCCCGAGGAAAGAAACCGTTTCCTAAATCTGTTGAGTGAAATCGGCAACCACATCATCGTCATCCTTTCTACACACATCGTGGAAGACGTTCGGGAGTTGTGCAGACAAATGGCCATTCTCGCCGGGGGCAGGATCATCGCTTCGGGTAACCCAGCGGATTTGGTCCGAACGATCGCGGGCAAGGTCTGGACCAAGATCATTGCTAAAGAACAGCTTCCGACCTACCGAACACAATACCGGGTAATATCCACGCATCTCGTTGGTGGCGAGACCCTCGTCAAGGTACTTTCCGATGAGCTGCCGGCTCCCGACTTCAAACCCATTGCTGCGGGTTTGGAAGACTATTATTTTGCCCAGATGTACAATCATTCTTC
>JANQRV010000012.1 GCA_028284395.1 Saprospiraceae bacterium
TCTCAATTTCGGAACTATTACCACCATCGACGTTTCGCCCATTGACCCACGAATTATCTGGGTCGGGACAGATGACGGCCACGTCTGGGTAACGACGGATGACGGCGCCAACTGGACCGATGTATCACTTCCGCTCCCGAATCGCTGGGTAACGGCCGTTGTTGCGGACAACGAGGATGCAAACTCCGCCTACGTCACTTTTTCGGGTTACCGCTACAATGCCAATGATAGCCACGTCTTCAAAACGGAAAATTTGGGTCAACAATGGATGGACCGATCCGGTGATCTACCGGATATACCGGTCAACGACCTGTTGATCCGTCCGTTGGGACACCTTTTGGTACTGGGTACCGACATCGGTGTCTTTTCCTCCGCTGATGACGGCTTCACCTGGGATTTGTTGGGCGAACAACTCCCTAATGTGGTGGTAACGGATCTGGACTACCACGAACCCACCGATATGATTTTGGCGGCCACTTACGGCCGGGGCATGCATCGCCTTTTCCTCGACGAGAATATCTCCAGTACCGAAAAGGAAGAACGAACCTTATCACTGGCAGTGCAAACCGCTCCTAACCCTTTCATTGATCAGGCAAACATCGAATTCACATTGGATGATTCCGCCAATTACCGCATTGACCTGCTAAACAGCAGTGGCCAACAAGTGAAGACCATTCATCGAAACGTGCTTTCAAGAGGAGTACAACGATTTGTGCTCGATGGATCAGACTTAAGTAAAGGAATCTTCTTTCTGCGCATCCACAATCTCGACAACGACAAATACAAGATTCAAAAAATGATCTACGCCGGACCATAAGAATCGGGTACGACGAATCCTTACTTCTTTTGTGCCAGCACCTGATCTACCGTCACGGAAGCTCCCTGAACTTGCATGACCTTACGAATAAAACCGTCTTCCACACCAGCCGCTTTTAATCGGGGGAAGTCGTCGACCTGTAGATTCGTCAGACCTGTATTCTGAATGGATTTGACGTAGGCAAGGTCGATGCCCCGTTTGCGAAAGAGGGCCAAAGTTGTAACGGGGATTTGCGAGAACCCCAATTGCTCCATCTGCAACACGAAGGTCTTGGAAAGAGCCTGTTCGTGAATCAACATGTGATCGGCTAAAGATAGATTAGAATACCCCATGTCCCGGAAGACCTTTTCCTGTTGCAGTAAAATGTGTTTATTGATCTTGCTTTCTACCAAAGCCTTTAATCCCGCCTTTACAAGATCCATTTTCCTCTCCTTCAAAAACTGCAGAAAGGATCGGTCCAGATTGGCAATAAAAGCCTTGAGCAGGATTACCTCATCTACGTCTTCAAAACCCTGATCAACCAGGAACTGTCGGAATGCTTCGTCGGCCGTAAATGTATGATCTCCGCGTCCCTTACCTCCCTGCATCTTTCCTTGAAAGGCAAGTACGCCCGCCGGCCGTCGTATCTCAAAATTGCCATCCTTAAGGACGCCGGCAATTTCTTCCCTTTTATAGCACTGTTGCTCCCGCCAGACTTCCGAGACCCCATCTATTCGTTGCTGAAAAGAAATGCAAATCAGATTTTTGGCCACCGTGGCCGACCAGGTACCGGTAATTTGCATCGACGGAAGTAGGAATAATACGTTCCAGCAAAGCACGCCAATAATTTTCATAACTCGTCCTTTTTTTGTTGAGCGGTGAAATCGTCCAAAAATAAGCATTATCAAGAACGGTTAGCATTTCCTTTTTTTCGATTCAGTGACGGGAATTAACAATTGGCATCGATTGTAAAGCAACTTTCCCCAGAATCACTTAATTTAGGGATGACCTTGGCCTTCTGAACTAAAAACTAAATAATGCTTTTTGTCGTTTACAACAATAGTTGTTATAAACATTAAAAGCAAGAAACAATGAGTAATCAGACCATCAAGAATATCAGTCGCCTCAATTTTCCCTGGCAAACCAGCGATCCTTTTCTCTTCTGTGCCTATCATGCCGATGCCTACCCAAAGAGCAATGGAGAAATGGGACCGGATGCATCGCTTGAAGGTCGCAATATTGGTCAGGATTTCGTAGAAAAGGATGGCTGGCGAATGTATCATGGCAGTACTGTTCCGGGATTTCCCTCTCATCCTCATCGCGGCTTTGAGACCGTGACAATTGTGACAGAAGGCTTGGTGGATCACGCCGACTCCCTGGGTGCAGCAGGTAGGTTTGGCGGAGGAGATGTACAATGGATGACTGCGGGCAAGGGCGTGCAGCATTCGGAAATGTTTCCACTTTTGAAAGAGGAGGAAGAGAATCCTTTGGAACTTTTTCAAGTGTGGCTGAACCTACCAAGATCAGCAAAGTTTGCCGAGCCGCATTTTGCCATGTTGTGGTCAGAAACCATTCCCCTTTATCAAACAACCGACAGCTCCGGTAAATCGACGGTAGTAAATGTTATTGCCGGTGAATTGGAAGGATTACAGGCGCCGGCGCCGGCACCGGATTCCTGGGCCGCAAATCCGGAAAATGAAGTAGCAATCTGGACCATTCGAATGGAAGCCGGAGCCTCCTGGAGTCTCCCCGCTGCACAGAACGAAGTTGGTAGAAACATCTATTTTTACCGAGGGACAACAGTCCGGATCGGAGGGCAAAACATTTCGGTGAATCACGCCGTAGAGCTTGATGCCAGTCGGCCTACTACCATTGAGAATCAAGGAGAAGAAGCCTTCATCCTGATGTTGCAGGGACGCCCCATCAACGAACCGGTAGCACAGTACGGTCCCTTTGTCATGAATTCACAAGGTGAAATAAGAGCAGCAATGAATGATTATCAGCGGACACAGTTTGGCGGTTGGCCCTGGCCCCGCAGAGATCAGGTCCACGGAAAAGAAAGAGGACGATTTGCTTTGTATGCCGATGGCCGAGAGGAAATAAAATAAGGACTTCTAAAATATAGCTTATGGAATCATTTGATTTTTGGGTACGCGAGGCATACTCCATCGTAAAAGATTACTTTGTATTCGCCGGTAGTGCGTTTATTCTATTTTACTTTTTGTTGAAAAAACCCATGTGGTTTCGCAAAGTGCAAAAGAGATTACCCAAAACAAATGATTACTTCCGCGACGTCATTTATTCCCTGATTACGGTCACGATCTTTGCCACGGTTGGGTTGCTGGTCATTTTCTATTGGAAACCCTACACCAACATTTACGACAATATCAGCGACTACGGTTGGCCCTACTATGTCTTTACCTGGGTATGGATGTTTTTTCTACACGATACCTATTTCTACTGGATGCACCGCCTGATGCATCAACCCCGACTCTTTAAATGGGTCCATCTGGTGCATCATAAATCAACCAACCCATCTCCTTGGACGGCTTATGCCTTTCATCCTTTGGAAGCCATTGTGGAGGTTGGTATTCTACCTTTGATTGCCTTTACGCTACCGGTCCATCATCCCGCAATTGGTTCTTTCTTTCTGTTCCAAATTATTTATAATGTTTACGGCCATCTGGGCTTCGAACTCTATCCAAAAGGATTCAACAAGCATTGGCTGGGCAAGTGGATCAATACATCGGTAGCGCACAACTTACATCATAAAGGATTTACGGGCAACTATGGACTCTACTTCCTATTCTGGGACCGGCTGATGGGCACGCTGCGCCCCGATTACGATCAAACCTATCATGAAACGACCAGTGGCCTCCGGAAGGTCAGCGATCTTTCTTCCGATAAACAAACTTATGCCCACTCCACGTCTCATTGACCGCTGCCACTTTGACGTCGACTAGGCCAATGGCCTGACCGGCCTCCATGACGGCCCATTTATCGACGTCGGTTGCGATTTTCGCACTTTTCTTGGGCCAGCTGATCCAGAGGGTTCCCTGTTTGCTGAGCAGGGGTTTGCTCTTGTTCAAATGCTCTTGCAGGGCGACCAGTTCTGTTGCAAAAATGTGGATGAAATCGTATTCTTGGTGGGTCATTTCATCGCTGACTTCTAGGGCGTCGGGTAACGATTCAAAGAGGTCCCAATAATACTCGGGAGCATTAATGGTCAAAACCTTAAATCCTGTTTTGATGCCCAGTTTTTTTGCTAAAGGTGTTTTGGAATAACCTGACATGAGCTGTGGTTTCTGTGGTTGCTATTGCTTCTTTGGCTGCTGTGGCTGCTTTGGTCCCTATAGCAACTATAGTCGCAACAGCAGCCATAGTAACAATAGTAGCCATAGCAACAATAGTAACAATAGTAACAATTTTCCCCATATGGAACAAAATAAACTAGAAATTCAACTCACCACGGAGCCTAACGAAACGGTCAAAGACTATTTAAAAGCCGGATTGACAGCCTTTAACGATCAATACACTGATCAGCTCAAATTGATTCGGGAGGGCAAAAACACCTTACATCTTTCCATTTTTGAAATGGATCGGGAAGGTAAGATCGTTGGTGCTCTAATGGGAAGAATTTATTGGAATTGGCTTAGTATCGATGACTTTTTTGTCGATCGATCTCATCGCGGGATGGGCCTGGGAAGTCGATTGATCCGGGAAGCCGAGCAACAGGCTCGGGCAAAGAATTGCAAACATGCCTTGGTCAAAACTTTTAGCTTTCAGGCACAACCGTTTTATGAGAAACATGGCTTTGAAGTTTGTGGCATTTTAGAGGACTATCCTCCCGGCCATCAGATCATTAGTTTGGCAAAGCATTTTTAGAATGTTACGATAATGATAGTTCGGCGATGGACTGGAACAAACCAACACCAACGGGTAAGAGTTCATCCGGGAAGTCGTAATCCGGATTGTGTAAAGCAGGTACATTTTCGCCGGCCCCAAGACCAATAAAGGCACCTGGATAGCGACTTGTGAAGGCGCCAAAATCCTCCCCCCATTTTAAAGGTTCTTCGAGTGGGTGTAGGGGCAGGCCTCTGTTTGTGGCCGCCTTTTCTACAATACTTACCGCAGTGGCATTGTTTTCGTTGGCTTGGAAAGCATCGGTCCATCCAAATGCTACTTCCAGCAAGTTCCGAGCGGTAATGGTACTGACTCCGTCTAATAAGGATTGAATCCGGTTTTCCAGCCAGGCGTTCGACCAGGCTCGAATGGTTAGGTGTACTTCACCGTATCCTGCGGCCACTCCGTAGGCTCTTTCTCCCACATTGATATGAACAACAGTGATTAAAAAGAAGTCGGGGTTTTGAGTATCGTGCTCCGACAATTGCTTGAAATGTGTGAGCAGTTCTCCCAGTACATGGGCTGGATTGATGCCGTTTTCCGGCTCTGCGGCATGTGCTGTCTTCCCGTACAACCTAATGATAAGGCTCCGCACCGCTGCTGTGATGGCCCCGGGTTTTAGCGCCACCACCCCCAAAGGTAATCCCGGCAGATTGTGGATGGCAAAAACGTAATCGATGGACAGGTTTGCGAACCGGATATCCCTCAATACTGCTTCGGCTCCTCGACCGGTTTCTTCCGCCGGTTGAAAAAGGAAAAGGAGTCGGCCGTAGTCTGGCCGAAAACGACTGTAATGATGAATTACCCCCAGCAAAAGAGTCATATGACCATCATGGCCGCACTTGTGAGCTATGCCGGAGGCAGTAGACCGATGCGAAAAGGTATTGATCTCCGCGATGGGTAGGGCATCCAATTCTGCCCGGAACAGCACCGATTTTCCACTTTGACGACCGTTGATGATTGCGATAACGCCGGTACCGCCGACCCCGGTAAGAATTTGATCAATCCCCGGTTGCCAATGCGCGATGAGGTCGACTATGAAAGCGGCGGTCCGGTTTTCTTGGCCTGACAATTCTGGGTGAGCATGCAGGCGCTTCCGGATCATCTGCAGGTCGAATGGTTCAGGATTCCTCTTTTGGCTTTCCATTTTTAAAAAGGATTTCCGATCCGGTTCCGACTCCGATGATGGTTCTCATGGCGTCTTCCGGTTTCACATCAATAAATTGTAGTTGGTGTTTTCTGACGTGAAAAATGAAGCCGTTCGTGGGGTTGGGACCGGTCGGAACAAAAACGGTATAAATACCGTTGTCCAGTTCTTCCGTTATGAAACCAGTCATCAAGGTATCCGTGTTAAAAACATTGACCAATACTACTTGCGAAAACGGCATCTTATTATTGCCAAAAAATTGCTGCACAGTATCCCTAATCGTCCCGTAAAAGGGCAGCGGTTCCAACCAGGTTTCTTCAACTCCTTTCACAAAATTTTTCCCGAAGCGCGTACGCACAAACAGCCCGACAAAAAAGAACCCGATGACAATAATGGAAAGAGAGATCAAGTCGATTACCCAGGTAGCCGTCACCTCCTGAAGGGGCAAAAGACCACGCATCGGAGAAAGCAAGTTTGAAAGAAAATTCCAGATGAAACGGAACAGGACAATCAATAGGGCAATAGGCAGCATTACTGCCAACCCACCGATAACAGTCGTGATAAAGAACCCCCGAAGGCGATGCCAGGCTGTTCTTTTCTTCTTCAATGCATTCATTCAAAAACGCTATTTTGAGGTCACCAAAGATAGCAGACTTTATTTTAAAAGTTTTGTCAACTTGTTTAAATTTACTGAAGCCACTTTTCGTACCGTTACTTCATTTCTATGACAAATCGTAGTTTTTATCCGCTCCTGCTTTTGCTAATCCTCTTCGATTGCAACTCCTCCTCCCCTACCGTTTACGATCTGGTTATTCGGAACGGGCAGATCATCGACGGAAGCGGTAAGCCCGCTTACCGGGCCGACATCGGCATACAGGGGGATACCATTGCCGTGCTCCAAACAAACGACCAGCCGATTAAGGGGATTAAGGAGATCGACGCTAGTGGATACACCGTTAGCCCCGGTTTCATCGATCCACACACCCATGCCATGGGCGATCTTGGTGACACTGTCCGAAATGCTAATCTCAATTACCTCCATCAAGGCGTGACGACGGTCTTCACGGGAAGTGACGGAAGAAGCGTTATCCAGGTTGGTGATCGTCTGCGTAAATGGGAAGAACAAGGCATCGGAACCAACGCCATCATGTACATCGGCCATGGCACCGTCCGCCAGCGGGTGATGGGAATGCGGGACGCTGCCCCAACAGAAGAAGAACTGGACAACATGAAACAGTTGGTTGCCAAAGGCATGAAAGAGGGCGCTTATGGTTTGTCGAGCGGTCTTTTCTATGCGCCCGCAAGCTACTCCACTACTGAGGAAGTTATCGAGCTGGCTAAAGTTGCCGCACAGTACGGCGGCAACTACGACGTCCACCAACGTGACGAAAGTTCGTATACCATTGGACTTCTGGCGGCAGTCGAAGAAACCATCCGGATCGCAGAAGAAGCCAATATTCCCGCTCACATTGCCCACATAAAATGCCTGGGGGTTGACGTATGGGGTAAAAGTACCGAGGTCATTCGCATGGTCGAAGCAGCAAGGGACCGCGGACTAAAAGTTACTGCCGATCAATACCCCTATCGGGCATCGGGCTCCAGCATCACCGGAGCCCTGGTACCACGTTGGGTCCAGACCGATGACCCCAGTCCAAAAGAAAAATTAGCGGACCCCAAACTCCGACCAAAAATCATTGCAGAAATGAAAGAAAACATGCGACGGCGTGGAGGGCCGGAAAGCCTTCTGCTCACCTTTCCGAACAAAAAAGACAAAGACCTGGTCGGCCTCAATCTCGCGCAGGTGTCTGAACGCTGGCAGGTAGCACCCATTGAGGCGGCCATTCGAATCTACCTCAACGGTGGCTCTTCACTCGGCTCCTTTAATATGAGACAGGATGACATCGCCAATTTCATGAAACAACCATGGGTCATGACCGGCTCCGACGGAAGTGGCGGCCATCCTCGAAAATATGGTTCCTACCCCAAAAAAATTCGGCAATATGTTCGAGAAGAAAAGGTTCTTCCCCTGAATGAGATGATCCAAAAAAGCACTCATTTGCCGGCAACCACATTCGGAATTCCCAAAAGAGGATTGTTGAAAGCTGGATATTACGCAGATATCATTATCTTCAAACCTGAAGAAGTCATCGATAAAGCCACTTTTGAAGATCCTACCGCCCTGGCCGAAGGCATGGAACACGTATTGGTCAACGGGCAATTAGCCATCACAGACAAAGCTTATACCGGTGCCCTGGCGGGTCGCGCCCTAAGAAGGCAATCATCACAACAACAAGAGTAATCATAGAATTAACCACAACCAAAGTCACTACAGCAACCATAGAAACAATAGTTACCATGCTAAAACCAATTTCTACTCTACTCATTTTGCTATGCTGCTTCACCAACCAGCAGTACGCACAAAGCAATGAAGATCTATTGCAGGAGATCCGATCCCTGAAAGAACAGGTTTCCAATCTTCGTCATGCCTTCGACATCGTTAATAAATCGATCGACGACGTGGCCATGTACAATAAGATCGGCGACGTAGCCTTCATCGATAAAGTTGAACTAACCGGCCCTCCATTGGGCAAAAAGAAATTAAACGCCACTAATGGCAATGGCAATCCGCTTTATTACACCAACCCCTACCGGATCAAAACCTACTTGTTCATTCCCAAAGACATCGACCCCGATCGAAAGTATCCTCTGCTGGTATTTCCACACGGCGGTGTTCACAGCAATTTCAATTCGGGCTATGCGCACATTGTCCGGGAGTTGATTGCTCAGCAGTACATTGTGGTCGCTCCGGAGTACCGCGGCAGTACCGGTTACGGCGGCGGCCACTACCGAGCCATCGACTACGGCGGACTCGAAGTTCAGGACGTCAAAGCCTGTCGGGATTACATGGTGGAAAATTACGAACAGGTCGATGAAGACCGCATCGGGATTTTAGGTTGGAGCCACGGTGGGCTCATTACGTTGATGAACCTTTTTCAGTATCCCGGGGCCTACCAGGTAGGGTATGCCGGTGTACCGGTTAGTGATCTGGTTGCTCGAATGGGTTATAAGACGCAAAGGTATCGGGATCTGTATTCTGTTGACTATCACATTGGAAAGTCTGCTTATCAGGATACAGAGGAGTACAAACGTCGTTCGCCCGCCTGGCAAGCCCACAAGTTGGAAACGCCCCTCCTGATCTATACCAACACCAATGACAGCGACGTCCAGGTACTCGAAGTCGAGCACTTGATCAAATCTTTGCAGGCTGCCGACAAAAAATTCAAATACAAGATTTTTGAAGACATTCCCGGAGGTCATAAATTCGATCGCCTGGATACCAATTTTGCCCGGGGTGTCCGATTGGAGATCTATCAATTTCTCGCGGGGTATTTGAAACCGCCACGGGCCTTCAAAAAGGTAGAGGAAGTGAAGAAAGCAGGATACGTTTATTGAGGGGGCTTTAACGGTCAGACCGGTCGATCACAGCACACATTAAAGTAATCAACCAAATTATGAAAAATTCAACGATCCGTACGCTGTTCTTATACTTCGTCTTTCTTCCCCACTTTTTGCTAGCTCAAACCATACTCCTCCAACCGGACAGAGTCTTCGACGGCGATGTTATGCACAACGACTGGGTCGTCCTAATCGAAGACAATGTGATCGCTGCGGCCGGTCCGCAAGCAGATCTTTCTCTACCACCTAACGTGACTATAAAAAACCTGCCGGGCCAGACCCTACTTCCCGGACTCATCGAAGGTCATTCCCATATCTTACTCCATCCCTATGACGAAACCGGCTGGAATGAGCAGGTCTTAAACGAATCGGAAGCGGAGCGGGTAGCTCGGGCGGTTGTCCACTGCGAAAAGTCGTTACAAGCGGGCTTTACGACCATGCGCGATCTTGGATCTGAAGGCGCCGGGTATGCCGACGTTGGTGTCAAGGCGGCCATAGAAAAAGGGATCATTCCGGGTCCACGCTTGCTGGTGGCGGGAAAGGCCATCGTAGCGACCGGGAGTTACGGCCCCAAGGGATTTGCCCCCCACGTCAAAGTGCCGCTTGGAGCAGAAGTGGCCGACGGACACGACAATCTCATCAAAGTAGTGCGCGACCAGATCGGACACGGCGCTGATCTTGTCAAAGTCTACGCCGATTATCGATGGGGCCCCTACGGCAAAGCACAACCCACATTTTCCTTAGAAGAATTGGAATTAATGGTACGTACGGCTTCGAGTAGCGGAAGAGACGTCGTCGCACATGCGGCGACCGCCGAAGGAATGCGAAGGGCTACCCTAGCGGGCGTAACCACTATTGAACACGGTGATGGAGGTACTCCGGAAGTATTCCAGTTGATGAAGGAAAAAGGCGTGGCACTTTGTCCGACGCTGGCCGCCGGCGATGCCATCAGTCAGTATCGCGGATGGAAAAAAGGGGCAGAGGGCGATCCACCCAGAATTGTTCGCAAAAAAGAGAGTTTTCGCCAGGCCCTGAACGCCGGTGTCACGATCGTAGCGGGCGGCGATGTCGGTGTGTTTTCGCACGGGGATAATGTACGGGAGTTGGAAATGATGGTGGAGTACGGGATGAATCCCATTGATGTTTTACGGTCGGTCACCTCCATCAATGCTCATTATTTTAAACTAGCCCACGATCGTGGGAAAATTGCACCTGGTTTATTGGCGGATTTGATAGCGGTAGAAGGAAATCCTACCGAGGACATTCGGGCCCTTCGCGCCATTAAAATGGTGATGAAGGGAGGTGTGACGGTGCAGCCAAAACCCTAAAACGGCCTTACTACTGCGGCCTTCCTCAAATCTCGTAAAACGGTCTTATAGCCCGAGGATGCTTTTACTAACTTTTTAATCTCAGTAATAAGATTTTTGGGGCCCTTACAAACCAATCCCTCGGAGAGAACCCAGTAAAGAGTTGTCCGGCAGCGCGCCTCGCTACCGCTTTTCCGTTTGCAGTATTCGATAACGAGCCGGCGAAACACCAAAATGACGCTTGAACGATCGACCAAAAGCACTATTGTTTTCGAATCCGACGGACTCGCTGATTTCCAGAACAGACTGGGATGAATTGGCCAGTAAATACTGGGCGGCTTTGAGGCGCTCTGAAGTGAGGTATTGAAATGGAGTCGTCCGATGCAGTGATTTAAAGAGCCTTAAAAAGTGGTAAGGGGAGAGAGCAGCTTCCCTACTGATCTGCTGCAGCGTAATTTTCTGATCGAAATTAGCATCCATGAAATCTTTCGCTACCCCCAGCCGTTTGAACAATTCCTGCCGAATGACTACTTTCTTGGCGGGGAGTAACGACGCTTGTTTAAGTGCATGTTGGTGCTCTTCGAAAATAGAGGCCAGCAAATCAAAATAAAGCTGTTCAAAAAACAATTCGTCATTGATTTCCGATAAAATACCGGACTTCAGGCCGAGAAAAAGCTGTTGAATCCGTTGATTACTGGCATAAGTATTTTCGAAGTACTCGATGGGTTCACCGCGACTGGAGAAGGGGTTGGCCAATAATTGCTGGGGAGAAGTAGAAAGGGCGTAGTTCGCTTTTTCCGTAAACTTGGGATGAAAGGCTACGACCACCATCTCCACCGGTCTTTCCGATTCGATTTCGCTCCACCAGCTCTGTCCTTCATTTACGATCAGATAATTATCTTGCTTCACGACCAGCCTGCGCTGGCCCATCCGATAGTATTGATAACCATTGATCACGCCGCGGATGGAGAGTCGGGAAATGTGCTGTCCCGAAAACATCTGATTGGTCTCTAGGTAATAAGCATTGCTCCGCACGCCTTCGAGGATATCCCCGGCTTGAGAACAATAATTATGGCCCTTGATCGCCTTCTTCAGATGGTCGCAATATGGACAAGAAAAATGCATTAATATCAAAAATAGCAATTTCTGCACATTATCCTTTTGCAAGCCCTGCCTAGATTTGCTTCAACAACCATAACAAACCATCTAACTTATGATCAAGATATTACAAGTTGGCCTAGGGCCATTGGGACAAAAAATCGGACAATATATTGGGGAAAGGCACGGTGTGGAGACCGTAGCCGCCGTCGAAAAAAATCCATCCTACATCGGAAAGGACACAGGCGTGATCTGCGGACTGGCACCGACTGGTGTCATTGTTCGCGATACCCTATCCGCTGCCATCGAAGGCAACCAGCCCGATGTGGCGGTACTATCTACAGTTTCCGATCTAAAACGCATCTCCGGTCAGATCGAAGAAATTGCCCAACTGGGTATACCCATAGTTTCAACCTGCGAAGAATTGAGTTTCCCCTGGGACTGCGACCCGGAATTGGCGAATGAAATCGATCGATTTGCAAAAGAAGCGGGCATTGCAGTGGTGGGTACCGGCGTAAATCCGGGATTTTTGATGGATGCACTGCCTACTTTTTTGACCGCTGTCTGTCAACGGGTCGATACGGTCGAGGTCAACCGTTTTCAAGATGCCCAATTTCGCCGCCTTCCATTTCAGCAAAAGATCGGTGCCGGATTATCTTTGGAGGAATTCGAGCAAAGAAAACTGGCGGGCACTTTGCGACACGTTGGACTAACAGAATCCATGCAATTGATTGCCGATCGAATGGGCTGGCAACTGGAACATACCGAAGACATAGTGCAACCAGTTGTTGCCGAAGAAGAAATTCAATCGAAGGCGATGACCATTCTAAAGGGTTACGCCAGGGGTGTTTCTCAAATTGGAAAAGCCTATTCAAATGGGGAATTAAAAATCACCCTAACGTTCCAAGCGACAGTAGGAGAAAGCGAATCCTTTGATGAAGTCGTTATTAAGGGGAAACCAGACATACAATCCAGGATTCAGAACGGCGTCAATGGAGACATCGCCACCTCTGCTATTGTACTAAATACGGCCAAACAGATACTACGCGTACCCCCCGGGTTGAAAACCATGGCCGACATACCACTGGTTTCTTATTTTCAATAAAAATGTGAATTCAGGCCTGTTTATACCTACATTTGAAAATAATTTTTAACATTTGTGATTCATGATTTGAAAAAAACTCCGCTCAACCACACAGAACCTGCCACAGGCAGAAAGCGAATTGTCCATTAGATTCGTTATAGAGAAACATAAAACGCATAAGGAGACACATACAATAAATGCGCAGATTCTGAACAGCCGCTAAGCACTTAAAAAAAGCCTTGAATATATCCTCTAATGAACATTTGACGGAAAGACCATAAAATGTCGCTTTCCCTTACGGTTGAAAAAATAACGCTAAATATATTGTTAAGCTGATTCAGTATTGGATTCAATGAATTCCTTACGGAAGAATTGTATTGACGCCGTTTACTGAGGACCAAGCAGATAAATTATTGCATTCTATTATAAATTGTAAAACCTTTGTTTATGAGGACAAAAACAACTTTCCTGCTAAGCCTCTGTTTCATGTTGCTTAGTTGGTCCGCCACGGCCCAGCGGACAATCACCGGGATGGTCTCGGATTCTGAGACCGGTGACGCTCTGATCGGAGCGAGCATCCTGGTAGTAGGTACTAGTACCGGAGCAGTGACCGATTTTAACGGTAACTATTCCATCGAAGTGGGAGATGATGCGGCTGAATTAGAAGTTTCCTATACTGGTTATACTTCCCAAAGAGTGGCAATTAGTGCTTCTGATGTGATCGATATCCAGTTGATTCCAGGAGAGCTACTGGAGGAAATCGTCGTTACATCCATTGGTGTAGCCCAGAAAAAAGATGAAATGGGAGCTACCTCCGCTACTGTGCAAACGGAAGATATTAGAAGATCCGGAGAGGTTACGCTCTTGAACTCTATGGCGGGTAAAGCCTCTAACGTACAGATCTCGCGTGCTAACGGGGACCCGGGAGCGGGTACTACGATTCGTATTCGGGGTGCCAATACCATTTCCGGATCCAGTAACCCACTGATCATTCTGGATGGGGTGCCCATTAGCAACTCCACCGTCTATGGTGGTGGAAACGATGTAACGGGTGGTCGTACCGGTGGTACATCTCAGCAATCCCGTTTGAATGACTTGAACCCGAACGACATCGAATCGGTCCAGGTCCTAAAAGGTGCTTCTGCTGCCTCGTTGTGGGGATCAAGAGCTGCCAACGGGGTACTCGTCATCACCACCAAAAGTGGTAAATCCGGAAAAGCAAGAATCAGCTATAAAGCGACCAGGTCCTTTGATGAAGTCAATCAAAGATATGAATTGCAGGATACCTGGGGACAGGGCCGTAACGGTTCTTATTCACCGACATTGGCCGAATCCTGGGGAGATTACATTCCAGACCGTTCCGGCGGACAGGACGGCGTTGATCAATCCGGCCAATTTTTCGAAGCGGAAAACGGCAACCGTTATTACCCGATCGATAGTAAGAACTCCCGGGAAACATTCGTAGATTCCAACTGGGATCAGGTATTTCAAAACGGTGGTTTCTGGCAGCACGATCTATCCATTAGCGGTGGATCTGACAAAGCAACTTACTTCTTCAGCTTAGGTAGATTGGATCAGGAAGGGATCATCAGAGCTTCCGATTACGGAAGAACCAACCTAAGACTAAACAATAAGTTTTTCCTGACCGATTGGTTGACCGTGACTTCTAAAGCGGGATACACCAACAGTACTTCCAACCGTATCCAGCAGAGTTCCAATACTGCGGGTCTATTGTTGGGTCTGTTACGTACGCCACCTGATTTTGATAACCGCGATTACCGCGGTACTTACTTCAACAATGATGGAGTCGCCTTCCCGAATCGTCATCGCGCTTATCGCCGTTATTTGGGTAATGCTTCCAACCCAATTTACAACAACCCGGGATGGACGGCTTTCGAACAAACTGGTGAATCACTGGTAAATCGATTCATCCTGAATACGGAAATTGACATCAATCCGGCCAACTGGCTGACCTTTACCTTAAGAGGTGGTGTGGATAGCTATGACGATCGTCGGACCTACTTCTTCCCCGTTGGATCGGCAGGTGATAGAAACCCCGGAATTCTTGCGGAAGACCTCATTCGTGAAAAGGAACTCAACTTCGACGCCTTGGCGCGCGCTAATTTCAACCTCACAAGTGACATTAAATTAAATGCTACCCTGGGTTGGAACATCAATGATCGCCAGCGTTATGTTGACTCTTATGATATTACCGGTTTCTTAGTAAACTCTGACAAGCCGACAACTGACCTGAACGCTTCTTCCGCAGCTTCCAATGTATCCAATACCAGAAAACGGTTTATCCGCTCCAACCGTGGTTACGGAGTCTTGACCTTCGATATGTTCGATCAATTGTTTGTCAACTTCTCCGGTGGACTTGAAGCAGCTTCTTCCGTAAACGGTACCTTCTTCTACCCTGCTGTAGACGTTGCTTGGCAATTCACTAAATCAGCCGTTACGCCCGGTGACTTCCTTTCTTTCGGAAAGCTGAGAGCTTCCTGGGGTAAGGTGGGTGTTCAGCCATTGGCACACCGCTTCCAAACACCCGCAGAAAGTGGTTTCAGTTACAGTACCTACAGTGATCCATTGGACATTGCTCTATTTGGTGGCGGGTTCCGTGTAGATGACGACAAAGGTAACCCGGACCTCGAACCGGAGATCAAAACTGAATGGGAGATTGGAACCGACCTTCGATTCTTTAAAGACCGCCTGTCACTTGGCATGACTTATTACCGGAATGAAATCACCGGTATCTTAATCGATGTTGCACTGACACCATCTTCCGGCTTCGATACGGAATATGCGAATGCGGCTTCCATGGAAAATGAAGGTTTTGAAGCGGATATCGACTACACCATCGTTGACAAAGGCCCTTGGAACATCGGTCTATACGGAAACTTTGCAACGAATGAGAACCTGGTGACTGACTTGCGCGGAACGGAGTCGATTAACCTGACTCCCGGTGCCTCCGTAAGTTCTCGTGCCATTGCCGGCTATCCGCTTGGTGTTCTTTACGGAACGGGATCCAAGACCGATGCCAACGGCAACTTCGAACTGGACGACAACGGTTTCCCTCAATTGACGGATCGCCCCATCCCACTGGGAGATCCAAACCCAGATTGGAAGGTCGGACTGGGATTCCGGATCAATTACAAGTCTTTTGCTTTAAATGTATTGTTTGATCATTCCCAGGGAGGTATCTACTCTCCACGGACACTTTGGGTATTGCGCCGCTTTGGAACCACGTTGGAAACTGCCAATCGATTGACCCTATCGCAGAACCTGGTTAACTTCGATGGTGACGTCTTTTCATCCGGCTCTGTGGTCAGAGGAAATATTGAAGATTTTGGTGGTGGACCAGTACTATTGGACGAAGCCTGGTATCGGCATGGTATCGGTGGAGGTTTTGGAGACAATCAGGCTTACAACTTCTCCATCTTCGATGCAACTTGGACCCGCTTAAGAGAATTATCTTTTAGTTATACACTTAATTCACCATGGTTGAAAGAAAAGACGAAACTGGGTTCTATCGTGTTTACCGCCACTGGTCGGAACATCTTCCTTTGGGATGAAATTCCCGGTGTTGACCCGGAGATCAACCAAACTGGGGTAAGTAACGGTATCGGTTTGGATTACTTCACAAATCCAAGTACCCGTTCCATCTTATTCTCCATCCAGGTGAACTATTAATTAAGTGAATTCTAAAGAAGAACGAATAATGAAAAATATATTTAAATATTCCATCCTCATCTTCGCCGTTTTACTGGTTTCCTGTGAAGAACTGGTAGATGGCATTAACGACAATCCTAACGAACTGATTCTGGATGACGTAGACCCCCAATTTCTATTGACTGGGGCGATGTTGGCCAACACCGTCGCCAATGCCGGGCACATGAACCGGATTTCAGCTATGTGGAGCGGCCAGCTCATTGGTTTTACTTCTTTGTACTCTAATATTTTTGGCTATGCGATTTCCGCAGCAGAATCCAATAGTACTTGGTCTCGGATATACGTCGGTGTCGTGCCGAATGTTAGAACGCTCAGAGAACGTGCACCAACTGATCAGTTATTACAAGGAATCGGCAAAACGCTGGAAGCTCAAGCGGTCGGTACTGCTGCTTCCATCTACGGTGATGTTCCGTATTCACAAGTATTTGATCCGGAAATAGAAGACCCGGCTTTCGAAGGACAGATGTCGGTGATGAACGCCATGGTCAATTTACTCAGCGATGCGATCGGCAACCTCAGTAATGCTCCGAGCCGCTCATTGGACGAAGACATTTATTTCGGCGGCAACGCTCAAGGCTGGTTGGAGTCGGCTTACACCCTCCAGGCTCGGTATTATCTTTTGATGAAAGACTATAACTCTGCCTATACCGCTGCTCTTAATGGTATTTCCGCCGAAGAAAATACGATGAAGTATTCTCCACAGGGTGAAGCCAGTGTGAGCGAAGGAGATAAGAACCTGTTCTGGACCATTCTCGAAGGATCGAGAGCGGGAGACATTGGAACCGGCGAAAGCTTCATGATGCAAATGCTTGATCCGGCTAATGCCGAGTCAAGAAACAATGCAAAAACTGATGAGACGGCCCGTTTCGGCTACTATAAGGTAGATGAAAGTGGAGGAAGTGTGAATACTGGTATTATTGAACAATTCGAGCCGCATCGCCTGATTAGTTTCGAAGAAAACCTCCTGATCCTAGCCGAATGTGCTGCTCGTACCCAGGATTTTGATACGGCGCTTGGTCATTTAAATGACCTGCGGGCGTTTCTCAACAGCGGCGGACGACTCAATGCCAATTTTGTTTCTGAGCCTTTCAAGTATGAGCCCTATGAAGCGGCAGACTTTCAGGCCGGCGGAATGGAAAATGCCGATAACATCGACCCAACCCGGGCACTGTTGAGAGAGATCATCGAAGAGCGTTACATTTCCGGTTTCGGCACCTTTATGCCGTTCAACGATGCACGCCGTTTGCGCAAATCTGATTCGGATATTTCCGTACCATTTCCATTGAATACTGCTACAGCTTCACAGCACCCGGAGCGTATGCCTTACTCTGATGATGAGTTGGCAGCCAATGGTAATGCACCAACGGAACCGGGCATCTTTGCCACTACTGAAGTGAATAAATAAGCGATACTGCATACTGCAAGTTGAAAGCCCCTTTCCGGTCCGTCCGGGAAGGGGCTTCTGCATAAAAAAAGTCGTGCCGAGACACGACTGATCAATTGAATTAGTATGAAAAAACTCGAAAAGCTTACTGAAATTTAACTGCTTTTTAGGTGAAATGTTATATTCACAGGCCATCATACGATGCTTTTCCGACGAAATGAATTAATATGGGGTCGAATGCTTGATTTTATTCGATCTTTGAAACTTCTTGACAAACGAAAAAGTATGTCCCAATTGATCCACATTCTAAACGGAGACAGTACCGCTGGCGCCTTTAAGTCTCAGCATATTCCCGGCGAAGTGATTGTTTGGCGAGAAGTCCTTTGTGAGGGACCGGCTGATCCTGAGGTGGGGTCACCAACATTTTGGATGGGGCGCCGTCGCTTTTTTTCCTCTTTTTTCCTGGTGGAAACGCGCGATTACGACACCAAAACAGTTTCTGAATTCGAAAAGCTTTCCCTGGCACTAAAAAACGCTGACGAGATCGTGCTTTGGTTTGAGTATGACCTGTTCTGTCAGATCAATATGATTGCCATTTTGTCCTGGTTAAATTCAAGACCCCTTAGAGGCAAATCCATCTCTTTGATTTGCACCGGCCACTTTCCCGGCTACGACAAGATGGTTGGACTGGGAGAACTAGATCCGCTCCACTACCCTATTCTCTTCGAAGAACGTCAGCAATTGACAAAACAAGACCTCTTTTTTGCCAGTGTCCTCTGGAAAACCTACTGCAGCGACGATCATCGGGAGTTGCTACCGCTGGCCGAAACAGCGCCCCCCGCCTTCCAGTACCTCGAAGAAGCCTTGCGAGCTCACTATCAGCGATTCCCCTCTTACGGTAATGGATTGAATGAGATCCAGCGATTCATCATAGGATTGCTCGCCACAGGGCCTCAAACCGAAAGAGAACTGATCGGTCAATTGCTGCAACGCCCCAATTTTTATGGCATTGGAGACCAGCAATACGCCAGGTACATTGAACACCTGTCACCATTGTACAACCGGGGAGAAAAACTGGAATTAAACGACTTGGGCATTCAAGTCGCGAACGACGAAGCCAATTTCATTTTCCACACCCACCACATCTACCGGTTTGGTGGAGCCGATAGTACGATGTACCGCTGGATACCGGGAGAAGATTCCCTAGCGAAGGTAGAAGTACTCTAATAACAGATATTCCCTAGTGCCCGTTCCGCTTTCGATTGAACAATTCAAAGACGATGGTCCCCACATAAATACCTAATCCACTCTCGATGATGACCAACCAGGTTGTCAGTTCCTCCGTGGAAGAAATATCCCCTCTCGCACGCGCACTAATGGTCATATAAAAGGCGATCAAATAAGCAGGAATCAGGGTAAAGGTTAGCCACACCAACGATTTATTGATGAGTGCTTGTTTGCCATTTCTACGGAAGCGATTGCGTACGTTCTCCTGCACGATCACCCCGAGATAAGCGGCAAATAAAGGAATGAGATAGCCGATGGTGTAGCGCGCTTCAGTTCGGGAAAAGCCACCGGTCTGCAAATGAAAAAGCACCCAAAGGATCAGGCCCGACTTACCGGCAAAGAGTAGAATACCGATCCAAACCTTCAATCGCCCTTCGGTGATGCCTTCTTTTTGACCCACCTCCCCGTTTGCTTCCAATACTGGAAGATCATCGACCAGACCAAGCATGTTGCCGACGACCTTGTTGCGATTGCGTTTGAGTTCTGCATCGCTCTTAGCTCCCATTCTAAGATCGTGTTCGTAAGCGGCATACTGGGAGGACAAAGCCACTGCTTCGTTGTGCCAACTGGAGTCCGAAATCCCTTCGGTGTATTTGACTACGTTTTTGATTGCTTTTTCCAACTCATTTTCTGCAATGAGCAATCGTAGTTTCTTTTTATCCATTACGTTCTGTGGTTTCTATACGTTTTGTTTTTGGGATAATAACGGGGCAGGTAAAAGTTATGGTCGATCCCACCTCCTGTTCGCGACGCTCCCGATCTTCAGCACTTCACGTTTGAAATCATTGGCAATTTCGTCGGCATAATCCACAAGATAATCATCAAAATCGAGGTCCATGCTATGGTAGCCACCTCTTTTTACCTGATCGTAGTAGCCAGATCCGTATTTTCCGTCGATTTTCACACCAATTCGAATGCCGTCGGGTGTTCGCTCATAAGTGATCGTAAATTCGAGTTTTTCTCTTTTTATCCAGTTGCAAGTATAATCGAACCGCCTTAACACCTTACAAATCCATGGGTTATCCTCATCCCGCAACACTTCTTTACAAAGGTCCACTACCTCGAAACGCAGCAACTGACTGCGTTCCTTCTCCCGCACCTCGGGAAACCGAGCCTCACACCTATCCAACTCATACCGCCCTTTAGCGTAGTTAAAAATGGTCTCAAAAACGGAAGTGCGGTTATAAATCCGGTTGATTTCTTCAAAAGACATGTCTTTCATTCCATCCAAAGTATTGGGCGCCACCTCGATGTTGCGCTCCTGCGCTTTGCAATACCGCTCCTGCACATTCACCTTCCCGTAAGTATCGTCGAAAAAGATCTTCGAGAAAAAACAGTAATTCCGTTTTTCCCCATAGATGTTGTGCACCTCGATCGTGGCCATCTCCTGCTCTACCTCCATCATGTGCAGCATCTTGTAAAACAGCTGTTGCTCAAACGTAATGGCATTTCGCATCTCAAAATCCTCCTTCAGTTGCTCCCACAATGCCCAGCACTCTCCCCCCGCCGTCGTGTGAAACGCTAGATACAGCGTAAAATGCTCCGGCTCCACTTCAATGTCCTGGACCCTGATCACATCCCCAAAGCCAGACTTGGTCAACCACTTCTGATACAACTTCGTTTGATCTTGAAAGAAAGGCAAATCATCGGTTAGGCTGGACTGGGCGTTGATTAAACCGGGGATTAGAACTAGGATCGTATATAAATACCGCCGCATAGATAAGGTTTTGCTCTTGTATGATTGGACAATTAATAAACCCTGTTTTAGGCTTTTAAAGTATGGCCTTAATAAAATTGTAACAGAAATTAACTTAATCGTTTGTTCTTGGTTCGAGATGTTCCGGGTTCGATTTGTTCGAAGTTCGAACGGTTTAACAACAACTCGAACCTCGAACAGTTCAAACATCTCGAACCCGAAACCATTAAAACATTTCGAACAAATCTTACCTTTTTTCAAAAAACATTGTAAATTTGCCATCCCAAAACATTTAAGTATACACATATTACTTCCATGTTGAGACTGTAGCTCAGTTGGTTTAGAGCATTACCTTGACAGGGTAGGGGTCGGGGGTTCGAATCCCTCCAGTCTCACAAGGTCCAAATCCCGCACACGCAAGCGTCTGAAAAAACACAGCTATACGGTGCGGGATTACTTATATATATAATAATCAGTGGCAACTTTTTGACAATGTTTAGGCCTCGGACCTAAGCCTAAAAAAATGTCGGTAACTAAGTTCAACTACAGAAAAGCCAAACTGGTACGCAAACCTGGCGGCCTACTTTCCATCACTTATTGGCAAACCGATCCAAAGACAGGAGTCCTGATGCGCTTTCGCGAAACCTATAATTCGAATCGCATTCAGGATCGTAGCTTGCGCCTGCGCAAGGCACGCCAAATCATCTGTGAAATCAATCATAAGCTCCCTTTGGGGTTTCCCTACGTGAAGAGTCTAAAGACAAGAAATGAGGAAAGCCTGCTCGAGGCAATGCAGTTTGCCCTATCCATCAAACTGCAAACCGATCGTAAGTTCTACCCGTCATGCCTACCGCTCGATCCCATGCCATGAAGTTTTTTGGACCATGCCATACGTCATCGAGGTATTGGAGCTCTGGACCTATTGGATTTGTCTTAGGAAAGGTAAAGATCTTTAAGGCTAGAAGTATTGAGAAAGGGACATCAAATATCATTTAATTGAGGGGGAGTCCAAAATGCATTTTTTGTTTTTTATTAAAAAATTTAAAACTTTTCCGTATATTTACTCATGCACAATGAACAAAACACGACCTCCCAACCCAATCGAAAACCACACGATCAGTTCTTTAAAGCAACCTTTTCTAACAAGAAAGTCGCAGAGGCTTACATTCGGAAATTCCTCGATCCGGAATTGGTACACCACCTGGAATTAGACCAATTGACTTTACAACAGACGTCCTATATCAGCAAACAACTCAAGCCGTATTTCTCGGATATCGTATATACCTGTCCCTATGGGGATTCTCATATCAATTTGACTTTTCTGTTTGAGCACAAGAGCAGGCCAGTACCGTATCCCCACGTCCAGTTATTGCGTTATATATTGGAAATATGGGAATCCAATATCAGGGAGCAAACACCCTTGCATATAACCATCCCAATGTTATTCTATCATGGACAGGAAAAGTGGAATTATCAACCGATGAAGAGCTATTTCCATGCCCCTGGTCCGGCCCTACAAAAATATATCCCCACCTTCGATTATGAGTTCTTGAACATCTCACAATGGCCTGACGAAAAGATCATTGCCTTGAAAGAGGCCTTCCTGGTAAACGCTTTATTGGTTTTCAAACACATTTGGAACGAATCCTATATTCAGACAAACCTCAATCAGTTTTTTGTGTTCCTCGAACAACATGTTGATTCACTCCAAGGCAGAAACTTTATTGATCGAATGTTTGTATAATTGGTTAGAAGTTCAATTTTCACAGAAGCAAACGTGCAAGAAATGGTAGATAAAATTGACAACGCTTTTCAAGACCCAGTTCTCAGCGCCTATAATCGATGGCGAATGGAAATAAAGACCGAAGGAAAGAAAGAAGGAATAGAACAGGGATTACAACAAGGCAAAGAAGAACAAATCCGCACCACCTTCAAGAAGATGCACGAAGCAGGATTAGAGCTATCCTCTATCACTCAATTCTTAGCTATTTCGGAAGAAAAAGCTCAGGAGTTGCTAGACGAGCTGATGCGGCAGCAAGAAGACTAAAATAGACGCGCTCCAATAATTGCTAACCTTCCTCATTTTCAGCAATCAAGTTGTCGATCTTCTCACGGTTATTCCAATAATAAGCCCAGGCATTGGTTAGATCTTCGGCTTTCAAGGAAGGATATGCCGACGTATCTTACCACCCTGTCCAAAAAGTTACAATAGAGTACGAGAAGTACTGGTTCAACGGGATCATAGTCAGTCCTGGCTAGTGAAAAAAGTAAGTATTTCTAACAACGCCATGAGTAGTATTGGGAAATACCAACCAACCAGAATTGGTGACCTTATTTAGAATTGCTGCGGCTTTGAAAGTGCGAGTTGCTGAATTGCCGGTGGAAGGGAATCCGGAGGTACAATAACATCTGGGCTTCCCGTTTAACCTGCGTAATTCCGACTTTACATCATTGTGGTTTCTACAATCAAGATCTGGTGTGAGATGGATTTCTTGACTCTCTTCACAAGGGTTCGATTTGCCAAATCTTGGAGATTTGGTAAATCTGAAAACCCCTTGTTTTCATTCTTT
>JANQRV010000019.1 GCA_028284395.1 Saprospiraceae bacterium
GATGTGGGTAAACTGGTATTTGTGGGCCGTGTCAATGGATCGATAATAGTAGTCCAGTGCTTCCCATTCTTGCGGCTCCAATCGTCGAAATTCGGCCTCGATCAACAGGTGTTGGTGCAGGAAATTATCCGGACAAGCTTCGGCTCGTAACCGCAATTTTCGGCGGAAATCAACAATGTCGGGCCAATAGCGTGTCTGTTGTTCCACCACTCGTTCCGGGTAGCGCAAGACCGTAAATAACAGTGCATAAAAGTCAAAATTACCCCACTTGATATTGGAGCTCATGCTGTGGTGGTGGTGCTTCGCTTTCACCAGGTATTCAGCCGGTGCCGGCCGGTCGGGAAACCAGCAATAAAATTGCAACAAGTTGTGGCTGTGAAAACCACGAAAAAAGGAGTTGTCCGGCATCATGATCGTAGAAAAGTCACTGCTTTCTTCGTACATCGAGATGGTAGTCTTCTTACCCATCAAAAGCAGGATGAACTGTTGCTCGAGGATACCGATATCGTGAAACATGTAGAAACCGGACCTGCCTCCCTCGATAATTTCCTCGGCCGCTTTCAGCTCTTTTTGTAAGGGGGCTCCCATGGCCAATCGATGAAAGAACATGTCCATCTTGATAGCAGTGGTCATCAACAGGGATAGGTCTTGTTGTGGCGCCAATCGAAGGCCCAGTTCGTAAACGGGTATGGCATCTTTGAGGTGTCGGCCATAGGGGTATCCCCAAAGTGCAGCCCTGGTAATGGTATGCAATACCAGGTAGAGGTGATGGTTCTCCTCCACCATTCGTGCCGCGACTTCCGCCAATTGAAAGGATTCACTGTACCGGTCTTCATCGGCCAATAACGAACAGTATAAAGACAAAATATTGGCAGAAGCACTCGTATGGCCCTGTTCAAAAATACCCAATAGGGCAGTTGTAATCGTGAACGCGAAGTGAAGAGACTTACCGTTTATTTTGTATCCCATGGCCTGCACAGTAAGCATTTTCATTTTGATCTCATCTAATTCGCTGCTTACTGAGGGAAGCCGATAGAGGGCATCTGGTTGGCTCGACCTTAACAGTTGGTCGACCTTTTTTTTGGTTTGAGAGATTGCCAATCGTATCTTGGATTCGTCCGTCGGTATGTGGAAACCACAAAGTGCCAGACCTTGAAGAGACGCTTCCTCCTGTTTGTTGAATTCCATCTCCCAATTATAGCAAGTGGCCTTGCGTTCCAGAAGCTTTACTTTATCTAATACTGTCTGGGCATTTGTCAAACCATCCTCGATCAGAGAGTGGGCATTTTTGAACTGCTTTAGGTTGATGGCACACGTACAACAGTGAAAATTGAGGTCTCGCCGCATCGGGTATTGCTCAGCCCATCCATTGTTTGATAGTAAGGCTATTCCATATTGGAAGTAACGGATGGCCGTTTCATTGGCACTTGATTGCTTTGCTTTAAGACCTGCTTCCAAGCAGAGGGATGCCACTTCTACTTCTTCATCACGATGCTGGATATGGATCTTACCCACGATCAATTGATTGACAATGTCAAACAATTGATCCGTTCGTTGGGTGCTGTTTTGCCACATCAGTTTACCAATCTGATAATGTACTTGCTGTTTTTCCGTTTCCGGTATCAGGGAATAAACTGCTTGCTGGATCCGGTCGTGGGCAAAAGTGTAGTAGCTACCACTGGGTATAACAAGGCCTTCCAGCATGGCTGGATGCAAGTGTTCGAGGACTGCTTCTTCCGTATCCTGATATACGATGGCAAGTAAATCCTTTTTAAATAATGTCCCAATGCAGGAGGCCAGCATTAACACCTTTTTGGTGTTGTTCGGCAATTTTTCAACCTTCTCCACCATCAAATGAACCACATTGTCGGTAATCTGCATCTGTTCGATGACTGCCGTATCCCAGAACCAACCTCTATTTCTAAAACGATTATCGAATGTCAATACCTGTTTTTCATAAAGAGAGCGAAGGAGTTGGCGTAGAAAGAAGGCATTGCCCCGGGTTTTTTGATGTAGTGTTTGCATCAATGGACGACAGTCCTCGGGTGTCCGGCGCAGGGTGTCAGACAGCAACTCGACGATGCTGTCCGGTGAGAGGTTTTCCAGGACTAGGTGATCCATTGGGATCGCGGCGTTTTCCAACGATTCGATCAACATTTGGAAGGGATGATCCGGAGCGACCTCATTGTTTCGATAAGCACCGGTGATCATAAAATAACTGTTTGCCGGATCGGTAGCAAGAGAGGACAACAATTCCAGCGAAGCAGTATCCGCCCATTGCCAGTCGTCGATGAATAGGAAGAGTGGATGTTCTTCTTGCGCGATGGCCGCTACGGTAGCCTTCATGATGCGTTTAAATCGAAGCGTGTTTTCGGCGGCTTCCAGCCCGACAACCTTCGGTTGTGGACCAATGATCTTTTCGAATCCCGGTACGAAATCCGTCAAAATCCGGCCTTCGGTGCCAAGTGCCTCCAATAGTCGCTGTTTCCAAAGTTCGAGCTTGACTGGATTTTCCGTCAGCAATAGATCGACAAATTGGTTGAAGGCTTGTATCCAGGCATAATGAGGAATATCTCTCTGGTACTGATCGAACTTTCCTTCGATGAAGAAACCCCGGTGTTCGGTGAGCGGTTTGTGTACTTCGTAAACCAGCGCCGTCTTGCCTACACCGGAATAACCGGCTACCAGCATCAACTGGAAATTTCCCTTGCTGATGCTTTGATATGCTTTGTGCAATGCCTCTAATTCATGGGTTCGACCGTATAATTTTTGCGGGATCTGAAATTTTTCGGAATAGTCCTGACGGCCCAGCTCGAAATAGGGAATATTGCCATCACGGTCCCAAAATTGTAGGCAATGCTGTAAATCGATTTGTAATCCTCGGGCCGACTGATACCGGTCTTCCGCATTTTTTTCCAAGAGCTTGAGGATTAAATCCGACAGCACCATCGGGATTTTGGGATTCAATTGGGTTGGGACTGGCGGATGCTTGGCCAGATGGCTAAAAACCAACTCCATCGGATCTTCTTGTAAGAATGGCAACTGCCCTGTAAATAACTCAAATAGACAGACACCAAGTGCGTAGAGATCGCTGCGATAGTCCACCAACCGGTTCATCCTGCCGGTCTGCTCGGGTGAGATGTAGGCCAGCGTTCCATCAATGCGTTCCGGATTGCCGAGGTGATGTGTCTTAAGGTTCAGTTGGGTGGCGAATTCAAAGTCGATCAAGGTCACCTTTTGAGTTGATAAATCAACTATCACATTGCGCAGACTCAAATCCTTATGGATGACTTGATGCCCGTGGATCTCCGCTAAAATACCAGTCAATTGAATCGCCATTTGTAATTTGTGAGCCACGGTAAACGATTCTCTTTCCAAAGCCTCCTTCAGGTTGTTTCCGTCGACGTATTCCATCACGAGAGCTGGCCGTCCCTCCAATTCTGAAATGGCCAAGATTTTCCGGACACCGGTGATAGGAAGCTTCGATAGAATCCGATGCTCGGTGCTAAACAGATCTAGGTGGTGTTGAGTAGGGGCAGCCTGTGCCGGTATTTTAATGGCGCTGACCTTTCCACCTTTCATCCGTACCCTGTAGACGGTTGATTTGGCATTTTGGAAAATGATCTGATATTCGGCAAAGTCAGAGAGCAGCATATGTTTCGTCGACATTTAAGCACTGAAATTACGACGTATTAGGCAATTTTGGAATATTTCTTTTTTACCAAAACCTATTCTCCATCATCGAAATCAAAGACAAACCAGCTGCCGCACCCGAAACGAAAACATTCCACTCCCGGTGTTTCACCCCAATCACATTCAGAAATAGAAAGGCAATGCCGACAATGAATAAAACCACCAAAAGTTGTCCCAATTCAATACCGAGGTTAAATCCCAGCAAGGGTACCACGATGGATGCAGGGTCCATTAGTAGGGCTTTGAAGTAATTGGAAAAATCCATTCCATGAATGAAACCAAAGAAGAGTGCCATGAGGTAGTTACGCCCCATCTTCGAGGTTTGTCCGGAGGGTTGATGACTGAGTACGTTATGAAGTGCAGTAATAAAAATGGTCGCTGGTATCAGAAATTTAATGATTTTAGAAGGAATGGTGAACGCATCGAGTGAAGCCAGTGCTAGTGTGACACTGTGGCCAATGGTGAAGGCCGTGACCAGGATCAGAATGTTTCTCCATTGTTGGATTCGGTAGACGGCACACAGGGCAATGAGGAATAGGATATGGTCATAACCTGCCAGATTGGAAATGTGTTGGAAACCCAGTTTGAGATAAAAAGGAAAAGGAAGCATTTCAAAAAGTTAACCGATGAGTGGATGTTTTCTTATTGAGCATTAAACTCTTGGACTTACGGTTGACATGTACATATACCAGGTTTGTTTGATCGAAAAACAGGTCGGTAAAGACCGCATTTTTGATTTCCAGGGAGGTCATTTGCTGTCGCTGTGGATGTTCGAAGTAGACCCACAGGGCCGTGTTATCGCCCTCGCCGCTCAATTTCTTGCTTTTAATCTGCAGGCGCACTGCCTGCCCGTTTGCCTTAATATAAAAAAATCGGTTGAGGTATTCGAGCAGCAATTGATTGGCATTCGATGCTTCATTGGGCTGACAAAAGGCTAGTTCCTTGCTGTACGGATCAAAAACGATGGCTTCGTTGACATCCGTCAAGAAGAGCTTGAGGTTGATGGACAGAATTTGCTTACTGGAGGTATACTCGATCTCACACAGAGACAATCTCAATGGGTGAGCAACCGTCGGTACAGCAGATTCCGACCATCCCAACAAGGCCATGAAATAAAGTATTCCGTACACCATTCTATCAATTTACGGCTTACGACAACCGCCCGGATTGGATTTGCTCGGCAATGCTTTGCACTTCCTTGAAGATGCGGATCAGATTGCCGCCCCAGATTTTTTGAATCTGTTCTTCTGTATAACCGCGTTTTACCAATTCGATGGTGATGTTCATGACTTCACTGGCATCGAAAACACCTTCGATCCCTCCTCCGCCGTCAAAATCACAACCAATGCCTACATGGTCGATCCCGGCAATCTTGACGATGTGATCGATGTGATCGGCCACGTGTTTGACCGTCGCGGGAGGAGCCGGGTATTTTTCGTTTAGTTCCTGAAAGGATTGGCGCAATGCCGTCCTTTCCTCCGGCGTCATTTCTCCGATTGGTTTCATTCCGGCACGAAGAGCTGCCATCGCTGAATCCCGGGCTGGATTGGCTGGTGCCTCACGCAAATAGTCCGCCAGCATGGTCAACTGGACCACTCCTCCATTTTTGGCCATCAATTGCAGCATTTCATCGGTCATATTGCGATCGTGCTTTGTTACGGCACGAGCATTGGAATGACTGGCAATGATGGGGGCTTTGGAGAGTGCAATGGCATCGTAGAATACGCTGTCATTACCATGGGAAACGTCTACCATGATGCCGAGGCGATTCATTTCGGCTACTACTTGACCTCCAAAGGCGCTGATCCCGCCGTGTTCCGGACCATTGGGGTCGGTAGCCGAGTCAGCCAGGTCATTATTGGAAGAGTGTACCAATGTAATGTAGCGCACGCCTTTTTCAAAATAGAGCGCTACGTTGGAAAGATCTTGTCCAATGGGGTAACCGTTTTCGATTCCGATGTAAATAGCGCGCTTTCCAGCTTTTTCCAGTGCGTAGGCATCATCAGGATTGATGGCAAGACCTACGATGTCTTCATTCCGCTGAGTGGATACGACGATCGAATCGATCATTTGTAAACAAAGGGCTTTGGCTCGGGTATTGCCGTCGTCATCCCGGATATCTTGTGCTACAAAGGCTGCGAAAAAAATGGCATCCAGTCCTCCTTCGATCATTCTCGGATAATCAACCTTTGAGCCGGTTTCTTTAGGATCGTGTCGCTCGGCCATATCGAAGCCGGGTTGAATCATGCGCAAAGGTGTGTCGGCATGGGTGTCAAGCGTCAGGACGCGATCGTGAATTTCAAGAGCTCGTTTGGTCAAAGCCTCCTCAGACTCCGCTTCTTCGGATGAAGATGAGGTAGTGCAACTGGAAAAGACTAGGGTAATCAGCAAGAACTGGAGATCAATTCGAAATAAATTCTTGAGCATTTTTTCTGGCTTAAGTGGTGAAAATTAGTATTTACTTATACTGCGTGATTGGCGAGACTTCTTATCAAACATACGAAAAAACAAATGGAGGAGAAAGCTCGAGGATAGAAAAGCTTTGTGATGGGTTACAGTGTGATGGTATTCGTTGGAGGCAAATGCTATACTTGGGGATCAGTCACTTCTGCCCTGCACCTAGCAGCATGGGGTAAAATCGGAATTTGGAATCATGGAGAAATGCTGTAAAATGCCGAGTAATGCATCGATATATCAGAGAAACGAGATTCAAAATAGATTTGAATCATGATCGATACGGGCAGTTTTACCACCGACAATCTCTTTCGAAAACTTGGCTGATTCATTCTATTATTTCCAATAAATTAGTTGACAATTATCTCTATTTTATAGTATATTTGTAGCAATTGTACTCGCCACGCCTCTCTATAGAAGCGCACCTGGGCGAGTCTTCTTTTTTTACTACATGCGATATACAAAAATCCCTCTCTCAATTTCTGATCAGTTGCAGCTTCTTGAAAGCAGAGGGTTGAATATTCCTGATCGGGCAAAAGCTCTCCATTATTTATCAAATATAAGTTATTACCGTCTTCGAGCTTATTGGTTACCACTCGAAATAAACAACTCTGTTAGCCATAGATTTAAATCAGGGACAACATTCGATATTATAATAGATCAATATGTCTTTGACAGAAAACTCAGAATTCTAATTTTTGATGAAATAGAAAGGATTGAGGTAGCTCTACGGACTCAAATTATCCATCATTATTCGATGCATTTTGGTGGTCAATGGTATTTGGACCCTACTCACTTTCGAAGTAAATGGCATTTTGATGGCTTTGCGAACCGAATAAAAGAAGAGTATCGAAACAGTAGTGAAGTCTTTGTCACACATTACAAGAATAGATATACTAACCCGAAGTTCCCTCCAGCTTGGGTAATGCTCGAACTTGCATCCTTCGGAATGCTTTCGAAGCTTTTTAAAAACCTTAAACGAACGCAGCCCAAAAAAGAGGTATCAATGCATTTCGGTTTGCCTTACAATGTTCTTGAATCCTGGCTTCAGGCACTGGCAAATTTACGCAACCTTTGTGCCCATCATTCCCGGGTATGGAATCGAAAGTTTGTAGTACAGCCAATCTACCCCAAAAATACTGCTAACACTTGGTTGTCCGTTAAAGTCGGGCAAAAACATCGAAACAAGCTTTACCTTCAGCTTTGCACAATCCTTTATCTTTTAAAGGGGATCAACCCTTCCAGCTCATTCCCTTCCAAAGTCAGAATACTTTTAACGGAGTATTCATCGATTCCTATTCATTATATGGGCTTTCCACCAGATTGGCATGTAGATCCCTTCTGGTCTTAGCTCTATCATTGGTGAGTTAAATTGACCATAGTGGACTAAAAAGGAAAAGAAATCGTAGTAATTTCCTTCAATAGTACGTGAGTAAGGCATTATACTATAATCCAGCCTGCCAATTTTTTATCTTACCCATCACAGAACAAAACGAACCATCATCATGCCCATCACCCAAACTAGAAACGTCCAACTCCTTCACGCAGCCCTTCCCATCCTTTTCCTGTTGGGCATGATCGTCTACGGACTGGTGCTCCGGCCTTATGTCTTTGATCAATCCATCATCCCCCTGGAAATCGTCTTCATTAGTTCTGCCTTTTTTGCGGCAAGTCATTTGGCTTATTTGGGATACTCCTGGGACACTGTTATGAACAATGCCATTTTGAAATTGAGTAAGGGCTTGCCGACCATTCTGATATTATTTGCCATCGGCATCGTAATTGGAAGTTGGATCATTGCAGGTACCATCCCGATGTTTGTGTTCTATGGCATCAAATTGATTGACCCTGGTTACATCTATTTTTTTGCTTTTGTCATTCCGATCTTTTTCTCTTTGTTTACCGGTACTTCCTGGGGCTCGGTGGGTACAATCGGGGTGGTGATCTTAGGAATCGCTACGGTCGTTAATGCGCACTTGGGGATTGTTGCCGGGGCAGTGATTGGCGGAGCTTATTTTGGAGACAAGATGTCTCCTTTGTCGGATACGACCAATATTGCGGCTTTGGCCACCGACGTAGATTTATATGACCACATTAACTCAATGATGTATACGACAATCCCGTCTGCCATCATAGCAGCAGTGATCTATTTGATTCTTGGGTTTGTGAATCCCCCGCAATCGGTAGCGGGAGATTTTGCAACTATGGAGGCTACTTTGAAAGGTATTACTTCCATCTTTAATTTTAATGTCCTGTTGCTGCTGCCAGTCCTGATAGTCTTGGTTGGGTCTTATCGGAAATTGCCGACCATCCCGGTTTTGCTGACCTCGTCCCTTGCTGCTGCGATTTTAGCCCTGGTATTTCAACGGTACACTTTTAGCAATGTGATTCAAACGGTTTACAAGGGCTTTTCGACTGATATGGCTGTCTGGCAAGCCTCGATCCCGGAAAACATCAGCGAATTGTTCAATCGTGGAGGATTGTATGCGCTCAATGACGCCATTATTGTAGCGCTTTTGGTTTTTCTCTTCATTGGGATGTTGGATACGATTGATGCCATACCCAGAATTGTAGAAAAGGTTTTCGCTTTTGCAAAAAACCGGACTTCTGTTATCTTGTCTTCTCTGGCAGCCGCGGGGGTTACCAATGCGATGACCGGGAACCAATATGCGACCAGCTTTATCGTTGGAGAAGCCTTTAAATCTAAGTATGACGCTTTGAAGATATCGCGTAAAGTACTCAGTCGCTCATTGGAAGACTACGGGACTATGATCGAAAGTCTGATTCCTTGGCATCCAACGGCCTTGTTTATGGTGTCAGTCATGGGGGTAGCCGTTGGGGATTACTGGTATTGGCAGCTACTGAGTATCATAAATTTGATAATTGCACCTATGCTGGCCATTACTGGCATTGGCATTTTTACCAAAGTAATGGCAAAGGAGCGAAATAATAAGCAGCAATAACATGGCCAAAAGACAATTAAACATAGCAACGGACCTATCTCACTTTGGCGAAGAAAGAGCGGATTTTGCCGGTGCTGTGGTACCACCCATCTTCCAGAATTCTCTGTTTACCTACGAGAGCTGGGACGACATCAGTAACGCATTCGACGATCGGACCAATAGCTTTATATATTCCCGTGGGAATAACCCCACCGTAAAAATTGCCCAGGAAAAGATAGCCCGGCTGGCTGGCGGTGAACGAGCTTTACTATTTGCGTCCGGGATGGCTGCCATTACAGCAGCAGTAATGCATTGTATGCAAAAAGATGGGCATGTGATTGCGGTCAAGAATCTGTATGGTCCTGCCAATAACCTGTTGTTTAACTATTTGAGAAAGAAAATGGATCTTTCCGTCACCTTTGTGCCGGGAAGGGCTGTCACCGATTTTGAAGAGGCCATTCGCCCCAATACGCAGCTCATTTATTTGGAAAGCCCTTCTTCCGGGGTGTTTTCTCTTCAGGATCTGAAGGCGGTAGCTACCCTGGCGAAAAAACACGGTATTAAAACCCTGATCGACAACTCCTGGGCGACTCCCATTTTTCAGAAACCACTCGCACTTGGCATTGATTTGGAAGTTCATTCTTGCTCTAAATACATCGGAGGACACAGTGATATCGTGGCTGGAGTGGTTATTGGCGATACAGCATCGCTTGACAGCATCTTTCGCAATGAATATGAATGGCTTGGCGGGCGCATTGCCCCCATGGATGCCTGGTTGATCACTCGAAGTTTGCGGACCCTGCCCCTGCGGATGAAAGCCCATCAAAAAAATGCCATAGCAGTGGCGTCCTTTTTGCAGAATCACCCGGCCGTGGCTCAAGTCAATTATCCGGGATTGCCCAGCTTTGATCAATACGAATTAGGCCGACAACAAATGACGGGTTACTCGGGGCTCTTGTCTTTCCGGTTACGCACCACGGACCTGGAGCAGGTTAAAAAGTTTTTTAATAACCTGGAGGTTTTTAAGATTGGCGTGAGCTGGGGTGGACACGAAAGTCTAATCTATGCCCTGGCCATCAGTTACATCAAGGAGATGACGCCGGAGCAATTTGCCCAGACGGGACTGGCTTACGGGGATATGCGAATTTCGGTCGGCCTGGAGCATGTAGAGGACTTGATAGCGGATTTGGAGCAGGGATTTACTGCCTTGCTTTGACAGAAAAACACCGCCGGAGGATGTCCATGGATTGCTACAAAAACAAATCCTCCAGCAAAGCCCGGTACTTTCGCCCTACCGGAATGGTAGCCCCCTGTATTTCCACCATTTCAGCTGTATAAGCTTCGATCCGATTGGTGGCGACGATAAACGACCGGTGAACCCTTTTAAAAGTAGAAGTAGGCAGGAGGTTTTCCATCTCCATGGTGCTCATTTTGGTAAGAAGCGTTTTTGTCGATGTCACTACTTTTACGTATTCCCGTTGGCTCTCCACGTAAAGAATCTCCGAAAACAAAACTTTGACCTTTTTCTTCTGGACATTCAGGAATAGAAAATCTTTTTTTGGGGCCTCCTTTGTTTGGGCGCTGGTCTTGACTTTATTGACCGCCTGTAAAAACCGGTCAAATTCAATTGGTTTCATCAGGTAATCGGTCACATTCAATACATAACCCTCCAGTGCGTATTGGTGATAGGCAGTCGTAATGATGACATGAGGAGGGTGTACCAATGTCTTCAGGAAAGCCATGCCCTTGAGTCTCGGCAGGTGGATATCTAGGAAAATGAGATCCACCTGGTTATTCCTGAGAAAGTCTGTCGCGGCGATGGCGTCTTTGAAAGTTCCTTTTAACTCCAGAAAGGAAACTGCTTCAATATAATCCGTTAAAACCTTGACGGCGAGTGGTTCATCTTCGACAATGATGCAATCAATATTGGACATTGGACGCGAGATTGATTTTTAAATTGGCGGTGAAGGTTCGATCTTTCTGAGTTACATCGAGACTATAGTCGGTGTAGAGCAATTCTAGTTGACGCCTTAAATTTGACAAGCCGATGTTTTCTTTGACTGCTGCTTCCTCCAACTCTTCCACGGAATTTTTCACTACAAAAGAAAGTTGTCGATCCCTTAGCGAAAGATGAATGTCGACAAAAGGATCGCGACGGGTTTCCGAGGCGCCATGTTTAAAGGCGTTCTCTACTAATGGAATTAAGATCAACGGAGGAATTGCCTGTTGTTTGTCTTCAATATCGTGATTGTATTTGATGCGTAGGGAATCGTCGTAGCGCAATTTTTCTAGTTCGATGTAGTCTTGCATGATCTTTAATTCGTGTTCTACACTGATGTATTCACCACTGGCTTCATAAAGCATAAACCGCAGGATCTTGGACAAGCGCAAAAGGGACTCTGGTGCCAGGTCGGATTTATCCCGACTCAAGGAATAGATGTTGTTTAAGGTGTTGAACAGGAAATGTGGGTTCGTTTGGGATTTCAGGTAATTCAATTCCGCTTGTTGTTTCTCAATTTTCAGTTGCTGAGTCGATATTCTCAGATTTCGATAGTCGTAAATATGCCTGAGGACGGCAAAAAAAGCGAGCGTACCCATGCTGTAAGCCATAAGATACTCCATTTCTTCATCCCACGATTTGAAAGAACGAATGGGGCTGTAAATGTAGAGGGCTTCTCCGATGTTTTTCCATGCGTGATGACCAAAAGAATACATCATCATGAATGTAAATATCACGGGTATGGTCAGGAGCAACCTTTTCCAGGTGAACTTAAACCACTTCAATAAATACTCTAAAACAATAAAATTAATGGTGGTGAGGAATAGTAGATGCCAGATGTGATTGATCAATTTCGCAAAAAATCGATCGGAAGAATCAAATAATACAGCCAACATGCCCACCAATAGATGAGCCCCAGCCAGCATCAGGAATAGGCGCAATCTTTCTTTTCTGATATGACTCTTTCTAGTCTGGTTCATGATATAGGTCCAAAATTAAGGACAAAAAAACAAATGGCCATTGCTTCATTCCAGTCGTCCGTAGACCTTAATCCGTTGTCCATTGACGGGGGCTCGACAAAAACCGCTCAATTGAATATTCTTGTGGTAAAATCACATAAAATCAAAAATGAAGGATTATGAAAAAGTTTTTCTTTTTTCTTTTGTCTACACTTTTACTGTCTTGGACTGCTGATGCACAAATGGACGTGCCGTCTAATGGTTTCAACCCTGGAGCCACCATCTCCGAAGAAGTCGGTATCACAAGTATCACCATTCGCTACTCCCGGCCGGGGGTAAAGGGGCGTGAAGGTCAAATTTGGGGAAAAGTAGTGGCCGATGGCTTCGGAAACTACAATATGGCTACCGGCACAATGACCAGCCCCTGGCGGGCGGGAGCCAATAAGGCCACGACCATCGAATTTGAACACGACGTACAGTTAGAAGGCCACGATGTCAGCGCCGGGAAATATGCACTTTTTGTGGCCATGGGGGCGGAAAAGGCCACGCTCATCTTATCCAAACAAACGGAGGGTTGGGGCAGCTTCCTTTACGATGAATCCGACGATGTGTTAAGGGTCGAAGTTGAAACTCAGGTCCTGGATGAGCCAGTGGAGTGGTTAAAATATGAATTTGTCGATCATGAGGAAGATGGTTGTACCATCGCATTACAATGGGAAAACCGGGCGGTACCTTTCCGTATAAAAGTGGATGTCGACAACATCGTTTTGGCCCGGATCCGAGAAGAGTTCAAAGGAGTGAAGGGATTCATCAGCGCCAACCGGATTCACGCATCGATGTATTGTTTTGAGAAAAACATTCACCTCGAAGAAGCAGTGGGATGGGCGGAAAAAGCGGTGACGGGCAAACCCTTTGGTCAAAACGGCTTCAGTGCCTACGAAAACCTCGCTAATGGATACGAAAAACTTGGCCGAACGGAAGAAGCACACGCCACCATGCAGGAGGGGCTGAAGATTGCTGAAATTAACCAATTTGCTGCGTATAATAAAAAACTCATCGGTCAGGGAAGAGCAAAGCAAGCGCTTGAAGTTATGCACGAAGCTAAGGCACGGTTCGGAGATACTTTTATCGTAAATGATGGCTTGTCTTATGCCTATTCGGCCGCCGGGGAACACCAAGAGGCACTGAGTTTTGCGAATAAAGCACTGCAACAGGCCAAAAGCGAAAAAACTAAGAATAGAGTTCGAGAAGAGATCAACACTCTAAAGTCAGGTAGGGGCATTAATCGTTAGTGCCTAGATGCTATTGACCAACGAAAAACTGTTGTAGATCAGCATGTTTGTCAGCAGGAGATGGAACAATTCGAACCAACCGGGCAATCGGTCGGTTCGAATTTTTTCTGTGGATATGGTCTCTTTTTTCCCTCCTGGAACAATAGAAAAAGTTTTTGCAACAATAGAAAAAGGATAATGGGTGCCTCCATTATAGCTTTGGGTTTATTCTCTTCTATCCTAGATCTCAAAAGAAAACCAAACCCTATGCGACCTAATTTTTTTACCATTCAAATTGTTTCACTTTTTTTATTTTCCGCTAACATATACGCTCAAAGTACGACCTATACCGTTGATGATGACGGGGGTGGTGACTTCTTGACAATCGAGGCAGCTTTGGCGGCTGCATCATCCGGTGATGTGATCGTGATAACCGGTGGCGCGGATAACATTCACACGGAAGCCAATCAGTTTGTTGAACAAGATATTACCATTCGCGGGCAGGGAGCCGGCACGACCATCCTACAGTCTGGACCGGCACCGCAAACGCTTTTTCGGGACAGGGGCCTCTTTTCCATCAATGGCGACGTGACGATTGAAGACATGACCATCCGGTACGGATTTTTCGAGGTCGGCGGAGCGTTGGCCATTTTTACCGGTACCGTTACGCTCAATAATGTCATTATCCGGGAATGCACCGCTTTTCAGGGTGGTGCCATTTATGTGGAAGAGCCAGCGATTTTAAATTTGAATCAATGTCAAATCATTGACAACGGCGTTGGACTGGTGACACCCTTTTCCGGCGGTGGTATTTATGTAGGTGGGGTAGCGAATATCACAGAATCAGTGATTGCCAATAACACGGTTACAGAGTTTGGAGGTGGTCTATCCTTTAATAGCTTTGACTTGCCGGCTGCTCTTTCTACCATCAGCAATTCGACGATCAGCAATAATACCAGTACGGAAGGCTATGGAGCCGGTATTTATACCGATCATCCTCTCGACATTCAAAACTCAACCGTCAGTACCAATATTGCAACGCTGGATGGCGGAGGGATCTACACTTCTGCCACCGGAATTCTGAGTTTACAACACGTTACCGTAGCCAACAACAGCACCGCAGCCAATGGCGGAGGGGTTTTTGTGGCTCCCTTTGATGGTTCTTCCGCCGGCATCTTGAATACGGTCAACTCCCTTATTGGCGATAATAGTGCTACCGACGCTGGGGCAGATGTCTTTCTGGATGGAAACTTGATCACCAATATCCAGACCTTGGTGGAGGATTGTGCGGGGAGCGCTTGTACCTCCACAACTTTTCCAATTAATGGAGATCCGAATCTCAGCCCTTTACAGGACAATGGTGGCTTTACCTTCACCCACGCTTTGGCATCGCCTTCGGCTGCCCTCAACCGAGCCAACCCTGCTAATAGCCTTCCTCTGGATCAGATCGGACAAACCCGGGCAGACTGTCCGGATTTAGGGGCCTTTGAACTTCCTGGCATATCTGAGACTTCCGTCATCCGGCTCACCGGAGGTGGCGGATTCATTCCCAACGGTTCGACAACGCCAAGCATCGGCAACAACACCGATTTTGGAGAGGTTTTCCTGGGAGGTGAACAAATTCTTAATTTCAGTATCAGTAACCTTGGTTGTGCTACTTTGGAATTGACGGGAACTGGTCCAGTTTCATTTGTCGGCGGCTCTTCAGCATTTTCCGTCGAAACTCAACCCAATAACGCCATCGGGTCTTTTCAGGGGGATGACTTTCAGATTAAATTCGAACCCACTTCCCTGGGATTTTTTACGGCTACTGTTCGCATTTTCAATAACGATGCCGATGAAAATCCCTTTACTTTCACGATTCAGGGACAAGGCGTTGGCCCGGAAATAGAGATCAGGGGTAACGGCATCCCGATCGGCAATGGTAATACGGCAACGGATCCGGCTGATGGGACTGATTTTGGCAGCGTCGATCTTAATGGTGCTCAGGTTACCAACACATTTGAGATTGTGAATTTAGGAGACCGTCCCCTCTTGTTAAATGGTAACCCGGTCATCAATTTCCTGGGAAGTTCCGGTGGTTTCACTGTCATTGGCTCTCCGGCTACCACCAATATACCGGCTGGAGGAAGTGCAGAATTTCAAATCGAATTTGACCCTTCTACAGAGGGCAGTCAATCGGCAACGGTTAGTATTGAAAATAACGATAGCAACGAAGGCTTCTATACATTTGTCATTAGTGGATCGGGCGGTGGCAGTCCCCAAATTGTGGTTTCCGGGAACGGGGAAAATATAGCAAATAATGACTTGACACCAAGTTTTGCCGACAACACCAATTTTGGAACGGTAGAGATCGGAAATTCCCTCGATCGGCAGTTTGTCATCACCAATAACGGACAAGAGACCCTTTTAGTGACCAACATCAATCCGGGAAGTGGTTTCCCCAATAGTGCGTTTTCAATAATTGGGCCGTCATCGTTCTTCATCGCTCCCGGCTTTTCTAATACTTTTACCGTACGATTCGCGCCGACAGAAAACGGCGTACAAAATACCAATATTACAATTCTCAACAATGATGTGGCTTTTAGGTTTGCTGTCCAAGGACAAAGTTCGGCACCTGAAATCAATGTCCTCGGCCCCACTGATGAACCGATTCGAGATGGAGATTCTTCACCCAGCGACATTGACGGAACTGATTTCGGTACCGTAGAATTGAATTCGGGGTCTATTGTTCGGACCTTTACGATCGAGAACCAGGGCGGAGAACCCCTACAGTTACTAGGTAGCCCTCGTGTCGTGGTCTTCAATACAGGGGCACCGGCCTTTTCCGTTAGTCGGCAACCGGCCAGCCCCAATATTCCGGCTGATGGTGGTTTTACAACCTTCGACATTACATTCAATCCTTTGGCAACGGGTTCTCTAAATGGTACGATCCAGATTTTAAGTAACGATGGCGATGAAAACCCATACGTTTTTTCCATCAGGGGATTTGTGGGCGCTAGCCCGGATATTGCGGTCATTGGTAATGGTAATAATATCAGTAATGGCGACGATTTTCCGACGAGTGAAAATTTGACGAATTTTGGAGCGGTTGCCAAGGGACAGGTTACTACTAGGTTTCAGTTGGTCAATGAAGGTACGGCCGATTTGTTCATTCAAAATGCGGTTGTACAGCCCTTAGGCAATATTTCGGCTTTCTCTTTGAACAATAACTTAGCAAATGTGCGGCTCAGGCCCGGGCGGACTAAGAATCTTACCGTTGCTTTCGATCCCCCAAGTGCTGGCAAGTTTGAAGCCAATATTATCATCAATAACAACGATGCGGACGAAGACCCTTTTATTTTCAGAGTGACCGGTTTAGGACTATGTCAATCGGGACCCAGAGAGCCCTATTTTCACTGGACGAATGAGAGTGGCGATAACCAATGGAGTAATTCACTCAATTGGCGCACCGATCAGGGCTTACAGGAAGTGCCGGATGCCGGTGCTATCGTTTATTTTGGTTGTGACATTAATGATGATTGCAATATAGATACAAACCCTTCTGTGGCCAGGTTTATCATTAATGACGATTATTCCGGCATGATTTCTCTGGGTTCTAACCAATTGACAATTTCCGAAGAATTGCGTATCGATGGTGCCGATTCATTTGATGCTGGTGATGGAACGGTGGAACTGGCCAATACCACGGGAGAAATAGAGGTTGAGAGTAGTGCACCAGTACATAATCTTTCATTGAGTGCAGATATCCTAGACCTAAAAGCCCCGCTGGTGGTCGCTGGAGATTTAACTATAAACGATCTTGAAGAGTTTAATGGGAGTCGGTTGTTACAATTGGAAGGAGATCTTCAGGCCAACAACTCAGCCTTGTACGTGGGAAAGGGAGTCATTCAACTAATGGGCGATACAGATCAACGTCTCAGAGGCAATGGTTTAGTCAGTAATATCGACATCTCCAAACCTTCCGGTAGTGTGGTTTTAGAAAATACCTTTAGATTATCAAATGGTGCCTTAACGGGCGATGGTAGCTTGACCGGAAATGCGTTGCTTATCGATGACGACTACGAGTTTGATTTTGCTGGTACGCTAACGGATCTAATACTGACTGCCGGGGATATAAAGTTGGATCGAAATCTGGAATTGACGGGTGATCTCGTTGTTTCATCACTTAACCGGCTGACAAAAAATGAATTACAAGTAAGAGGAAACATTATTTGCAATGAACAGAACCTTGCGGGGAACGGTAGCTTAGTCATGATCGGCAACGAAAATTCGACTTTCGGTGGGAATACAACAGTTCGGGTCGACCTCAATTTTATTATTCGGAAAGAAGCTTTGGCAATGGTTGATCTGACGACCCGTCCGCTCTTTAGAAAATTGTACGTCGAGTCTGGATTGTTGGACTTATCTGGCCAATCCATATCGGGCAAGACATTTGTCCAGGCCAATGGCGGCCTGACCGGAGTCGGTCAGTTGAATGATAGAACGATTGTTGATGCAGGTGGGCAGATTATTCCCGGGAATGGCATGGACAATTTGGGGGTGCTGGCATTTGAGCTTCTTCGCTTAAGTTCAGATGCCGAAATACTTTTGGATGTTGATGGCAATGATTCGGATCAAGTGACTTTTGCGACCCGGATAGATATTACAGATAGTCGGTTACTATTGACTGCAGGCAATAATCCAACTATCCCACTGACGCTTATTCGAAGTGTGATTAACCGAAGGATCAGCGGTTCCTTTGCCAATGCGCAGGATGGGGATGCCTTCGATTTGAATGGTGAATCATTTATTGTTAATTACAGCGACGGCCAAAGAAACATTGTCCTGTCGCCAGCAGCCAGTCAGTTGAGAAAGCCTGTTCCCGAGGAGGTCGCTGGTCCCGTTCAATTATCGGGTCTGAATCCGCATGCAAACTTCGAAGTGGTTCCCCCTACCTGGAAGTTTTATCCCAATCCAGTAGGTGATCAATTAGTGCTGCAAACGCAGATTCCTCTAGAAACGGCCCCCATCCGAATTTTCAACAACCTCGGGAAGCTGGTCCTGCAAAAGCAAGTATTGGGACCCGGGACCACTATAGATGTATCCAAACTTCCAGCAGGAATTTACATTTTGAACTACCACCGCGAATCTAAAACTTTTGTAAAAAAGGATTTCTGATGGCTATTACCTCCCAGGGAGTATTTGAACTTGCCCATCGTGATTTGATGGGCAAGTTCAATGCCCGGTTCAAATTAAACGGTAATTACAATTGATACCTTCTTGGTGGGCCTATAACCTTTAGGTATCCCTTTGGTCAAAGCTTTCTTTCTGCTCCAGGATTCGACGCAGCCGTAATAAAATGTCCTGAGCTTGCTGTCGCACAATGGCACGGATGAGTGGAGCGGCGAGTCGGTAAACACCCGTTAATTCGAAATCGAGAAGAATCTGCAATGCAGTTCCGCCTTCCCTTTCCATCAAGTTCAGGTCCACCTGGATCGGGAATACGCTTTTCAGTGTTTGAACACTGATCTTGCGATTCTTTATCCAATCTTTTACCTGGTAAGTGGTCCGTAATTTTTGTCCGGCAATAGTCGACACTTCTATGTAACGAGAGCCTACTCTTAAAGGCGGATCATCTAATAAAATGACCTCTTCCAGGAGCGGGATGTATTCCGACCGGTTGTTCACTTCTTGTAAATAGGCGAAAATGCGTTCGGGAGACTGTTGGATGATTATTTCTTCTTGGAAATTCAATATGGGTGACCATTGGTTTATCACAAAAGTAAGGAAATCAATGGATCAAAGTTTCCTAACCCTATTGGATCGTGTGTCGATCTCTTTTCGAATACTGCCTTCCTTGTTTTTTTCCTTCATCATCAATCGATAAGCCGAGGGTGTCATACCAGTATCGTTCTTGAAAAATTTGTTGAACGAAGCCTTGTTGTTGAAGCCGGATGCAAAAGCGGTTTGGAGAATAGTATAATGATCGAAGGCTGGGTCAGCAAGCATGACTTTGACCCGCCGAACCCGGTAGCGATTGATGAATTCGAAGAAATTAGTTTGATAGTGCTCATTGATCACTTGGGACAAATGGTGTCTGGAAACTCCGATGTATGCTGCGAGATCATCTAGTCGCAACTCATTCTCCTTGTAGATCTCATCTTCTTCGATCAAGTTTTCCAGACGTTTGCGAATCGAAAGACTGGCTTGTTGGGTGAGGGTAGAATTTTGATATTTAACAATCGGAATGAATTGTTCGATGGGTTGACTTTCGAATACCTTGTTTTGAATGAACCCCATCCAGGAGATCGAAAGAATACCCAGGCACATGACCAGACTAATGGCATAGTCCCAAGCCGGACTGAAGAAAGTTGTCTCCGAGAGGGCAAAATAGGAGATGTATGCTGCAATGAAGGCCCAAAATCCATAAATGACTACTTTGATCCAGGACTTGATGTTGATATCCACCTGCCAGTCATTGTTGGCCAGGTGTCGGCACCAGATCCCGTATAAGACCAGATGAGTAATCTGCAGATAGGCTGAAGAACCCACCGTGACCATATCGGTGGGCCATCCCAGTAAAATACCGAATGGGTATAAGAGGTATTTAAGCATTAAGAAAGCTACGATTACCGATGGTAGAAAATGGAGGAGGATCTCTTGACGTCTAATTTCCTCTTTAAATACAGTTTTGAGGTAAAAATAAAGAGACGGGCCAATCCAGTAAATAAGGACATGCCACCAGTTGTTGATGTAGGGAAAATCCTTGGCGTATTCGGTCCACATGAGAATGTAGGAGGTCAGAATCAGACTGAAAGACAGGAGTAAAATAGCTAACCAACGATTACCAACTGAATACCGCGGTCCACGCAATAACAAGGTAAAGCCCGAAAACCAACCAATGATAGTGATCGCCGACAGACACAATGTCCAAATGCTGAATTGCGGGAGATAAGTCTCTAGCATGAGTCGTCCTTTAGTTGTTTTGTCGTTCTAATTGCCAATGTGCTTTCGACAATGGTGGAAGGATGGTTTTCGGGGGTTATACCTTCCTCTCAATACCTTGAATGCTTGGTGACTTAGAGCATTACCCAATTTGCAGTCTACTTATCAAAAGAACGTCAACTCTTATAAAGATTTACCTCCAGAACACCAAGCCGTGTATTTATTTATCGGAACATACGCTCCCAGTTGGGCCGGCTGCTAATCTAGCATCATTTACATTCAAATTTTAAATGATGAAAGATACACTTTTACTGACGTTTGCCATTTGTATTTTGATGTGGGGTCCGGTATCTGGACAGGTTATCTTTGAAAGAAATCAGAGTCCCAATGACCCGGTGGAATTTTTTGCCTCTAGCTCCAACTTTCATGGTGCAGCGTGGGCCGATGTGAACAACGATGATTTTCCTGACCTTTTCATCCCGCCGGGAGCCCTGTTTCTGAATAATGGGGATGGTTCATTTTCCAGGGATTTCACCAGCCAAATCGGTTTCGATCCAGGGTTGGGATTCTCGTCCAGTTTCTTACAGACTTCTACTCACCGGTCGGGGGTGACTTGGGGGGATATTGACAACGATGGCGACCTTGACTGCTTTTTGGTAAAATCAACGGTAATTTCTGCTGAGACCTTAATCGATGCTCTATATCTCAATGACGGCTTGGGCAATTTCAGCCGTGACACCAGTGTGCTTTGGAACAATGTGGAAACCAGTTGGGGTGCCGCGATGGGAGATTTTGATGCCAACGGATTTGTAGACATCGTCAGTGCTCATCCCGCCGGTTTTTTGGGACTTACCCGTCCGAGCT
>JANQRV010000022.1 GCA_028284395.1 Saprospiraceae bacterium
CCGATATCATTCAACAATTTCTTTCTTCTGAAGACGGAGTGGCAGAGGTCGATGCTTTGATTGCGGAGATGAAAACGGAAAAATTCATCCGGGTAGTCCCTACTTTCATTTTGAATGAAAAGCACACCATCGTCGGTTTGCAGAGTGCCGAGGTGCTCGACCGGTACATCCGGCGCGCCGCTGCCCGGACTTCGTGATCACGCAGGTTGACCACCGTGCTTCGAGATGGTACTGCTGATCGTATTTTTGATGACACTATCTGCAATCATCCAAGGCGTTTTGTCCAATTGGATGATCAATTCTTCGCTGTCCGGATCATAGGTATATCCCCCTTTGAATCCATTGCGTTCAATCTGACCGGCATTGCCGTCGAAAGACAAACCAAACCGATTTTTGATTTCCGCGGCAAGTGCTTGATAACCACTTCCAGACACCTTGAATTTTTGCGTAAATCCCATGTTTTTGCCTCAATATAAACCACTTCGGTGAAAATTACGTTATAAATCTTATGGACAAACAAAACTTATATGATCTTATTGAATCTTACCTCCGTAAGACCTTGGACGAACGTCGTCTGAAGGAAATGGAAGACCAAATGGCCGAAGACGAAGTGTTTCGTGCCGAGGTGGAAGAACGGAGGAAGGTACTCAACTTTAAAAGTGAAGGTTTGTCACAGGTTACGGAAACCGGGGAAGAGGGGACGAATCCTGTCGAAGCCCCCGCCGATGAGTCGACCCAACAAGAAAAAGAAGGATTGACCGTCGTGAAAAAAGAAAAACTGAAGTATGCGATGTTGGTGCTGGCGCTGATCTTTGCTGGTACCCAGTTTTGGCTCCTCACCACGGAACAGTCACAAAAATCTAAAGATACCGCTTTTTCCCACGACGAAGAAGTAGAGATTCCCGTACCGCGTCCTCGGCTGGAACCACTTTTCCCGGAAGAGGATCAGGACGATCGATTTATTCCCAATCCATCTTTCGAGACCCTGATTAAGGGAGGTATCAGAAGTCGGGTCCTCGACCTGGAAGTAAATTCACCGGGTGAAAATGCGGTTTTTGTACCCAATGAACTGGGTCGATCAACAATTCACTTCCGCGGAAAAGCACTGGAAGTCGACAAAAAAATCTCCTCTCTTTTTAACATCTTGATTTTCAGTAACCAAGACGTGGACGAAGCGGTAACGAGTTTCAGTTTCCAATTTAAAAAAGATAAAAAGGAACAAAACTATTTCGAGGTTTCTCGAAGAGTAAAACTGGATCCCGGCATTTACTATTTCCTGATTCAATCTCAAGAAGGCAGGCAGTTACTGTATACCGGAAAATTTCGGATTGCCCTTCCTTAACTCATGGGATGTAGGCTGCTTTTTCGATCCGCCTTTTATTTGTTCTTGCTACCGTGAAAAAACTTTCAACAACTACAATTGTAAAATCCGCGAGATTTTGTAAATCTTAGCAATTGAATGGGTGATGAACCACTAATTGCGAAATCATGCATCAAATGTTATTAGGCAATAATCCACAGTACTATGAGTAATAAACCATTCGATCTAATCATTTGGGGGGCTTCGGGTTTCACTGGTAAACTCGTCGTGGAATACCTCAACCGACAGTATGGACAGGGTAGGGGACTAACCTGGGCGATTGCCGGGCGTAATCAGGAAAAGTTGGAGGCTGTCCTCAAAGGTATGGGAGATCCACAAATCCCCATTTTCCTTGCAGATAGTGAGGATGCCGCTTCGTTGAATACCCTGGCGCGCCAAACCAAAGTAATTTGCACGACGGTCGGTCCGTATGCAAAATACGGCTCCGATTTGGTAAGGGTATGCGTGGAAAACGGTGTGGATTATTGTGATTTGACCGGAGAAGTTCAGTGGATCCGAAGGATGATCGACCAACACCATGAACAAGCCAAGGCCAATGGGACCAAGATCGTTCATTGTTGTGGTTTCGATTCTATTCCTTCCGATATGGGCGTGTTTTTTCTGCAAAAGGAAGCGTTTCAAAAGAGAGAAGCCTATTGTGAGGAAATCAAACTCAGGGTGAAGGCAATGAAAGGCGGTTTTAGTGGAGGAACCATCGCCAGTCTCAATAACGTCTTAATTGAAGCGCAAGAAGATCCATCTATTTTTGAGATTTTGCAAAATCCATATGCCTTGAACCCTCCCGGAGAACGAATGGGAAGAGACGAAATAGACTTGGACAAGTTTGCGTACGACGAAGATTTTGAAGGTTGGATCAGCCCTTTCGTGATGGCCGCGATCAACACCAAAGTGGTTCGGCGCAGTCACGCGTTGGCGGGATATCCTTACGGCCGCGATTTTCGCTACGAAGAAGCCACCTTCAACGGACCGGGACGCAAAGGAAAATGGTCTGCCCGTCTCACGACCAGGGCCATTAAAGTGCTTTCCGATAGCAAGCCCAATTCGTTTATGAAGAAATTGGTAGATCGCTTTTCGCCAAAACCGGGAGAAGGCCCGTCCGCTCAACAAAGGGAAAATGGATTCTTCAATCTGGCGTTGCTCGGTAAGTGGAGAGAAGGAGGTACCATGTACGTGAAAGTGACCGGCGATCGCGATCCCGGTTATGGTTCCACTTCCAAAATGCTGGGTGAAAGTGCCGTTTGCCTGGCCAAGGATCGAGAGCGATTACCTCAGCAATTTGGGGTTATTACTCCTTCGATTGCCATGGGAGATGCCTTATTGGAGCGACTGGTTCAAAATGCCGGATTGACTTTCGAGGTTTCCAGTCGCCACCAATATCGTTGAAAGGTTGATGTCACCTGTTCGCTATTTCTTTAAAAGTCCAGCCACAAAAACAATGACAACTGCTCCGGCAGCTGCCGTAATGATCGATCCGATGATGCCCCCTCCGGTTGAAATATTTAATTGGTCAAACAACCAGCCACCGACCGCTCCGCCGACAATCCCCAAGATAATATTCCAAATTAAACCATAACCTCCTCCTTTCATGATTTGACCGGCTAGCCAACCAGCAATCGCACCAACAGCTAAAAAAATGATTAAATCCATGAGTTTTGAATTTTGATTTTAACTGAGACGAAGGCATTTTTGAAAGGTCACATTTTGATCAATTTCTGAACGGGATAGCGATTTTCGTTGCCGTTTTGATCCCTAATGATCAATCGACACCAATAAACCCCGGCAGCTAGCCGACTTTGATCTACACTGAGCCGGTGGACTCCCATTCTTTCAATATTTTTTTCGACTGTTTTAATCAGGGCACCTTTACTGTCGAAAATACTCAAACGGGCCTTCGATCTTTTCGAGGCGGTAAATACAAATTGTGAAAAATTGACCACCGGATTTGGGTAGACGCGAAATACTTGTCCTGCGGCCTCCTCAGGCGACGTCGGGGTGTTCGTCGAAGCTCTGTGCACCAGATCGGCTTCCCAGACGCCATTGCCATGAGTGGCGAGTCGTACCTTTCGGTTGGCGGGAGAAAGACTTAGGTGCATGGCAAAAACGGCCTCCGGGAGCCCCATTGACATCGGTTGCCATGTTTTTCCATCATTTGGCGAAAAGTAGACACCCAGGTCATTGCCAACATAGAGATGTTCACTATTTTCCGGATCGACCACAATGGTGTTGTGTGGTATATCGGGTAAGCCCTCATCGATGGGAGACCAACTGTCGCCGCCATCGACAGATTTCACGACATGGTGGTCATTGTATCCACTAAGTACGGCGTACATGATTTCTGTTTCGGTGGGGTGGAAGAGGATGTCCCGGGCAATTTGGTCGGGAAAACCGGTGAGCCTCCGGAGTGTCTCTCCACCGTCGTCCGACAGAAAAACACCGGCCTTGGCCTTTACTGACGGAGCAGTTGAAAGGATGAGCCGGTTGTGGTCCGTGGGCGATACGCCGATTGTCAAAATACCATTGCCTCCATCTACTACATCCGCTCGGGTTGATTGCCAGGTTACACCAAAATCGACCGATTTTTCGAGGACGGCGCTGCCGGCATAAAGCACGCTGGGATCGGAAGGGGCCAATTCAAAAGGGGCACTGAAAATTGGATCGTCTCCTCCTCTTTTTACCCGATTGAATGTCTTGCCCCGGTCGATGGAACGATAAATCCACAATCGCTGGGACGATCCGTAGACGATATCATCATTCAGCGGATCTATGGCGGCACTCATGCCGTCACCCCCCAGGATGCGAATCCACGAATCCGTCCCGTCGTAAATGGTAGAATTGTTGTCTTGTAATCCTCCGATGGCGAAAGTGGAATCGGTCGATGAATTGGAAAAGTTGGCATAAAATTGACTGGTCTGCAATCCGCCGTTGCGGGATCGATAGGTCGTACCTCCGTCTGCCGATACGAAGACACCTCCATCGGTTGCCAGAAAAACGTAGTTTTTCAATAGCGGATGGAAATAGGCTTTGTGAATGTCCGAATGTACGTAGTTTGGCGGACCTTCGGGGTCTCCGGCTTCTATTTTGCCCCGATAGCGATCGTCCCAAATGCCTCGACGTATAAAAGACCGCCCTGCAGTGTTGGAGTTCCACGCGTCGATGCCAACGTGGACGAGATTATCACGATCGGTTGGGTTAATGGCGATATCATGCGAATACCATCCCTGCCATTTGGCAACGTCTTCGCTGTTCCTTTTCTGCCAGGTGTTTCCGGCATCAGTGGTTTCGTACAAACCGATGCTTTCGAATGCATTGGCGACGGACGCAAATAATACGTCGGGGTTGGAGGGATCGTGGGCAATGGCTGCTTTGCCCGAGAATCCACGTGGCAAGTGTGTTTCACTGACCAGAACGAAACTCCTTCCACCATCTTCGGAGCGATAGACGCCGGAAAATTCATGGAAGAGACTACCGTGTGCTACATGAATGATTTGCGGATCAGCGGGGTGGATTTCTACGTCGACTGCCATGGGAATGTCGTGGATAAGATCCCAATTGTTGCCGCTATCTATGCTCTTCATCAATCCCATGGTTGTCGCCGCAAAGAGGGTGCTGACATCTTCCGGGTGAAACTTTAAATCTTGAATGCCACGAAAGTTTTCCAGGGCCCAGTCCAAGGATTTGAACCAGGATATCCCCCCGTCCGTCGACTTGAGAATCCCCATTCCGTAGGTGCCCCTGGTAAGCCGATTAACAATACCCGGTTCTGCGGCTTCGCTATTGTAAACCTCGCCGGTACCGATGTACATCTCATTGGGGTTTTCCGGATTAATGAGGATGGCTGCAACCCCCAGGATGGGAAATCCGGTAGGAACCCGGGTCCAGGCGTTTGCACCCACCCCACCGGTCGTTGTCTTCCAGAGGCCGCCACTTGCCGAACCCAGGAAAATAGTTTCGGGGTCGGTTGGGTGGAAGGCCAGTGCCAAAGTTCTTCCGGCAATGTTTTTGGGGCCGATGGCAGACCACGGCGGAAGCGGGTTTCGCAATCCAATGGCTGAAGACCGCTCCTCAAATGCCCGGTAGAAATTGTCGGGATCCAAATATCCATCTGGGTAACTTCGTTCCATGGTCCATAAGTCAAGGGCATTTCCCGCGCCACTTTGGTTTGGAAGGTCGCCCTCCTCAGCAAGCGGCCATTGAACAAGCCATAGGCAGATCAGTACGCGAACGGAAAGTCGTATGTGTTTCATCATCCGGCAAAAGTAATTGCGGATTGACAATCGGCCATTATTGTAAGCCCTTGATGAATCTTAGGGCTTGGTTTTCTTCGTCTCTTTCGAAAATAATATTTAAAACGTACAGGCCATCTTGCAATCCGGCGGTGTTAATACTAGCAAAGAATTCACCTGATTTCTTGAATCTTTCTTCTTCCAGGAAGACCCTGCCGAGGTAATCGGCCACCTGGACGGTGATGTCTCCTCCGCGGGAATCATCTCGAATGAAGATCTTCAGTTCATCATCTACAGGATTGGGGAACAGTGCAATATCGTCGAAATTGGAATTGTCGACCGTGATTTGAAATTCATGTGCATTGTTGCGCTTATCCCGCTCCTGGATTTTGGAGTTGGGGTCCAGTATGGCAGTCAACACATAATCGCCGCTGCCCTTTGCCAGCGGAAATTCGAATGGATAAGAGACCTGGACCGTATTGTCACCGGGGCGTATGGTTACCACCTCTTTTTGGAGGGTGGTAGGTAGTGGGTCTTCCGCTAAATTCTGCAAATTCAGGAATAAATCCACTTCGATTGGTTCGGTGATGCCCGCATGGTCGATGTTATAGGTCAGCTCCAGGGTTTGCCCAGAAATGATCGTTGCAGCCGTCAGGCCGGATGCCAGTGAAAAATCCGGATAAAAGTCACAATCCGTGATGACATCCGCCAGATCCGTCGTTTCGAAAAAAAAGTTCATTCTCGCCCGCTGGTCGTCCGTGAAATTTTGAACACAGCGATTGGGGGCATAAGACATGATGTTGGTGGGATTGGGACGGTAGAGATCTCCCTTTGGGTCTACAAACGATCCAAAATAATTACAGCCTTGCATCCCTCCGCGACTGAGATTGGGATCGGCAGCCGTATCACAGAGTAGGTCGCCTGCCTCCTCACAATTGGATCCATCTACGAATTCCAATCCTCGAAACGTCTCATGGGTATGAAGAAGGCCGAAGTAATGACCGATTTCATGGGCCAGGATGCCCCCTCCGGCGCTACAGCTTTTCTGCATAATGATGAATCGGTCCTCCAATGGACCCATCCACGGAAAGGTTGAAATGCCGCAAGCCGCGAAACTGAGGGCGTTGTCGCCGATTTCATCGAGGTAATAGATGTTAATGGTATTGGGCACCTTTTCAAATCTATTGAGCTCCTGAGCCGCCTGACCATAGGTATAGATGCTTCTTCCCTGGATGAAACGGGGGGATCCACAGAAAAAGAACTGAAAGCCGGAGCCGGTGAAAAAACGGTTGACGGCATCCAGCTCGTCGTATAATCCCTGAATATCGAAAGTAGAATTACCCAGCGTTTGTTCGACGATGTGTACGGTGATCCCCAGTCTGACGACTTGATCGGGACTTCTCAGTTGAACGGCGCTCTGCTGTATTTCGCGGATCAATTCAGGAGGAATAGGAGTCTTTAATTCGGTGCCACAAAATTGTGCGTTAACGTGGATAATTGGGGAAAAAGCAATTAATGTGATTAATAGTGAAACGTTTCTCAAAGCCATCATTTGTTTGTGCGAGTTTAGCTCAAAATTTTAACCGTAAAAGTAACACATCAATTGCATTGCAACCCGGTCATCGATCGTTGCAATGCAATTGTGATAGCTCGCCGACTAAAATTTTAGTAACCCAACACGGTGGCATCCGGTCTTCTGGGATCGGACGAACCGAACAGTAGGCCGTCTCTCAACATAATGGTTTGAGTGCTCCCCATGGCACTACGGTATTTGATGGTGTGTTGACGGGCCCGAAGTAGGGTTTGGGTGTCGTGATTCAATCCCCTTTCGGTAAAGAGAACATCCGGATACCATTGATGGTGTATCCGTACGGCATGAGTTGCTTCGGCTACATTCATATCGTGTTCCAGGACATTGAGCAGGATTTGCAGGACCGTAGTGATGATGCGGCTACCACCGGGACTGCCCGTTACCAGGTAGGGTTGATCTTCTTTAAAAACAATCGTAGGCGTCATCGAACTCAACGGACGTTTACCTGGTTTGATGGCATTGGCCTCGCCACCGATCAAACCGTAAGCGTCTGCCTCGCCAGGTTTGGCGGCAAAGTCACTCATCTCATTATTGAGTAAAATACCGGTACCCGCAGCGACGATGCCCGAGCCAAAACTAAAATTCAGTGTATAGGTATTAGAAACGACATTGCCGTCGGCATCCATAACGGAGAAGTGAGTCGTCTCTTCGCTCTCGTAGTCTTGAGGTTTCCCGGGGGCAATATCGGAAGAAGGAGTGGTTACCTGTCGATCGATCTTTTCTCTCAATTGATCGGCATACTCGGTAGAGGTCAAGCCTTTATCCGGGACATTCCAGAAGCCAGGATCTCCCAGGTGTTTACTGCGGTCGGCATAGGCAAGCTTCATAGCTTCCACCATCAGATGGATGGTGGCCGCTGAATTATGACCCAAGTCCTTCAGGGGATAAGCATCCAAAATGTTCAACATCTGAATGATGTGAACGCCACCAGAACTGGGCGGCGGCATGGAGGCAATTTTGTAGCCGTTAAAGCTGCCCCACTGCGGCTCGACGATCTGGGCTTCGTAATTTTCGAAGTCCTCTATGGTCATCAGGCCATTGTTTTTCTCCATGTCAGCGCATATCTTTTCAGCAATTGCTCCACCGTAAAAGGCTTTCGGCCCATGCTCGGCAATTTGCTTCAAACTCCACGCCAGGTCGGGTTGTTTGAGGATTTCACCCGCTTCGTAAAATCCATCCTTTCCCTTATAAAAAATGGCTTCCGTATTCGGTGACAACCGGAGGCGTCGCTGGTATAGCCGCAATATGTTTGCCAGGTCATAAGTGACGGGAAAACCTTCTTCCGCCAGACGGATGGCCGGAGCCAATACTTCTTTTAGGGACATGGTCCCATATTTTTCTAATGCAAGCGCCATACCGGCTACGGTGCCCGGCGTGCCCGGTGCCTGATAGCTAGAATTGAGCAGCTTACCGTCTACCTTACCCTCCTTATCCAAGTACATGTCGCGACTCGATTTTTTTGGAGCGATTTCACGGTAATTAACTGCTTTGGTCGCTTTTGTTTCCCGGTCGTAGACCAGCATAAATCCACCGCCACCCAGATTACCGGCTCTTGGCAATACGACCGCCAGACTGAAACCGACGGCGACCGCGGCATCTACTGCATTGCCGCCTGCTTTCAGTATCTCCAGGCCAACCTTGGTTGCTTCCGGATGCTGTGTTGCCACCATCCCGTTCTTGCCGACGATGGGGTGATGCCGCGATTGCGATGAATAGATGGGGGTTTGGCTATGTGCAAGTAAAAAAGCGAAACTAAAGATGATGGAAAAGATGTGCTTCATGGCTCGTATTTGATTTGGCGGCCTTTAAATTGAGTAATAATCGCGAATTTTCAAAACCGAATTGCTCCGGCTTTGATTTGTTGTTCTAATTCGGGGGTCATTTTTTCATAAGCAGACCCTCCCGGTAATAAGGTGTAGATCGGGTCCGGTCGGGACAGGTCAAAGATGCCTTCCTTTTTGAGTACCGATTTTTTGATCTTGTGGGTTGCCGTTTTCTCAAATTCACGAACGATTCGCAAAAACAGGGGTACAGCATAGGAAGGTAGTTCAGTGGTGACGGCCCCGGTAAAAGCCTC
>JANQRV010000050.1 GCA_028284395.1 Saprospiraceae bacterium
TAAGAAGTGATGATATGAAATTTAGATTTTTGTGCTGATCCCCGCCTGACCGATCAGTCGGGCAGGAAGGAACGCCCGCAGCCTAATAGCCGGAGCTATTTAAGCGAGGACGTGACAGGAGCGAGCGATCTTTCCGGTGAATGTCTGACAGACATTCAAGCGAGAGAACCGCTTGCGGACGGGGTGCCTAGTGCAAAAAGATATTTTCATAGCGCAGATTGTTATTTTTGAACAAGACTATTGTAGAGCAAGTAATCTGTCGGGCTATAAATGTCTGATATTGAGCTAAAATTGAAAACCCCTCTTTACCTTGTGTAAGGAGGGGCTTTTCAATTGTCAGAGGAGGTCTCAAGACTACTTCCACAAATATTGATTGATAATGTTTTCATAGAGCTCTTGCTGACCACTGGTTTGTGTTGGCTCACCATTGCTGTGGGCCAAAGCCGCCAGTTCTTCCAAGGTCATACTTCCGTCTTCAAATGACTTACCCGGACCACCGTCGAAGGAACGGTAACGATCTTGCCGCATGGACCGATAAGGCGAATTCTCCAGTATATCGGCCGCTACCAAAAGGGCTCTCGCAAAAGTGTCCATCCCTCCAATGTGCGCGTGAAAAATATCGGCTAAATCGGTGGAATTACGTCGGGTCTTTGCATCGAAGTTGACACCTCCTCCCTGAATTCCGCCACCTTCCAAGATGACCAGCATAGCCTGCACGATCTCATAAATATTTACCGGAAACTGATCGGTATCCCAGCCATTTTGATAGTCCCCGCGATTGGCGTCAATACTACCCAGTACGCCGGCGTCGGCTGCCACCTGCAGTTCGTGCTGAAAGGTGTGCTGTGCCAAGGTCGCATGATTTACTTCGATGTTAATCTTAAAATCATCCATCAATCCATAGGTAGTTAAGAAACCGATCACGGTAGCCGCATCAAAGTCGTACTGATGTTTGGAAGGTTCGGCCGGCTTGGGTTCGATGAAGAAAGTACCGGTAAAGCCATTCTTGCGAGCATAATCTTTGGCCATATGCAGGAAGCGTGCTAAATGTTCCGTTTCCCGTTTCATATCCGTATTGAGGAGGGACATGTAGCCTTCGCGTCCCCCCCAGAAAACGTAATTTTCTCCACTTAGCTTAATGGTCGCATCTAATGCATTTTTCACTTGTGAGCCGGCGTAGGCTACTACCCCGAAATCAGGGTTGGTAGCTGCTCCATTCATAAAACGAGGGTGCGAAAACATATTGGCGGTACCCCACAGTAGTTTTACACCGGAAACACTTTGCTTTTCTAAAGCATAATCTGTTATGGCTTCCAGGCGCTGAGCAGATTCCGTAAGCGTACTCCCCTCTTCGATTAAGTCGTAATCGTGAAAACAATAATAAGGAGCACCAATTTTTGTAATGAATTCAAAAGCTGCATCCATTTTGTCTTTAGCCTGCTGAATAGGATCGCTGGCCTCTAGCCAAGGGAAGGCTTTTGTACCAACTCCAAAAGGGTCACCACCAGTTCCGCAGAAAGTATGCCAATAGGCAATGGCAAATTTAAAATGGTCTTTCATGGACTTTCCCAAAACTACCTCATCTTCATTATACCATTTGAAAGCAAGTGGATTGTCTGAATTTTTACCCTCATATCCAATCCGGTCGATCCCTTTAAAGTATTCTTTATTTCCTAATACAACACTCATTATTTGAAAATTAAGGTTTATAAATGATGGCAATAGGAGTGCCTTTGCGATTGAAATGACTTCTATTTACCAGATAGGTTTTTCTCCAGTACGGTTTTCCAGGTATGATAAGCATCCCTATATGCAGTTTGAGACCCGGAGTCGGGTTGATGGGTCAACAACACCTTATTGCCCGCCATCGCTTCCCTTAGTGTGGAGAAATGCCCGCAGCCGAAACCAGCAGCTCTGGCGGCCCCAACGGCTCCCGTCGTCTCAACAACTTCAATTTGAGCATCGACCAGTGTAGATATGGTCCCGGAGAATATTCTTGATTGAAATAGGTTGTCGTTTCCCACTTTCATACTGCCGACGTTGAGCCCCATTTCAGTTAGGATCTCCATGCCGTAAACAAAAGAAAAAGCGATGCCTTCCAGAGCCGCTCGATAAAAGTGATGATGGGTGTGTCGATTTAGCTGAACATTGACAAAATGAGCTCCCAGGTTTTCATTACAGAGCATCCGCTCCGCCCCGTTTCCAAAGGGAAGAATCGAAAGTCCATCCGATCCGATAGATACTTTTTCGGCCAATTGCTCCATCTCAAAGTAGGAGTAATCCTCTTTGCCTATATTTTGTTTGACCCAGCTGTATAAAATACCCGATCCATTGATGCAAAGCAGGATGCCAATTCGAGGATCGGTAGGCGTATAATTTACGTGCGCAAATCCATTCACGCGAGACTGAGCGTCATAATTGGGTTGATCGACTACTCCGTATACTACACCGGAAGTTCCACCGGTTGCCGCAACTTCTCCCGGGTCCAATACATCGAGTGAAAGGGCATTATTGGGTTGGTCCCCGGCGCGATAGGTAACGGGAATGCCCGGAGCAAGTCCAATTTCTGCCGCTGCTGCGGAGGTTAACTTACCCTGCTCGGAAAAGGTGGGAAGAATTGGCGGGATGAGCGACCGGTCAATACCGTATTGGTCAAGGACAATTTCCGCAACATCATTTTTGGTAAAATCCCAGAGAATACCTTCGGAAAGACCAGAAATGGTCGTAGCCGGCGTTCCCGTTAACTTGAGGGCTATGTAGTCGCCCGGCAGCATGAAATACGCAATTTTATCGTAAGTATCGGGTTCATTTTCTCTAACCCATTTCAGTTTAGAAGCGGTGAAGTTTCCCGGAGAGTTCAGCAACCTGCTCAGACATTTTTCCTCGCCAATGGCGGCAAAGGCATTTTGCCCGATTTGCACGGCACGGCTATCGCACCAAATAATGGATGGACGCAAAACATTGAAGTCCTTGTCTAGAGTGACCAGGCCATGCATTTGATAAGAGATGCCGATGGCCAAGACGGAATCCGGGGAAATGGCGGCAATCTCAAGGGCTTTCTTAGTTGCTATGCAGAGGTTTTTCCACCAGAGAACGGGGTCTTGCTCGGCCCACCCGACTTGGGGGGCTTCAATGGCCATTTCTTTTTCGGGATACTGAACGGAAGCCAAAGTCTCTTTAGTCGCGGCATCTACGATCGCTGCTTTTACAGATGAGCTACCAATATCAAAACCAATTAAATACACTTGTGTAAGTTTTGTTTTTCTATTCTGTCCAGGACGAAAATACACTTTAATGTGCAAGAGAAACGAATAAAAAGGGACTTTTTTACTTTTTTACAATAAGTATCGATTTCTGGTGCATGGTCAAAAAAAATGTGTCTCCAAAGATCATATAGATCCTTAAAGACACATGATTGCTGTTCGATTCAAGCAACAAATGGTTGCCAGACAGCTTTTTTACTATTTACTAATATCCATCACTAGTGGTCGCTTCATATCCTTCAGGAGGGTCCATTTCAACATCTTCGGAAGTTGCTACGCGGAATTCTACCCGACGATTCACATAACTACTGGCGGTCGGAACCAATGCCTTATTTTGTCCTTGCCATTGGAGGACCAAACGACCCCGGCCAATACCATGATAAACAACGAGGTGGTCGATCACTTCCCGCGCTCTATCGTAAGACAGAGCGTTGTTGCGCTCTTCTTGTCCCGTTTCATCGGTAAAACCAATAACTACCAATCTGAGCTGAGCATTTCCTTTCATCATTTGGGCGATACTGGCCAACGTTCCGTAATCGGAATACTTAACGGTAGAGGCATCTACTCCAAAGTGAATCATGGGCAAGAACCACTCCGCTACCGAACCCACGTTTTCCGTTAATCTTAATTCTTTGAATTTCTCATCGATCTTTACATCGATCCGCTCGTCAATTAACTCAATCACTCGGTCTTCGGTCACACCTCCACCTCCACCACCGGGACGATTGATCGGATTTTCAATGACGCCGGAAGCATTCACAACCTCTCCCGGACGTGGTGGGTTATACGGCTCCATATCCTTGTAATCGGCAATACCGTCGCGATCACTATCCAAAGTCCGGCCTTTCGTATCTACCGGTACATCAGGCGGCGTATTTTGTTCTTGGTCGATGATGTCCAGAACACCGTCTTTATCGGAATCTTCCAGTACGATATCCTGCTTGTCCTTTAGCTCGGAAATGTCTTTCAAAACGACGTCTAACGGATTGATCCAATAGAGTGGTTCCGAAAGTTTGGAGCGGCTGCCCAGGTTGAAGTTGATCCCCAACCGAGCATAGTTGAGCATATCGCCAAACACGGAGCGGCTTCCGTTTCCTTCCATGTTGTAACCATCCAAGAGATCAGAACGAGCACCGAAAACACTGGTTGCCTGATTTTCTAGACTAATGTTGATCCTCGGACTGAGTCGGAAAGCCATTCCCGCTCCAATGGTAATGTGCGGCGCAAATTCGCGAGACCGGACCAATGGCGTCCGCTCTGTCTCATACTTGACCTCAAAGTTGTTTCCACCGGCACCAGCAAGTGCGTAGAAATTGACTTTTCTTACGGCTTTGTCAAACCGGACCGAGTTGAGACTGATAACGCCCAGAACCGTTGCGGAATAATATTGATTGGTAAATTGTCGAAAACCGGTCGCATTCATGCCCTTAGCTTCACCAAAAAGGACATCGCCGCGAAGCGAAAAGACATAGTCAAGGGCTTTGCGGAAGTGAAGTCCACCACCAAAACCAGCTTCCGGAGTTACATCACCGGCCACGAAAAACACACCACCGTGCATCCCCAATTCCAACATATCTTTAGGCGTAGCAACACCAAACTTCGAATTATTGTTGTCTTTGTCTTTGTCTTTAGTCCTGGATTTGGTGGTAGCGGTCTTTTTATCTGTCTTCTTTTTATTGCTCTTCTTCTTTTGAGCGTGTACACTACCGACAAGCGCAACAAGCAAAAAAAGCAACAGGGTAGTTCTTTTCACCATAGTATAGTCATTTTGTTAGTGATAGTTTCCGGGATATATAATTATCCAAATTAAGTTTAGTAAAAATTCTAGTTCAAAAGCTTCTCTTCTTTATCCGTTGGTACTGCAACACTTATTTCTTAGTAATGTCGTATCGTCATAACCATTGTAACGTGTTTTTTAAACACGTCCGAGTATCAAAGCAACCTTACGGGGGGAAGCTCATACCTAATTGTAGGTAATACGGCAGAAGGTTCTCAAGGAAGTTTCTCAATTTGAAGCTTGGCACAGAGTAGATTAAAGTCACTCCGTTATGGAAGCAATTTGATATCTTGTGCCAGAAAGTAGGTCGTTTTACGAAACAAAAGTATCGTTTATTTTTGCTAAACACAAGAATTAGGGATCAATTTTTTTTATAAATTATTTTTTTTACCATATTTCCAGCACTAGAAGATTCCGAGATTCTCAAGTGTTTATCGCCCTTAATCACGCTAATTCTTATGTTGCAAAATTGGATAAAGCCGTTGGATCTAAACTTCCTCAAAACGAATACCTATCCCGATTACACATTTGCCAACAACGTTCATATTTATGATGGTCAGTCCTCGCTGGATGATTTTGAAGTAGCACTGATTGGCCTTGGGCCCGGAGCTGATGAAGTTCGCCGACAACTGCTGCAATTGTCTTTCCCTTTCCGAGGTTTAAAGATGGTAGACCTGGGCAATGCCCGAAAAACGGATGTGGAATTCACCATTCCCATCGTCAAGGAAATCTTGGAAAGCAAACTGTTTCCGATTGTCATCGGACAACAAAATAATCTGGGATTGGCTACTTATAAGGCCTTTACCAGTCAACGTCCATTGGTAAGCATGGCCATTGCCAGTGAAACCCTATACTATGGCCGGAATGGCTCTCTTCATTCAGCCGACAACTACCTGGCTCAGATCTTAAGCCCTCCCAGAAAAGAGAGTCACCTATTTCATTTTGCGTGTATTGGTTGTCAGACTCATTTTCTGGATGTTTCGGATTTGCAATTTCTCGAAAGTTCAAATTTCGATTGTGTGCGGTTGGGCAGGGCAAAACAGGATCTCATAGAATTAGAGCCTTTAATTCGCGATGCAGATGTCTTTAACTTTCATCTGGATTCGATTCGATTCAGCGATGCTCCCGGTCAACTCACTCCCACGCCAAGTGGTTTTTCTCTGGATCAGGGTTGTCAAATCACTCGCTATGCAGGTATGAGCGATAAATTGCGAACATTTAGTTTGCTGGGGTATTATCCCGAACACGACATTCGCAGCCAGACCGCCGGTGCACTTGCTCAGCTAATCTGGTACTTCCTCGATGGCTTTTACAATAGAAAACACGACTTCCCGGTTTCCAGTGAAGGACTCACCGAATATCTAGTCGAAATGAAGTCCTTGAACTATGAGATGGCATTTTGGAAAAGTCAAAAGAGTGGACGCTGGTGGATGCAGATACCGGTGAAAACAAAAAAGCAATACGAACGCCATTGTCTGATTCCCTGTTCGTATTCCGATTATAAACTGGCTTGCAATAACGATTTGCCCGACCGCCTGTTAAATGCCTTGCGTAGATTCAGTTAAACAAATTGATTACGACTCGATCAACTGCTCCAATTTCATCCCACGGGACCCTTTCAGGAGCACCAGACGGTCTGTCAAATCTTGATCCGACCACCATTGATATAAATCCTCGACAGAACGAGCGTGATGGAGACCATGTTCTTTTGCGGCTTCCGCAAATGCTGGCCCAACCAGAATGATTTCCTGAATTCCCAAGCTAATCGCCAAATCAGCAATGTCGGCATGTTCTTTAACACTATACTCGCCCAGCTCCAGCATGTCTCCCAGAACTGCTAATTTGGAGTCTCCTTCCAGTGTTGAAAAATGTTTTAGAGCATTGCCCATACTAGTGGGATTGGCATTGTAAGCATCCAAAAGTATTCGCCCTCCTCGATATTCGAGCATCTGCGACCGATTATCCTCCGGCTTATACTGCTCAATAACTGATTTGATCTTTTCCGCCGGCACTCGGAAATATTTGCCCAGTGAGATCGCCGTAGCAATATTTTGAAAGTTATAAATGCCGAACAATTCGCTTTCAGCTTCCAGACGTTGGCCTTCCGAATCGTGAAAAGCGACCTTTAAGAAGGGGGTCTCCTGCAACATTTCCACCAGGTAGTCGCTGTGTTCAAAATCGAGCCTGCGGCCATCGTAAATAATCTTCTTAGCGACGGCTTCGGCCATCTGCATAAGGTGAGGTTCGGATTTATTGATGAAGGCTACTCCCTTATTTTCAGCCAGGAAATCAAATAGTTCTCCCTTTCCTTTCTTGACTCCCTCAATACCTCCAAATCCCTCCAAGTGAGCTTTTCCAACATTTGTCACCAAACCGTGAGTTGGTCGGGCAATGGCACAAAGCGCTCCAATCTCCCCAACGTGATTCGCCCCCATTTCTACTACACATACTTCTACAGATTTCGGCATTGCCAGCAGCGTCAGCGGCACACCAATATGATTGTTTAGGTTGCCTTGGGTGTAATGACATTCATATTGAGTGGCTAGAATATGGCTGATCAGGTTTTTAGTGGTGGTCTTCCCATTGGATCCGGTGAGCCCAATAATTGGAATATTGAATTGGAGTCGATGGTGTGTTGCCAACTGTTGCAGGGTGGTCAAGGTGTCATCGACTAAAATGCATTGCTGATTGTCAGCAATCTCGGGATCGTCTACTATTGCTGCCAAGGCACCGCTCTCTATGGCCTGAGTCGCAAAGCGATTTCCATCAAAACGTTCTCCCTTAAGTGCAATGAAAAGACAACCGGGTTTGCATTTTCTGGAATCGATGACCACTCCGCTCGCTTCCAGGAAAATTGAATAAATCCGATTGAGTTCAGTCATGGACTAATGGAATCTAGTTCTAAAAAAACAACCGTGCTAAAGATAATACCTTAGCACGGTTGTTTGGCTTTTGTCCAGGACAATTTTTTTATCGCTTAGACCTCAATTGCTTCTTCTTTCTCTGGTTTTCAAATTTATGTCCTGATTCTTCATTGGCGTTTCCAGTTGGCGCACCCATCCGAATCATGGCGCATCTGAATCCGATGGTTCTGTCGGACTTATCTTCCTCTTTGAAACGACGTGTTCCGGGAGACAACCAGTAGGCACGATCTGCCCAGGAACCACCTTTGATCACCCTTGCCTTATCACTCACCAGGGTGTGCTTACCCGTTGCATATGCTACGTTGGATTGCTCGTCACCATCGAGGTAATCGTGTACTTGTCCTCGCTTAAAGTTTTCGCGGTCAGCTACCTGGTCATCTTCAATGATCCGATACCGAATCCGTCCCAAACTATCTTTCTCAACCAGTTGTCCATCTTCCATTACCTTTTCGCGGAACTTACCACCCCGGTATGGATTCATATCGTGATTCTCTACGTCTCTCAGAGTCATACTGGTCAATGGACGATATAGATCTAAGGTCCACTCACTGACATTACCGGCCATGTTGAACAGGCCAAAGTCATTTGGAAGATAAGAACGTACCGGAGCCGTCGGACAAGCGTTATCATTCAGTTTTCCTGCCATCCCCATGTAGTCACCACGACCTCTTTTGAAGTTAGCCAGGATGTTACCCTGGTTTTTGTCTCTACGTTGATAACGGACCGTCGTTCCATCCCAGGGATAAATTCTTCGATCGGTGATTCTTTCGTCTCTAGTGGAAGCCTGATTGCCCTGGAGCGCCAGAGCAGCATATTCCCACTCTGCCTCCGTCGGCAGACGATATTCCGGAAGTATGATACCATCTTCGAAGCGCACCCGGCGTTCTCCGCCTGTTCTGAGGTCCTTCAGGTTCTTACGTACGTCCGGTTCGTATTGCCCTACCAGATAAGATTCGGTATTGAAGTTGTCTTCGTCTTTTTGCTCCATATTGGGATTGATCACACCCCGCTCGATCAACAACATTTCATTCACGCGGTCGGTCCTCCATTCTGCGTAACGGTTAGATTGAATCCAGTTTACACCAACTACCGGGTAATTATCATAGGATGGATGACGGAAATACGTTTCCACCAATGGCTCATTATAGGCCAATTCTTCTCTCCAAACCAGGGTGTCCGGCAAGGCGTCACGATAAATTTCCGGATAGTTTTCTCCAAAAACCCGATCCAGCCAGTAGAGGTATTCGCGGTAATCCAAATTGGAGGTTTCGGTTTCATCCATATAAAAGGAAGAAACAGTCACTCTACGTTGCAGGTTATTCCATTCGAAAGTCACATCCTGGTCAACAACTCCCATGGTGAAGGTACCTCCTTCAATCAAGACGAGATTCGGACCGGTGGCTTGCCCCTCATAATCCAGTTTTTCAAAACCACCCCATTTGGTATCATTGTACTTCCAACCGGTGGTCGCTGATCGTTCTTTGCTTTTGCAAGAACTTAGCAAAGCAGCTAGAATAAAGGAATAAGCACAAAACTTCAGCAAATTTTTCATTACCTTTTTTAGTTTGTTTTTGTTAATTCAACACGTTACGTTCGTAAGAGACTTGTGTCAGTTATCTGTTTATATTAAAGACAATCAATTGAACATCTTGAAACAGTTATTGTAGCGGGATGCTCTTCTGGCTCTTTGCAGTTGCCGGCTGTCGGCAAGGTTTAAGGTCAGGGAAATTTCGTGCGTTCCTCCTGGGCTCGCATCCGCTAATTGTGAAATGGTGAAATCATAGCTATATCCAATCCGTAATACCCCTTTTCTGTAGCCGATCAGACCTATCGCCGCATCGGGATTACTATTGGCATGTCGGTACCACAAACCTAGGTAAATCTGATCCAACCCCGCATATGCCCCTGCGTTCACCTGCCAGAATTCACCTTGCTTGTTGAACATGACATTCGGAGAAATAAACGACGCTGCTCGACGATTATTGCCTCTTTCCAAAGTAAATTCCGCTCCCGCGTGTGCAGTGAGGCGCAAAGGTACACCAACATTTAAGTTTTCATTAATTCCGAGCAAACTTTCGTCCGGAGAATTTAAGTGCTTGATTGCCACGCCTCCATAAAAATTCTGCCCGTAAACCAACAAGCCCGTTGAAATATCCAGGGAGGACTTATTTAAATTCTCGGGAGGAGCTTCCTGGCTCAGTATAGGATTACCGCCTCCGGTAGGTCCGGTGATGGGGTCAATCTGATCGCCGAACACCAATTTATTCCAGTCGACCGTATTTTGAATGAGTCCGGCCTGAACACCGAACTTGATATGGAGTCCGTCACTAAACTTCAATTGATAACCGTAGATGGCACTGAAACGATTTACCTTGTAGATACCGTCGCCCGCATTGTCCGTCATTACGATCAGTCCGATCCCACTGTTCAGTTGCTCCAGCGATTGCTCATAAGTGGCTGCATAGGTTACGTAAGCATTGTTTAGCCCCGGCCATTGATTCCGGTAATTAACGGTGATTCTGGGAGCGAATGAGATCCCGGCAAAAGCGGGGTTAACTTGGAGTGGAGCAGCATAGAATTGGGAAAAAACGGGGTCTTGAGCCCAGGCAGCACATCCGAAGGATAAAGTGATCAATAGTAAAAGCAAACGCTTGCAAAAATGCCTCATCGAAAATTAGATTAGTGCAGAATACTCAATTATTGGCTTTATCCGGATTTTCCAGACGCACCCACAAATCCTAAATAGTGTCGAATATTTTACTTTTTTATGATTATAACCAACAACTCACAACTATATTTTCTAATGTCGCTAAATTTGTCGTTCAAAAGGAAAATATTTGACAATTTAGACAACTTCGGCGAAGATACCGAAACCACCAAAATTGTCATTTCAAATTCTTCACGAATAATCAACGTTAAAAAGCAAGTAAAATTTTAGGACATCACTGGCAATACCGGCCCCGATGGAGTACTTCTCGGCGAACCGGCAATCCACTAAAAGAGTTCTTCAATGAATAAAATCATGGGTAAATACTTGGTAATCTGTATGCTGGTTTTTTCTTTTTCCAACCGTTTGATTGCCGACACGAATTTTCCAATCCAACGTACCTTTGAATGGACAGATACGTTTGAAGAATTGACCCTCGATCAGAAAAAGTACAAATATCAACGCTTCAGAGATGCCATATACAGCGAGCAGCACCCTACCCTACCCATGTCGGTACTCGAAGTGCCCCTTGACGGCTACGGGGAGTTGCAAATCGAAGTGGTGCGGGTAAGTTGGGAAGATTATCCCGGTTTCGTTCCAGCACCGGCTGACCGTGAGATGCTCCAGGCCAATCTCAGTTTTAATAGAAGCGTTGAAAAACACCGGCAATCCTACTATGCTAAGATCTCTTTCACTCCGATTGTCCGAAAAGGCAATGCCTACCAAAGAGTTCGAGACATCGAAATAAGAGTATATACCACTCCAAAGCCATTGATCAATCTGCGGAGTCCAGATGATGTTTTGGTATCAAAACTCGCCGATGGTACTATTTATAAAATTTCCGTCAATCAGCGGGGCATTCATAAACTCACCTATGATTTCCTGAGGAATGACCTGGGCATGAATGTAGACAATATAGACCCTAGAAATATCAGTGTACTGGGTGATAGAGGAGGAATGTTGGCCTCCCACTTGGCTGTCATACCAGAGGAAGATGTTCCCGAGCTCCCCATTTCCATTGCTGGAGAAGCAGACGGTTCCCTGGATCCGGGTGATTACATCTTGTTTTATGCGGAAGGCCCAAACAAATGGAGCTACAATACTGGTTCGGGCCGTTTTGAGATGGAGAAGAATGTGTTCGATCAAAAAAACCACTACTTCATTAAAGTGGGCAATTTGCCCGGCAAACGGATTGCAAGCACTGCCAATCTCGACAATACCGATTACAACACTTCGACATTTGACGACTTCGACCAATTTGAGGAGGATAAAGTAAATCTTCTTTTCGAATGGGGTAAAGATCTGAGTAAATCCCAGGGATCCGGTCGTCAATGGTTTGGTGATCATTTCCGGAATCTTCGCGAGTATACCTACGACGATTTATTTACCTTCCCGAACCGAGTTGCCTCGGCACCGATCTACGTCTCGGCAAGAATGGCACTGAGGGCATTGACCCGTTCGAATTTCCTACTGGAATTGAATGGCCAGCAACTGAGCAGTGCTTTAGCTACCAACAATATTCCGGTACTTAGCGGAGAAGGTGACAACGAAAGAAATTACGCTGAGTATGCTCTTTTGAAAGACTCCTTGATCCTGGATGGAGAAAGCTTTAATTTTCGGGTCAACTATCCTTTTCCTAGGCCCAACGATGGCAGCGAAGGCTGGCTCGACTATATCCAGGTTAATGTTCGGCGTAATCTAGTGCTAACAGGAGATCAATTGTCCTTTCGAGACAAAAACAGTTTGATGGCCTCCGCAGCAACCTACCGTCTTTCCAATGCTGGTAATGATGTTGTTATCTGGGATATAACCCAGCCACTCAACCCGCTTCTTCAGGAATCCCAACTCAATGGCCAGGAACAAAGTTTTGGTGCTTCGGCAGAAGTATTGCGAAGTTTTGTTGCGTTCCGCCCCGGTAGTGCCTTACTGGTCCCGGAAGCAGCTGGCAATGTCGATAATCAAAATTTACACGGCATCGAAAACGCCGATATGATCATCATTCATGCCCCGGAATTTGAACAGGAAGCACGTAGATTAGCAGAACATCGGTCCGAAAATGACGATCTGAACATAACCTTGGTTTCCCTTCAGCAAGTAATGAACGAGTTTGCGGCCGGGGCTAAAGATCCAACGGCTATCCGAAACTTCGCCCGTCTACTTTTTGAACGGAACCAGCGCTTTAGATATTTACTCTTATTTGGTGATGGGTCTTTCGACAGCAGAGATATCTATGAAGAAGGGGGAGACCTAATTCCTACTTATCAAAGCGATTCCTTCAATCCACTTTTTGCTTTTCCAGCGGATGATTACTTTGCCATTCTCGAAACCAATGAAGAACGCAACCCCTTATCGGGTCGGCTCAATATTTCAATAGGCCGCCTTCCGGTCAATACCGCTGAAGAAGCCAGAGCTGTCGTCGATAAGATCATTAATTACGATTCCAATCCGGAAACTTATAGCGATTGGAGAAACCAATTGGTATTTGTAGGGGATGACGAAGATAGTGGTCGGCATTTGAATGATGTCGACCTGATAGCGGAAAAGATCGGGCGACAAAACCCTTCTTTCAATCTCGAGAAAATTTATTTGGATGCCTTCCCACAAGTGTCTACCCCGGGTGGAAATCGGTTCCCTTCCGTTAATGAAGCCATCGACAATTCTTTATTCAAAGGCACCCTGGTAGTGACTTACCTAGGACATGGAGGGCCAAATGGCTGGGCTCAGGAGCGCATTCTCAACATTTCCGATATCAATAATTGGGACAATGAAAACCGACTCCCCATCTTCATTACCGCTACCTGTACCTTCGGTGGTTACGACGATGTCACTTTTACGACCGCCGGCGAAGAGGTTATCCTAAACCCCAGAGGAGGTGCCGTTGCTTTGCTGACCACAACCCGGGCCGTCTTTGCTTCCTCCAATGCCGATTTGACCGAATCCGTCTTGGATGAGATTTTTAGCCGGGAAAACAACCGTATCCAGACATTGGGAGAAGCCATGACGAATGCGAAGAATTCCATCTCGAGTTCCTTTACCAACACCAATTCTAGAAAGTTCACCTTATTGGGCGACCCCTCACAAAAATTGGCCATCCCGGAGTACGAGGTCAAGACCGAGCAGATCAATGGGGTCACGATCACGGATAATACTATGGATACCATCCGGGCCCTCCAACGAGTGACCTTGGAGGGGGTGATCTTAAAAACCGACGGCACGGTTTTCGAAAATTTCAACGGGAGGATATTTCCGGTCGTTTTCGATAAGAAGGTGAGTGCCACTACCTTGGGACAAGATCCTCGCAGCCCCATCCGGTCGTTTTCGGTACAAAAGAATATTCTTTTCAAAGGGAGATCTACAGTTTCCAACGGTCGGTTTAAATTTACTTTTGTGGTACCCAAGGATATTAACTATGAATTTGGCAATGGAAAAATCAGTTACTATGCCTCTGATCAGGACCAACTACTAGATGCCGGTGGCGCGTTCAGCGAAATTATCATTGGAGGAGCTGATCCCAATGTCATCAGCGACGATAAGGGGCCGGATGTAAATGTATTTATGAATTCCGAGGACTTTGCCTTTGGGGGTATTACAGACGAGAATCCGGTATTATTAGTAAAACTGGAAGATGAAAATGGCATCAATGTTGTTGGTAACAGCATCGGGCACGATCTGGAAGGGATCTTAGATGATGATACACAAAACACCCTCTTACTAAATGACTTCTACGAGTCGGAATTAGATGATTACACCAAGGGAGAAGTACGTTTCCCCCTCTCTAATTTAGAAGAAGGGCTACACAATATCAAAGTAAAAGCTTGGGATGTAGCCAACAATTCTTCGGAGGGATATACCGAATTTGTAGTGGCCAATTCAGGCGAAATAGCACTGAAACACGTACTCAATTATCCCAATCCATTTACCGATCAAACGTGTTTCCAATTTGACCACAACATCAAGGGGCAGGAACTGGAAATAATGGTCCAAATCTTCACTGTTTCCGGTCGGTTGGTTAAAACCTTGGAAAAAATTGTTCTGTCCGATGGAGCCATTCGCGGTGATGATTGCATAGAATGGAACGGCCGGGATGACTACGGCGACCGGCTTGCCCGGGGCATCTATTTATACAAAGTGAAAGTCCGAACCAATTCTGCAAATCCATTAAGTCAAGAAAGTGATTTTGAAAAGTTGGTAATTTTAAAATAAGTTTGCGTTTTTTTCGTATTGATAGTATTGAAACGTAACTGCATAAGTACTACGACAATACTAGGCGACATATTTTTTGACAAATGGAATCCCAATTACGCTGAAGATTGTTGTGGAATCATCTCTCGCACTCCAAATTTTCATTGTCAAAAAAATTTTGTTGGTTTCGTCCTAGTACTTACGAATTAAAAACTCTTGAAAAAATTGTACGGATCTCATGAAGAACTTTACTTTACGATTAGCAATGTTAATGATCATCGTCAGCGGGTTCAGCACCGACATCGATGCGCAGTGTTTTTTTGACCAAGATGGGAAACTGCGGAACCTGGACGGTACACCTTGTAACAACGCAGTATTGACTGCAGTACCATTTTTGAGAATCGCTCCGAGTGCTAGAGAAGGTGGTATGGGTGATGTGGGGATCGCCTTGTCTCCCGATGCCAATGCCATGCACTTCAATTCTTCAAAACTGGTTTTCGCCGAAGAAGATCTTGGAATTTCTGCAACTTATACACCCTGGCTCAGATCGCTGGGCTTAAATGATGTTTACTTAGCCTATTTGACGGGTTATTACAAAATGAACGACCTCCAGGCCATTGGTTTTGGATTGCGCTATTTTTCGCTGGGAAGCATCCAGTTTACGGACGCCAATGGGGAACCACTTAACACGGGTAAACCCAATGAATTTGAAATAGCTGCATCTTACGCCAGGAAACTTTCGGATAAGTTTTCAGCTGCTGTGACCGGTAAATTCATTTATTCCAATCTGGCTGCCGGGCAGCAGGTTCAGGGTGAGACCATCGAAGCCGGTCTAGCCGGTGCTGCCGATATCTCTTTTACTTACCGGACACCCATCGAAATGGAAAATAAGGAGTCAAACCTGACAATGGGGCTGGCCATTACGAACTTGGGTTCAAAAATAACTTATACCAATTCACTGAACAGAGACTTCCTGCCCGCCAATCTCGGTCTGGGCGCCGCTTGGGAAATCGAATTGGACGACTATAATAGCATTACCTTTGCGAGCGATATCAATAAGCTACTTGCACCAACTCCCTGTCAAGGAAACGACTGTGATCAGGACGGTGATGGCATCTTCGATTATAAAGAACAATCTGGTATCAGTGCCGTCTTTTCCTCTTTCGGAGACGCACCGGAGGGTTTTGCTGAAGAGTTGAGAGAATTGATGTATTCCTTTGGGGTTGAATATTGGTATGACAAACAGTTTGCCGTGAGAGCTGGCTACTACAATGAACATAGCCAAAAAGGAGGACGTAAGTTTCTGACGGTCGGCCTGGGTTTGAAGTATAATATTTTCGGGCTCAATTTCTCCTACCTCATTCCAACCACCAGTCAGCAAAACCCGCTTGACAACACCTTGCGATTCTCACTGTTGTTTGATTTCGGAGCGTTTGCCAGTGGTAGTGGAGACGAATAGATCCAGACAATGATATTCAAATAGTTATTATGAACAAATAAAAGCATTCTGGCTTGAACGCCAGAATGCTTCTTTTTTTGTTAAAATACCACAAGCCTGTAAGCCGGATTCTGTTATCCCAGCGGTGCTGGAACCTCTATCATTTATCTGATCTGCCTACCCTTCCCGGCTATTTCGAACACCCGGTCAGAAACCGGGGGAAGCGAAACAACTAAGCGAGCAGCCTAGCTCCCATTGAGGAAACCGGGATTTACATGACATTTCAACCCGTAAGGTTTATCCCCCCGCTAAGTTACCTTAGCGGAGCGTGCGCTCTTACCGCACGTTTTCACCTTTACCTGCCATTCCAGCCGAAACTGGAATACAACGACAGGAAGTCTAGTTTCTGTGACACTTTCTGTCCGCCCGGCGAGGATATTACATCCAAGTCAGACGGCCCACCCGTTAGATGGTACGGTGCTCTACGTTGTCCGGACTTTCCTCATCCCGTTGCCCGAAGGCCAGGAATGCGATAGAGCAGCTCGTGGTATGTCTTTTTGAAATAGGTCTGGTAAGATACACTAAAATGATAAAAACTGCCGGAAAAGCTGCTCACCCAAGAAATTGCCTTCAAACCGAAATCAATCGTATCTTTATTTACGAGTATACTCATTTGTCGACCGATATATTTTACAAAAACTGGATTGATATTTGCTGTATTATGGCTTTGGGAGCAACATTAATTCACCTCTTAAGTACAAGTAAACAGGAGAAAACGCATCATCGTAGAATGAGAAAGCGTCAGTGGTATACTATATCGTCATTTTTGTTTTTGTTGGTGGCTACCATCATCTACAACATCTTTATCAAGACCTACCAAAGTCATCCGGACCGGTATGCCAAGAGATTAGAGGCAGTGCTGCACCAAGAAGAAGCAAAATTTGAAAAGATTTTTACGGACGACCAACTCATCAATCAGATCGTCCAACATTACGACCCCGATTCCAAATCAGTCCTACCTCCCGATCCTGACCAGATTGCAGGACTTACACGCCAGCTTTTTTCATTGTTAATATACAAGAAGGGTCAATTGATCTACTGGTCAAATAACGATGCCATCCCGGTCAATGGTCAACTAGAAGAAATTCTTGACAACCCCGATCTCCGCTTTGCCAAGATAAACGATGGCTATTTTGAGATCTTACAAGCCAGTAAGATCGGTAAGCTCGGCGAATACAAACTATTGGGACTCATTCCTGTGCGGAAGCAGTATTCCGTAAAAAGCAACTTTCTGAAGGACCAATTTCTGTACATTACCAATTTTCCCAACAACATACAATTAAGTGAAACGCTGGATGGCAGCGTCGTTCGGAACAAAGAGGGTTTTCCCTTATTTTCGATTTCCAGTGAAGGTCCCATCAGAACTCCGCAACAACAGTCGATCTTATTCATCCTGATTTTATTGACGGTCATAGCGCTTTTGGTACTAATCAACGAACTTGCCAATCATTTTTCAAAGCGTTTTAGTCCTGGAGCGGGGGCATTCTTTCTGTTGCTAGCAGCCGGGGGCATGCGCTTTGCTGCTTATAAAACACCCATTTCAGGGATTTTTGATAGCATCTCGGTCTTGAATCAGATCATGGAAATTCAGGTGCTTAATGGTTCGCTGGGCGATTTGATGATCAATAGTCTTCTGGTTTTTTGGCTGGCGATCTTCTTTCATCGGGAATTTGAAATCAAACCCATTGTCCATCTTTCCACCGGACTAAAGTTGGGGATCACCGCCGCCAATTTTTCCATCATCATTTTTAGCATTCTCTTTCTAATTCGAATTTTCAGGAGCCTGGTATTGGAATCTGCCCTGGTGCTGGATTTTGATAATATATTGAATTTTAACCTTTACAGTCTTCTGGCCTTGGTTTGCATCCTTTTTCTGATCATATCTTTGTTCCTGTTTTCTCATAAGATTATGATGGCAACCCGAAACCTGGGACAATCACCGATCAATAAGATAGTCGCCTTGGGGCTGGCCATTCTGATCACCTATCCATTCATTTGGTCTTTTGACTTGCGTTGGCCATTCTCCTGGATCATTGTGATTAGCATTGGATACCTGGTCATTTTCGACTTGTTCCTCGAAAACAATTACTCCGGATATACCTGGTTGGTCATCTGGGTATCGGCTTTTTCGGGATTTGGATCAGCTTTGTTATTTAAGTACAACTTGGACAAGGACCTGGAAAACAGGGTTCGATTTGCAGAAAAACTAGCCGAACCAGGTGACAAAAAAACGGCAGGCAAACTTTTCATTCTCAAAGAACAGCTCGCTCAGAATGATTCTCTAAAGCAGTGGCTGACCAATGTAGGGGACGAAAAAACCGACATCAAAGATATTCGCTTCCTGGTGGATAGCCTCTTCCAGGTTGAAAATGAACTTTATAATCAATTCACCTACGAAATCCTGGCCGTCAATAAGCGCAATCGAGAGAGTCCGATCGAAGGACAAGACCCGGAAGACGCCCGTCTCATCCTGGATGACGATTCTCCCTTCTCCGCAACCGAATTTGAAGGAGTGTTTTCTTATTTAAGAACGCCCGGTTCGTACGCTTACAACATCCAAGTTCCGTTTTCAGCTGCCGATCAACCCCGGAATGAAACCATTTTTTGCACCGTATTTCATCCGCGCCAACGCAAGCCTTCCAAAGTATACTCCGAACTATTGCTTTCTTCGGAATTGGAAGCTGATACCAATTATGCCGACTATAACTATGAAATCATCTACTTTAACAACTCGATCAACACCGGTGGGGGATCAGATGAACTTTTGGCCGACATTGCCGGCAAACTGGACAAGGGCGAATGGGAAAACAATACAACCGCCAAAAGTGCGGATCTCATTTATAAAGCCGATAATGGCAACATCGTAAGGGTCAGCAAAGAGATTGGAGGAATTACCAAGCCGATTTCCTTGTTCTCTTATTTATTCGTTCTCATCATTTTTCTGATCTTAATCCTGAACGGATTGAATTACTTTTTCAAGGCTTTCCCACAAACATTGGGGCTTGAGCTATTCGGTAAACCATCGCTCCGCAATCGGATCCAGACGGCCGTCGTCTTGTTGACCATAGGTTCCTTCTTTCTGATTGCACTTGTTACGGCCACCTTCTTTCGCAACTCTTCGATCGAATACCACGAAAACCGACTACAACGTAAGATTACCACCGTAGTGGAAGACCTACAACATCAAATAAATTTTGCATCGCAGTTGGGGGTGCAGGACATCAACTACAAGGCGCTCGCTACCAATGCTTCCGATATACATCGAATGGATATCAATATTTTCGGGCTCGACGGCGAATTGATCGCTTCTTCCGCTCAAAATGTATTCGACATTGGTATTCTTTCTAAGCGGATGGATGCCAATGCTTTCTTCACGCTGCGCAATTACAGCGGTACGAAGGTTCAGGATGAAAACCTGGGCTCTCTTCACTATATTTCTGCCTACTTGCCGATCCACAATACCGATAATCGGGCGGTAGGTTACCTAAACCTGCCTTACTATTCTCAAGATAGCGACTTGCGAAAAGACGTTTACGATTTTATGGGCACCATGCTCAATGTCTATGTTTTTCTCTTTATGCTGGCCGGTATCATCGCAATTGTAGTAGCTCGATCAATTACGAAACCAATTGCAGAAATCGGAGAAAAATTGAACTATGTCCGTCTTGGTGAAAACGACCCCTTGGAACTGGAATGGAAAAGTCAGGATGAATTGGGCGACCTGATCAATCAGTACAATAAGATGATCTACAAACTGGATGAAAGTACGGAGAAATTAAAAGTCTCCGAACGAGAGGTCGCCTGGAGGGAAATGGCCAAACAGATTGCTCACGAAATCAAGAACCCGCTCACCCCCATGAAGCTATCCATCCAGTATCTGAATCACGCGTATAAATCCAACCCGAATAATGTCGAACCTTTACTCAATCGCGTTTCCAAAACACTGATTGAACAGATCGATGGATTGTCGAGAATCGCCTCCGAATTCTCCAACTTTGCTAAAATGCCGAAAGCGGAAAACCAAGCCTTTAGCATCAATCAACTTCTGAGGTCTATCCACAACCTGTATTACGAAAACCAAAGTGAAACGCTGAGTATCCATTTATCCCTGCCGAAGAAAGATTATTCCGTATTCGGAGACCGGGGGCACTTGATGAGAGTCTTTAACAACCTCGTCAAGAATGCCATTCAGGCCATACCGGAGGAACGCATCGGCCGGATTGACATTAGCCTGCGGTTGAAAGACGAAAATGTACTGGTCGCAAAAGTCAGCGATAACGGAGTTGGAATCTCTGCCAATATGCAGGCAAACGTATTTTTCCCAAACTTTACGACAAAGAATTCCGGCATGGGCCTCGGTTTGGCCATATCCAAAAACATCATCGACTCCATCAACGGTAAAATCTATTTTAAAACAAAAGAAGGAAGCGGCACGGACTTCTACGTCGAACTACCGGTCTTCGATTCAGAAGAGGCACTCATTTAAAGCTTCACGGTATGCCATATTCGGTGCGCTGGGCCGGGGTCAATGCTGGAAAGTTGGACCCCATTCGGAGGGTAAACTCTCTGATTGTTTGACTGATCAAAGCGCGACCACCCTCATCCAATGTCAACAAATGTCTGCCATCGGGCGAAATGGCTACTGATTTTATTGGTCGCTGATGCTTGTCTAAGGTCATGAGTCGTTCTCCCTTGTCATAATCCCAGAGTTCTGCTCTACCGTTTTCCAGGCCTACTAATACCAGTTGGTCTTCACTAAAGGAAGCAAATTGGACAATGGGTGCGGGCATGGCCAATCGCTGATACATTTGTCCGTCCAAATGATGGACTTGCAATGTCCGTTCTGAAGTAGCGACAAAATAGTATTTCCCGTCCGCAGAGAATTGGGTATCCAATACGTCCATGCCCTGCTTTTTGTTGATGTTTAAAAGCTCCCCGGCCATATCCCATAGTCGAATTTCACCATTCGCCGAAGTAGTTAGTAAGTGTTGACCATCGGGCGACAGTTCGCCCTCATAGACGTATAAATGATGCCGATCGAGCACTTTCAACAACTGCCCGGTCTCCGCTTCCCATAATTTGACGGTCTTATCAGCCGAACGGGTAAGTACTTTGTGGGCCTCGTTAGCAAATGCCGCATCGTAAACGGGTGCAAGATGCTGAAATGTTCGAAGTTGTCGACCTTCCATGTCCCACATCTTTGCCGAGCGGTCCCGCGAACAGGTCAGCATTTTCTCGCCGGGCAAACATTTGATCGCCAAAATAGCCTCTTGATGCGCTTCGAATTGATGAATGGCATGGCCATAATTGTCCCAAATACCAACCTTTCCGGATTTAGACGCCACCACTAAATGATTGCCTTCTTTGGAAAAATCAGCAGCCAGGATCTTGCCAAGATCATTGGGTAAGTAGATGTGAGTTCGTCCCGTTATATTGAATAACTTGAGCGTGTCCGGATGAGTGAAACGGTAAAAACTATCGGGTCTGACCACGTACATCAGTTGGTCTCCATTCGGTGAGAAATTCACCATCTTTATTTGCAGATGGTCAACGTTGAGTTGTTGGGCTGTAGCGTGGTAAACGATATCGCCCAACACTTGGTTCAAGTGAGCATTTTGTAAGGTCTTTAGCGAATCTCTGACGTACCCAAAAAGGGCCAAGGCAGTCTTGACTTGCCCCTTCTTAATCTCGTTGCTGGCAAGCAATAAGAGACGACGAGCTTCGGACGTTTTTGCTTTTTGCTGGACCAGATTCAACTCTTTTTCTGCAGCCTCTAAAGCGCTCTTAAGACTTTCTTGCGAACGAATGGCTTTGCGCAGTGCACGATCTGTATTCTTTTGTCGCTGTTCGGCAACTTCTCTGGCTTTCAAGGCCTCAACTCTCTGACGATCAATCTCTGCTAAAAAAAGATCATTTGCTTGTTTTAACTTGGCGGCGATATTGGTCCGTTCTATCGCTGATATTTCTTCACAATCGAGCGCAATTTTAAATTTTTCAATGGCGGCTTCATATTGCTTGTTGGCCATGGCCACTCGTCCGTCGAGCATCCATCGGTCATAACAACGATCTTGCTGAGCAAAACCCAGACAGGCGTTGATCATTCCCAACATTAGCAACAATTGTTTCATCAATCTCAAATTTATTCTTAGTTCCGGGAATTCTGAAAGGTAGGCCATCCCGGTAAATCGCTGTATGTTGCCGTCAATGAGCTAACTTCCAATTAACTTGTAAGCCAATCGAAGGGGAACCGGCTAAAGCGTCTTCTGCGACTCTGAAACGAGGGTAAACCGTCAATTGTTGTGAATCCCGGTCACAGACTTCGTCGTAATAATTCTGTTTTTTACGGATCTTCTGCTGACGGATCAAGACCCAAATGGCATTGGCTGCGAAGAGGCCAATACCAGCCACCTTGAGTGTTTGGGAAGTTCTGTTTTTCTTTTGATAGTCTTCAAAAATCAAACTGGTTGGCTCCCTTTGGGGATCGACCAAATTGTCTTGATATTGCTTGTTGGCATCGGATTTCACCAAAAGACCAGAACCGAATAGCCCGAAAGCTGCGCCGGTCGCAATAAGGTGGGGTGTCCACTTACGCATATTGAAGGTCGGGCGAACAGACTCTTCACAAAGAAGTTGTTTCTTCCCATAAACACTTACCCACGTTATCAACTTGTATTGCCCTCGAAAAGGACGAACCCTTTCCAGAATGCCTGCCCATCGAATTTCGTGTTCTTGAAAAGGGGCATTCATCAGGTTGGTAAAGTCACCGTAAAGATCTTCCTCCGAAGCACAATACCTTCGGCCATCCGAGCGAATGATCTGCAAATCAAAATTGACATGTTCAATATGCTCGATACTGCTGATACCGGGTACCTTAAACCTAAGGACAAGATCGCCCTCCACCAATCGAAAATCAACAATTTGGAAGGAATACTCCCCGATTCGTTCCAGGTCCGCAAAAACGCCAAAATTGGAGTTTCCTTCAGTTGCTTCAAAATCAATTTTATGTGGAAAAATTGACAACTGAGGGACCTCTTGCGATTGGACCGGTAAAATTGAGAAATAGAGTAGTCCAGCCAATAGAAGAACAAAAGATCTTCGTTTTAGCATAGTCCATAGTTTTGTAATGACAGGGGTAGCCGCCATCTATTCAGCTGCACAACGCAAGTTTTCGTCGTAGCCTCTTCTCTATTTTATCGTGCGCCTTACGTTCTACGAGTCCATTGTAAAACATATAGGCTACTATATTTTGTGCTTCTATCAATCGTAGTTTTGCCTCATCACAGATACCCGCAGAAGTAAATTTATCCCCGGCAGCCTCCAGAGAAACGTAGGCCTGGGTAAGCTGCTGAGGAGAGATCGCCTGAATCCTCGCCTCCACCTCAGCATCGTTGTAATTGAGGCTTCTCGCCTGTTCATATTTTTCTATGGCATCAACCAGGGCCGAACTACCTTTCTTCATCAGGGCATCGCCATCGCTAAGGAGTTTCAAATATTGGCCTTTTGATTCCTTCTTTCCCTGCGTCTCGCGAATCCGCTCCTTAATCAAACCAATGTTGACCGAAGATAGGGCCTTCTCGTGTTCTCCTGCCAATACCAGTGCATTTTCGTAAGCAATCGCCGCTCTTTCGTAGTCAATCTCTGATTCTGCTTCTTCACCTTGTTGAATAAATCCAATGTACTGTTTGCGGATGGTTTCGTTTAAAGCTCGATCGCTTCGGCCCATTTGCCACCAGGAAAAAACTGCAATTAAGGTGAGCGTGACGATTAGGGATGTTGAGATCAAGGTCAGATTCTGCTTTCTACGGGCCAATTCCTTATTGGGCTGCACAATTAGTTTTCTTTCTGTGAATTATAAATATTGGTTTTAACTGACTCTAGCTAATATATAAAAAAATCACTTATGGAGGAGAGCAAATTTAGTACAATCAGCCCATCAAAATCGGCAAACGATTTGCCGAAAAACGGTACCTTTGAAAAAGCGATTTGGAAAACAAAATTCAGAAAAGATTGTTTGGCTAAAAAATATGTTATGGAAGTCCTTTTATACATCGGTATTACGCTTGGAGCAGTTGTATTCATGGAATTTATGGCTTGGTTTGCACATAAATATGTAATGCATGGTTTCCTGTGGAGCTGGCACGAAGACCACCATAAACCAAACCACGAAAAAGAAGGTTTCTTTGAAAAGAACGATCTCTTCTTTCTCGTTTTTGCCATTCCTAGTATGATTTGCTACATACTTGGCGCAACCACTCCACAATTTTGGTTGCTTTTCGTTGGCATCGGCATATCGATTTATGGCTTGATCTACTTCCTTATTCACGATGTTTACATCCACCGTCGCTTTAAGTGGTTCAAACAATTGGATGGAATTTATTCCCGAGCTATCTTGCGTGCTCATGGTGCCCACCACGCCAAACAGACAAAGCACGATTGCGAATCGTTTGGCTTGTTAGTAGTGAATAAGAAGTTTTTTAAAAAGCGTCACATCAGAAGCAATAGTCCTTCTTCTTCATAAATTCAAAGCACATCCGACAGGAGTAACGGCATGAAAGCTGGCCAAAAGAAATATTATTATTTTTTAACACTTGTTCAGCTGTGATTTCTTTACACTTAGACAATCTTCAATAATTTACCAATCAAAAAAGAAGGGAAACCGTTGACAGAATCAATTGGTTCGAGCTAATTGATGATTCATCTCGTTTTTTTGAAAATATTATCTATTTTTACGGTATATCAAATTTCGTTAAGAACAATTGGATAACAATTTTTCAAAGTGGCTGCAACCGCAGACGCAACCCATGCCTACTGCGGAAACCCTGGATGGTTATCTCGACCGGATCATTCCTACCGTTAGATCCTGGAGCGAAGACCTCCGCGAGGAAAAGTTCTATCTGAATCGCGCCTGGATGGAAATGAGAGATGATGAAGACTTTCATCAGGCTATCCTTCATTTTTTTAATGAGGGCGGAGAATATTTGCGATCGATCGACGGAGATGTAACCGTTGGTAAGTGGCGGTATATGGCTCCGAACAATAAGTTCATTATTTCACCTCCGAAAGGGGAACCGGAATTGTATGAACTGGCTTTTATGGATAGCCAATTCTTTATCTTGCGAAAACACGGGGATCAAAAACGCCTCGGTAAGCGGAAATACTTTGTCCTGGTCTTTGAGCCGATTGGAAAAAAGATTGAATGGAAACACGTTCCTGAACTGCTCTTCAACCAATATCGCGACACCAACAACCTTTATCTCGTAGTTGGGATCATCATTGTCGTTATCATTATTCTCATTCTCGTTCTTTCCTCCTTTTGATTCATCGGGCCCATGAAATGGTTAATGGATAATATGTGGCTGATAATATTGGTGCTTTGGGGTATCCCATTCGCGCATTACCGCAGTCAATTCCGCAAGATCATATATGAGACTGATAGCTGGCTGATAAACATAAAACCCTTATTTTGGAAGGAACTTAAGGGATTGGTTGGCAATGTCTTTCCGCAGAATCCGAGATACCTTAAAATGCGCAACTTTTACCGCATCTACCTTCTCATCTACTTAGTGCTGATTGCTGCTTATGTTGTCTATGGGTAACAGGGTCATTCTTCCAGAACCGGAAGCTCCATCGGAAGTTTTTCCAGTGCTTCCACAGTCACTTTGGCAATACAGTAATCCCGATACCAACGCTTATCGACCGGTACAATGTGCCAGGGAATGGTACTTTGATTAATGGCCTCTTCATAACAGCGCATATATTCATCCCAGTGTTTGGCTTCTTCCCAATCCCGCGGATTGTGTTTCCAATGCTTATCTTCTTCATCCAATCGCTCCTGCAATTCTTCCTGCTGCTTTTCTCGCGAAATGTGCAGGTAAAACTTCAATATGATAGTATCATTATCATATTGTAAGAGTTCTTCAAAAGCGTTGATAGATTGTATGCGCTTCTGAGCGTGCTCTTCAGTAATCCAACCATGTACTCTCTGGATCAAAACATCTTCGTAATGTGAACGATTGAAGACCTGGATCATGCCCTTGTGCGGTACATTCTTGTGGATGCGCCAGAGGAAATCATGCGCAAATTCCTCCTCGGTCGGTTTCTTAAAAGACTTGACGTGAATTCCGGATGGACTACAGGCACCAAATACGTCTCTGGTTGCTCCATCTTTACCACTGGCATCCATTCCTTGCAAAATAACGAGCAAAGAGTATTTCCTCTCTGCATACATCAAGTGCTGAAGCTTTGCCAGCCTTTTACGAAGCTGCTTGGTTGCATCATGGATAACGTCCTTATCCAGTTCAGTAGGTGGTGTGGTTGGTATCTCTGATAAGCGAATCACGTCGGTTATTTTTTTTGTGAAATTGGTAATTTTTGTGCGCTTCACCAAATTCCCATTCCATTCCCCATGGAGAAAAGCAGTGGAATTGCTTAGATAAGAAGCCTAGGGTCGGGTCTGAAAAAAACACCCTAGTACAAAATTAAAAGATCCACAACTGCTGCTTAGCCATTTGCGGATCTTTCTATAATATGGTTCTTGAATTAATTTCAACCAATCGCTACACCAGCCTCTTCTAAAGCTTTCAACATGGTTGCTCCGATGGTGGCAGGCGACTTGACAACGTGAATGCCGCACTCGGCCATGATTTTCATCTTAGCCGCTGCCGTATCATCTTTCCCTCCGATAATGGCACCAGCATGTCCCATTTTTCTTCCTTTCGGAGCTGTTTGCCCGGCAATGAAGCCTACTACTGGTTTCGTGCCGAATTGTTTTATGTAGCGAGCAGCCTCAGCTTCCATTCCACCACCAATTTCGCCAATCATAACGATGCCGTCTGTTTCGGGATCGTTCATCAATAGTTCTACTGCTTCTTTTGTGGTCGTGCCTACGATTGGGTCACCACCAATGCCGATACAGGTAGACTGCCCCATTCCAGCTTTGGTCACCTGATCAACGGCCTCGTAGGTTAAGGTACCGGAACGAGAAACGATTCCTATTCGGCCCTTACGGTGAATGAAGCCTGGCATAATTCCACACTTAGCTTCACCGGGTGTGATCACTCCCGGGCAATTCGGCCCAACCAATCGACAATCTCTGTCCTGAATAAAAGATTTCACTTTGACCATATCCTGCACAGGAATCCCTTCGGTAATACAAATGATTACCTTTATTCCTGCATCAGCAGCTTCCATAATGGCATCCGCAGCAAACGGAGGAGGGACGAAAATTACGGAAGTATCCGCTCCTTCCAGTTCAACAGCTTCCCTGACCGTATTGAAAACGGGCCGCTCCAGGTGAATCAACCCTCCTTTTCCGGGTGTAACCCCTGCTACTACGGGTGTATTATACTCAATCATTTGGGTAGCGTGAAAGGTGCCTTCTTTTCCCGTAATTCCCTGTACGATTACCCTTGAATCCTTACTGACTAAAACCGACATAGCTATTGATCAATTTTTTTGTTGAATGCAAATTATTTGAAGGTATTCCAGCTCGAAGCAATCTATTCCGCCAGCTGGTTCTTATCGATGATGAAAACGTCTTCATTTCCTCTTTTCATAAAGTAGCGCTCCCGGGCAAATTTCTCCTTATTGATCTGGAGGTCATAGCGGGTTTGAATGGCTTCCTTAATTTTATCCTCGTAATAAGTCTTATCCACTTCCAACTGATTCAAAGTACTTTGCAGCCTCCATTGAACCAGAAAATTATGCTTATCAATGAAAATCATCCAAGCAAAGAAAGCTACCAATAATAGGAAGTAGCGGTTCTTGAGCGGAGCCGGCAATTTATCAATGTATTCCTGAAATGGATTCTTACTTTTTTTTGCCATAGTCCTGAAGCGATAAAAGTGGAATTAAAAATATAACTTTTACCTGACAATAGCAGCTTCACAGCAGGCAAATAATGTTTCGCGCTACGATTCAGACTAGCGAATCAAACTTTTGCCCATGAAACGAGCAGCCGATCCCAATTCTTCCTCGATACGAATCAATTGGTTGTACTTCGCAACACGAT
>JANQRV010000062.1 GCA_028284395.1 Saprospiraceae bacterium
ACCGGAGTTATGCCTAAGTATAATGAGGATTTTGGTAACGCAGCATGGCAGAAAAAGGTGCTCATATTAACAATAGTATTAAATTTTGACAGCTTCTGAGATAGGAATTAACTTTAAGAATGCAACGGAAGCAACAACAATATTTTCATCTAATGTGCAAGGTATTGCCATTTAACCTTATTAAAAAAGCCTTGGTTTTTATTCAATACTTGTTGTTATGCCAGTCTTTAAGTTATGCTCAGGCTCCAGACTTAAAATTTGAGCAATTCAGGGACAATAGAGGCTTAAGTCAAAATTCAATAATGAAGGTGATCCAGGACCATGACGGTTATCTATGGATTGGCACCGCTAGTGGGCTTTACAGATATGACGGACAACGTTTTACAGTCTATAAACACCAAATTAATGAACCCAATAGCTTAGTGCATAATGCCGTATATGAATTGGAACTGGATACACAAGGCAATATTCTTATAGGCACTGGTCGGGGCATGAGTAAATATGACAAGATTACCGAAACCTTTTATACCTACCCAAAGGTATTAAGCGATAAACGAATTACCAGCATTTGCCCAGCTGACGATGGTTCCATTTGGGTAGGAACCTTGCATTCAGGCTTGTATTATTTTAAAAGCACGGATACGGAAGGTACTGAACCCGAGCATTTTTTTTTCAATCCCCAACAAGCCAATTCCCTTGATGACAACGGTATTCACTCCATTGTTCAAGACGGTGAAGGCAATATATGGGTAGCCACTGTTAAGAGTTTGCATAAAGCTTTTATGACCGGAACAAAATCGATTGGATTTATTCGATTTGAAATGTTTGACCACCCTAAAGATTTATATGTTGATAGGGATAAGAACCTATGGGTAGGTCTGATGGGCCGCCGATTAGTTAGGGTAAAGGAACCAGGTAAATTCAGACGAGCTACAGTGGAAAACTTCAGGGAATACCAACTAAAAACCTTGGCTCCGGACGGTCCTAATTTTGGTGGCATTATCGCTATGGCTCAAGGAAAAGATGGCAATATGTGGATTGGGATTCATGGCAATGGCCTTTATTGGTTAAACCCGGAAACGGGTGATTATAGAATGTATACTCCTGAACCTTACCGAAGAGGAGGTCTGAGCAGTGCTAATATTGAAACTATCTTAGTAGATAGAACCAATGTATTGTGGGTGGGAACGGAAGTAGGTGGATTAAATAAATGCGATCTGTCCAGAAAAGAAATCCAATTTTATTATAAAGATATCCTTTCTAAAAATACCTTAAGTAATGCCTCGGTGAACGCCATAACAAAAGGTGGAGATGATCATACCATTTGGGTGGGCACACAAAATGGATTAAACAAAATCCATTTTAGTGGAACTGATTACAAAAATCCAACATTCAAACATTATTATCCGAATGAGCAGTTAGCTCATTCTGACTTACCTGTTCAACAACCTGTTAGGTCAATTTTGATAGATAAGGATGGTGATTTCTGGTTAGGGGCGGCAGAAGGAATCGTACATATGTCGTACAATCCCAAGACTGAACAAGCGGTCTATACGGTGGTTAATAATCAGATGTTAGAAGTGTTTTCTTCAATAGAGGATAACAATGGGAATCTATGGTTTGGATCTTTTGTAGGTGGCGGCGGTTTGATAAAGTGGAAAAAGAAGAAAAAACCGGGTGGTAACGAATTTGATTTCTCGGAAGCCGTTTATTACTCAACAAGGGATCAAATTGAACATGGCCTTAGTGGAGATGAAATTAGTTGTATTTATGAAGACAGTAAAAATCAAATATGGATAGGAACGTTACAAGGTGGGCTCAACCTGTTCATTCCAGGAATCAATGGTGAAAAAGATCGGTTTATATCCTACCAGCACAATCCTGATAACCCAAATAGCATAAGTCATAATTCTGTTTTCTCGGTCCATGAAGACCAATATGGTGATTATTGGATCGGAACCTTTGGCGGCGGATTAAATAAAATGATTTTACCTAAAACATCAGCTGGTGAAGTGATCTTTAAGCATTATTCGGAAGTTGATGGTTTGCCCGATGATGGGATTTATGAAATTCTGGAAGACGAGCAAGGGAAACTTTGGATTAGTACGGATAATGGAATTTCCTGCTTTGATCCAAAAACCGAATCTTTTAAAAATTATACCAAAGAAGACGGCTTACAAAGCAATAACTACAGAAAGAATGCCTATCTAAAAAATACGGATGGGTATATGCTTTTTGGTGGATTGAGAGGACTCAATATTTTTCATCCAGATCATTTAGTAGATAATACCATACCAGCGAATGTAAAACTAACCGGGTTCAAAATAAAGAATGAAGATATAGTAGTTGGGAAAACGTATAATGATCGGGTTATCCTTGATAAATCTATAGCTCATATGGATGTGATCAAGTTGAAACACCATGAAAACACCTTGACTTTTGAGTTCGCTGCGCTACATTTTGCGGCCCCGAATAAAAATAAGTTTAAATATCAGTTAGAAGGTTTTGATGATCAGTGGCAGCCCCATAAGGGGCTATCTTTTGCCCATTATACCAATCTATCTCCCGGCACTTATACCTTCAAAGTAACTGCTTCTAACAATGACGGTATATGGAATGAACAAGCCGCAAAAATGAAGTTCATTATTCAGTCTCCTTTTTGGCTGACCCAATGGGCATACTTGCTGTACGGTTTAATCATTGTAGGCATTCTCTTGAGCATTCGGGCTTATTACCGATTACAATCTAAAGAGCGCACTGCATTGAAGGTGCAGAAAGAGATGAAAGAAGTGAATAGATTGAAACTTCAATTCTTTACCAATATATCTCATGAATTTAAAACACCTATTACATTGATATTAAACCCTTTAGAGGAATTATTGGAATCAAGTAAAGAAAGTGCCTCCTTTCGCCCCCAATTGAAAGTTATTGAACGAAACGCCAACTATTTGTTGCGTTTGGTCAATCAACTCATGGAATTTAGAAAAATTGAGGTTGGGGAGACAAAGTTAGTTACTTCTAAAGCAAACATCATAAATTTTGTTAGAGAGGTAACTTTTTCCTTTAAAGCACTTGCTAAATCCAAAAACATAGACCTCTCCTTCGAGAGCCAATTATACACTTCTGATGTTTGGATCGATTGGGATAAACTTGAAAAAGTGCTGAATAACCTGATTTTTAATGCGATCAAATTTACAGATGAAGGGGGACAAGTTGTTACCAGGGTGACCATGCCAAAAGCAAATCAAACCCTATATATTGAAGATCGGGGAATACATAGTGACTATATACAAGTTGAAGTAAACGATAATGGCCCAGGAATCTCCAAAGAGCAGTTGCCGTATATTTTCCAGCGATTTTATCAAGTAAGTAAAGAAAAAAACGCCTCCAATTTGGGATCCGGTATTGGGCTGGCAATAACTAAAGATCTGGTAGACTTACATTATGGTACGATAGAGGTAGACTCTACGGAAGGCATTGGTAGCAGTTTTATTATCAAACTCCCTTTGGGAAATAGTCACTTGCAAGCTGATGAAATTTTAGAGCGTTCTGCCCCTGAGTTATTAACAGAAGATGAATTGGATGCAGCGTTTATCATCGAGGAGGAGAATTTGGCCGCTTCAGATACCGAGGCTATTCCTAAAATATCAGTACTGGTAGTAGATGATAATAGAGACATTAGAGAAGTTGTTAAAAAAGGACTTAACAAAAAGTATCAAATATTTGCAGCCGAAAATGGAAAAGAAGGTTTAAATATTGCCTTAAGAGAAATACCAGACCTTATTGTCAGTGATGTGTTGATGCCGGAAATGGATGGTATAGAGTTTTGTCACCAATTAAAAACCAACATCCGGACGAGTCATATTCCAGTTATTTTGCTTACTGCTTTGAATTCTGTAGAACATCGAATAGAAGGGCTTGAATCCGGAGCCGACGCATATATCCCCAAGCCCTTTAAAATGAAACTATTGGGCGTAAGAATCGACAAGTTAATTGAGACTAGGGAAGCCCTAAAAAACAGGTTTGTAACCGAAGCGAAAATAACGCCGGAAAAGGTTACCCTTACTTCCTTAGATCAATCGTTTTTAGAAAGAGCAATGAAATTTATGGAGAATAACATGGGCGATGAAAACTACTGGACAGAAGAACTGGCATCAGATATGAATACAAGTCGTTCCACATTCTTCAGAAAACTCAAAAAACTAACCGGACACGCTCCGAGAGATTTTATGCGGATAGTCAGACTGAAACGCGCTGCACAATTATTGGAACAAAATCAGCTTACCATTGCAGAAATAGGTTACAGAGTAGGTTTTCATGACCCTGGCTACTTTAGCAAAAGTTTTAGAAAAGTATATAATCAGACTCCCTCGCAATACGTAGCTAGTAAGACTAAAAATTAAACCGATCGTCGTAGAAAAATGCAAAGCCTGGACATGTTGACAAAGATTAATACAATACTGTTTTCCCTTTTTTTGGTAAATACCAGTTTCTCCAAAGAGGTCGGAGTGTTTTACAATGATCAAATACCACAGTTCGAATTTGCGGCTTCAGATGTAAAGAAAGCCCTTAGAAAACACGGACATTCGGTTTTATTAAAGCCGATTAGAGAATTGGCCGAAAGCAACCTGAGTCACCATGTTATTATAGCCCTTAAATCAAATACTCAGATAATCGGCTTATTAGCAAATAAGGGCGGTGATACAGCCAACATCAACAAGCTTGGAGAGCAAGCCTATGCCTTACGTACCACCACCACCGGAAGCCGACTAGACTATTGGGCAATAGGAGGCGACATCTCGGGGGCTTTGTACGGAGGACTTCAGCTTGCCGAAAATATCACATTCAATGCTTTAGCCAGAAACTACAAGGAAGAGGATAAGCCATATCTGAAAAGAAGGGGCATCAAATTTAATATAGCACTTGACTACAACTCGCAGAGTTTTGACAGCGACGGCGATCAGGACAAAAGCAACATCAAGGATGTGTGGGATATGCGTTTTTGGAAATCGTACCTGGATGACTTAGCACGATATCGATATAACACCTTGTCTTTTTGGACAAAACATCCATTTACTTGTATGATTAAGCTGCCCGAATATCCCGATGTGGTCATCAATGATGTTACGGACGGTTATGGTAATCTGGTAAAGAAAATGACCATCGAAGAAAAGATTGCCTTTTGGCAGGAGGTGATGGAGTATGCTAATGACCGTTGTATCGATATTTTTTATTTCACATGGAATATATTTCTAAGCACAGCCGAGGGTAAGTACGGCATCACACATGAGGGAACCAACGAAAAAACAAAAGAATATCTGCGGAAATGCGTCAAAGAGTTCCTGCTAACTTATCCGCATGTTGATGGCATAGGAGTTACTGCCGGAGAACGCATGCGTGATTTGAGCTTTGGGGAACGAGAAGAATGGCTTTGGGACACTTATGTGATGGGGATCTTGGATGCCCAAGAAGTACAATACGATCGTGAGATTCGATTTATACACAGGCATTGGAATACGGCGGTAAGCGATATTATGGGGCATTTCAAAGGTTATGAGGGGCATTTTGAGTTCAGCTTTAAATATGCCAGGGCGCACATGTATTCAAGCCCGAACATCACTTTTGAGGATTTTTTGCTTGATGAAATGCCCGAGGGAACAAAGTGCTGGTGGAATTTGCGCAACGACGACATTTTCTATCTGCGTTGGGGTGATCCAGAATTTGCGAGAGATTTTCTGCTGGGTTTCGATAAACCAAAAACAGCAGGCTACCTTATGGGATCGGATGGTTACACCTGGGGCAGGGTCTATTCCGATAAAGATTCAACTGTAAGGGGTAAAAATGAAATAAGTAAGCATTGGTATAACTTCATGCTTTGGGGACGTCTGGGATATAACCCCAATTTGTCGCAGAGTGTCTTCAAAAACTATATGAAACAACATTTTCCCGCAGCTCCCGTCGACACCCTATTCTTGGCCTGGAAAACTGCCTCCAAGATTATACCTCAAACGACTCGCTTTGCCTGGCGGGATTGGGACGGTAATTGGTATCCGGAAGGCTGTAAAAGCGGAAAGTTCTTAAATGTAAAGGATTTTATGGTCGGTAAGACCATGGACGGAAGCGGCATTCTAAACATAGCTGATTATTGCAAAAAAAGGATCAATCAAGAGCCTATTTCAAAATTTACACCTTTTGATGTTGCCAATAATTTGGAAAATTATGCCCACCAAACATTGTCACTGGTTATGGGCATTAAAACCTCGGACAATCCAGAGCTGAACCTTACCGTAAATGACATTACTGCCTTTGCACATCTCGGACATTACTATAGCGAAAAAATAAGGGGAGCAACGGAGTTAGCACTATACGAAAACACATCAGACTCCTCTCATCAGAATAAAGCCGTCCTTCATTTGAAGAAGGCTTTGACACATTGGAGAAAATATGCCGAAAGATTAGATGCTCAATACCATCCCAAAGTATTGGCTCGAACTGGTAAAATGGATTGGAATCTGCTGACGAAAGAGGTAGAACGCGATATAGGGATTGCCGAAAACTTTGAAAAAACCAATATAGATATAACATTCGAGCACGTAAAAGCCGGTACTTTATACCCGGTAGGCATGGATCTGAGCGTTAAACTTTCGGTAGAATCAACTCATGCCGTTTCCAAGGTGGGACTGGTCTTGAACGGAGAATATCTGGGCATAAAACAGAGGCCGCCTTATCTGTGGGGAGCAGAAACTGACGCTTCGTTTAAAAACATGAATACCGGCGTATACGAAATCAAAGCTCATGTGACAGATATTAAGGGCAATAGGGTTGAGAAGATCATAACAATTACAATAAAGTAACAATGGTCGGAAAATACACAACGTGGTTGTTATTCGCATCTTTTGTAATCGGCTCGTGTAGCACGAAGCAAAATTCAAATAGCTTTAACGGCAAACAAAGGTTAATTGTGCTTGCTGACATGGGCAATGAGCCGGATGAAATGCAGCAAATGATACATATGATTACCTGCTCCAATGAATTTGACATAGAGGGACTGATAGCGGTTACAGGAAAATATTTACGCCCGGAATCTCATCTGGGGGAATATAACCGGATTACCCATCCGGAGCTCTACCTGGAAATCATCGATGCTTATGAAGCGGTTTATGAGAACCTTAAGACGCATAACCCCGACTATCCCGAACCACAAAAAATAAGAAATGTAGTGGCATCCGGCCAAAGCGGATATGGCATTGCTGATGTTGGCGAAGGTAAATCAAGTGAGGGATCAGAATTAATAATCAACATTGTCGAAAAAAACGATGAACGACCGGTCTGGGTTGTTGTTAATGCAGGTTCAAACACATTGGCACAAGCGCTTTTTGATTATCGCGAGAACCATTCGCAAGTAGAGGTGGAGGCCTTTGTGAAAAAACTCAGAGTATTTGAAAACGGATCTCAGGATAACGCCGGTTCCTGGATATGTCATGAGTTTCCAGACATACATTGGATACGTAGCAACTTTCAAACCTATGCGTATGGTGGCCCGGGTTGGGCGGATCGCCAAGCAGGTTTGGGGCCTCATTATTGGAAGCCATACCCCTATACTACCGAAGGACAACTTCAATGGCAAAAAGAAAACATCATGCAAAACCATGGTGCACTAGGAGATCTTTATCCCGAAAGGAAATATCATGCTTGGGGTGAAGGTGTGATTGGTTTCATGGAGGGTGGCGGCACCATTCCGTGGATGGGACTGGCTAACAAAGGCTTATTTGACATCAACCACCCTTCATGGGGCGGCTGGGGAGGTCGATTTACTCATAAAAAAACGAAGAACTTCTGGTCGCGGCATGCTGACATAAAAATTGACGAGGAAAAAGTGGCCCCCTTTTATACCTATAGTGAAGTGCCCGACAAATGGATCGACCCACAAAATGATTCCACTTACGTGAGCAACTATTCTCCCGTTTGGAGATGGCGGCAAGCCATGTACAACGACCAGATTTGTCGAATGGACTGGTGCGTGAAAACCTATCAGGAAGCCAACCACCACCCTATTGCTGTTTTCAACGAAGATGCATCAAATTCAATTATTCACCTGCAAGCAAAAGCCGGAGAAATCTTGGTATTAGATGCATCAAATTCTTACGATCCGGACCACGACAAAATCAACTACTCATGGTGGGTGTATCAAGAAGCGGGAACCTATGCGGGTATGGTATCAATTCCGGATAACGATAAGCCAATAACATCGTTTACAATTCCGTCCGAAGCTGCCGATCAACAAATTCATGTTATTCTGGAAATTCATGATTTAGATCCAACCGCCTCCCTGTACGATTACAGGCGCATCGTTATTGATGTCGGAAATTAAGATGAACACAGCCTGAAAATGTTTAATAGGCGCTCACAAGGAGTTTCCTCCATCAGTCCCAAAACAGGGTGCTAATTTGAGCGCTGTTTTCAGGTCAAAACGCTGTATGTTGCCACTCCAATTGGCACATAAGCAGATTCTTGTGAAAGCAAATAAAAGTGTGGAGTTTCAGAAGCTGAAAGCATTGAAATCGCTGCCCCGTCAGTTCCCAACGGCGCAGCGATCAAGCAGGTTATATAACTGAAATGAGGATGTTCCCTCCCTTGACAACGTAGAGGCCAGGTTTGGTGAACAGGCTTTTGCTGCCTTGTTTGAAACCGGACTTAGACCGGCCAATCGTAATTCGAGCGCCTTCCAGCGCCGGCGGCAAACCTTTAATGGTGATGCCGGCAATGAAGGAATTACCACCTTGCTGGGTCGTCCTCTTTGACTGTCTCATTAGTCCTCCGACGTTTGCTACCGCCTTTACATAAAGTGTATCCGGATATCCCTGCTGATCGGTATTAGCAGCCTTATTGAAAAGTTCTGTTTCTAGGAAAATCCGCTGACCATTCGGAGCCCGGTAACTGAGTTTAAGGCTGGATTTACCCTTACTCCCTTCGGTAATTGTGTAGTTGACTTCAGCAGGTTCGACCGGGGATTCCACGCTGGCCGACAGCGAATTGACAGCCGCAAACAACACCAGCAGACATGCTGCAAATAGATTCATTGTAGTTTTCATAATGGTTTATTTTGGTTATTAAAGTGACAAAGGTCGGATATCTGAACCAACGACGCCTCCTGGAAATCCCATATTTCCGGCCTCTATGAAATCCGATAGCTTTCAATCTGCAGATCCAACCCATGCTTGTAAACTGCAAAAAAACGCTCATCAAAAAAAATTAAACTACAATTAGGAATTAATTGCAAATACTCCTATATTAGAATTATTCTACAATTAGGAATCAATTATTATTCATGAGAAAATACAAGCTTGGTGAATTCGAAGAGGTGGTATTGCTGACGGTGGGCATCTTACACGAGCAGGCTTATGGGGTATCCATTAAAAAGGAAATCGAATCGAGAACAGATCGGTCGGTGAGTATCGGTGCTTTGCAAACGGCGCTGAAAAGACTAGAGCAGAAGGGGTATTTGCAGTCTTACAAGGGAGAGGAAACACAAGAACGAGCGGGTCGACCCAAGCGATACTTTCGGATGACTGCCCTGGGCAAAACGGCGCTTGAATACACCCGGGATCTGAGAAACGAACTATGGGCAGCTATGCCTTCATCGGTGCTACAGCTGAAATATTCGATTTAGTGAAGCTCAAACAATAGACTTAATTCCAATATGAATCGGCACGATCCTCCCCGGTACTTGCTCCGCTTCTTCAAATGGTTTTGCGATCCGCTTCTACATCCGTACATCGAAGGCGACCTGTTGGAGTTATACCAGAGCTCACCAATGGTTAAGCAATTTTGAATACAAGATAACGCTGGAGTGGTGGTTTTTCGGATTGGCAGCTGCGGCCACCGTAATCCTGGCCTTCGTTTCTGTGGGAGGACAAACCATGAGAGCAGCACTGTTTAATCCCGTTGATGGTCTTCGAGATGAATAAAGATGAAGTTGTACGGTAGTATGGCATACAGCCACTACCGTATACGTTTTTATTCATTTAAAGGATCGGCTTGTCTATAACATTGCTTTATTTGATGGTTCGTCAACAGATGTATTTGGGCAAAGGCTGACTTGTTATCGGAATATCCTGAAATGTGTTCTTTATTCTCCTTTATCCATTCAATTGCTACATCTACAATCCTTTTATTTGCTTTGTGATGCCCATAATCGCCCATCATACTGGTTATCATCCCAGGTAACTCTAATCTAGGTTCCGGCGCAAAGATAATTTGCGAAAGTTTTCCCCGGAATTCCCGTATTTCATTACTCCAACCTTCAAACTCTTCTGGCATATATTTTTGGTCAATGCTGTGCCTACCTTCATGGGCAAGCAGGGAGGCTTCAGTTCTATATTGCTCGTATTTCGATAAGAACGCTAATTTTAAATCCTTTCCTGATAACCCTTTTGAGGCGAGGTCGTCATATAGATCATTTACAGCATCGAATCTTAATTTTGCAGCCAAACCCTTGGCCGTTTCTAACTGGTTTTCAGTTGAACCACCCAAGAACTCATTGATTACTTTTTCTGTCTTACGCCGTTCAACAGAATTCGTAACCGTTTTCCAAGCATTGATTGGTCCACTCAAATATACCTCCCTAACCCGTATTATTTCATGATCTGTTGCCCATCCACCAATGGCTTTATTTTCCCAAAACCAGCTTGAAAAGCCATTTGAAACCATCATATCTATTTGGGTATAGGTAAATTTGGGCTTATAACCATATTGTTCCACTTGTGCTTTTTCCTGATTTACGATGTGCCCAAGTGCCAAAACATAACCACTGTAATTTCCGGTTCCACCCGTAAAACCTCTGGCACCAAAATGTTCTTCTGTTTCTTTTAAAAAATCATCTTCGCTATATTCATTCTGTGCTGTAAATGAGAGTTTGTTCCAAAGTTCTTTTCTTTTATTGTTTAGCCATCTTATATAGGTTGCTTCATTTTCTTGCTCAATGGCAATTAGACGATAGTATTCATCGGTCTCTTTTTCAACTTCATTCAGGTATTGTGCGTAGGTGATGACATCTCTTGTTCTTGGATGATAGCCCGATTCATTATTATTTTTTTTGACATAAGCTGGGATAAATTCATAAAACCTCGATGATGAAAGCGCATCAATTAACACTTCTTGATTTGAGCCCGATAACTTATTTCCATTCCAATTTTCACAAACCTGTTTGAGCTTTTTAGCCGAGCCTCTTAAATATGGACTAACCTGTTGGATATCCTGAATTTGAAAGTAAGACTGCCACGCCTTTATTACATTATCACCATCATTATTTAATAAAGCTATACCCAGTAAGAGTTTAGAAGGTACGGGCAAACCTGCATCGGTTTCTAAAACCTCAGAAAGCAGTTTAGAAGTTTTCGTTAGTAAGCTTGTATCAATCGCCTTGCCTTTAGTTAGCTGGTCTAGCGAAGAAGCGTATACCCCATTCGCATAGGTGGTATTTGCCTTATCCACTTCATTTTCTGATTGCGCAAACGCTCTGGCTTTTAATGCTGCGTATAACGCCTCATTGGCATGTTGAGCTTCTCTTTCAATTCTGCTGATGAGCATCCAGGTTTCGTATTTTCCACTGCCAATTGAATCCGCTTTTAGTAACCTTTCTTTTGCTAAAGCATAATTTTGATAATATTTCCAGTCCTGGTGTGCGAGCCTTCTTAATGCTTCACACTTTTGTTCAATCTGAATCGTATCAATGGTCAGGATAAATTCCAATATGGCATGTGACTCCTTTAAGTCGAAATGGTCATAAGCCGCATCTGAAGATGCTATGGTATGCTCCTGCCCTTCAGCCACCGAATATGTTGACAGCAAGAGTATCAAAAAGAGAAATCGCCTCATCTTGGTTTTATTGATATCTGAATGTTCTATGGATCAGTAGTTGACAAAATTAAACCTGACTGACAAGCTAAAATTGTATCAGATTAACTATTTTAAAAGCATCCTAAATTGATGTGGCGTAATCCTATTGTAAGCTTTGAATACCTTTATAAAATGCGACTCATCAAAAAAGCCACAGTCTAAGGCTATTTGTGCAATGGAGTTCTTCTCGATAAATAGTTTCTTTGTAGCACTTTTTATCTTTTTATCCATTTGGTATTGCCCTATGGTAACGTCAAAATGCTCTTTGAATACCCTAGACATATAGTTGGGGTGAACAAATACACGCTCAGACAGCGTTCTTAAAGAGTGGTTTTTCTCAATTTCATTGTCCAAAATACGAACTAATTTACCCAACCAAGGTTTTCTTGTGGGACTCGTCATCTTTTCTTCACCGGTTATAAGTTGCATCAGTAACTCCTCAAAAAAATCAATTTTTCGGTGTTTAAGAAAGTCTATAAGCAAACGTAACAAGAACGGATAGTTTTGAGCATCTTTGATTTGGGGCTTAATTTTTTTTGAGTTTATATCGTGCTTATCAAACCATTCTGGACTAAACTCGATATTAAAACATTTGGTTTTGTCTGTTATGAATTGATTTTTATGTTTGTAATGGGCCGGTCTATACAGAATATGGCACGGAGAAATGACTTTTTGCGAATCTAAGGTTACCTCGGAGTAAAGGCCAGAGAGTAGAATACTCAAATAAGAATTACGATGGGCATGAAATTTGGATTCAGACTTTTCGTGAAGCGTGCTTTTAATCGAAATCATATCAGTCTCATAGGATTCCATAGTTTGTCCTAAGTATTGACCTTCATATAGTAAATATTCGTTCATAAAATGATTGCTAACGGTTTGGTTTATGAAGCGTTAGGTAGCCATGCGGTATACAGCTTGTTAGCTACGGTTTATTTCACAAAATACATTTCCAATTCTCCTTTTCCCTTGGCAAAGATCTTTCCACGAGGAAGACATGTAAAGTCGTTCTTAACCAGTTCATAAGTAGATGAAGAGATATTGATTTTACCCGCTACTCCGGCGGATTCTATCCTGCTAGCTGTATTGATCGTGTCTCCAAACAAATCGTATGCAAACTTCTTTTTGCCGACAACACCAGCTACTATGGTACCTGAATGTATCCCAACCCTCATCCGCCATACTATTTCATGGCTCTTATTTCTCTCCTCGAGGTAGGATAGCATCTTTTGTGCTGCTCTGATACATTTGGCAGCATGATTTGGGATTTCTTTTTCAAGACCACATGCTGCCATGTATGCATCACCAATTGTTTCAATTTTTTCAACTTCCGTCTCCTCCATAATTTCATCGAAACGTCCAAAAATGTCATTGAGTTCATTGACCAAAGTGATTGCCGAGATAGATGCTACTAGCTTGGTAAAACCTTCAAAGTCTGTAAATAGAATGGTTACATTATTGTGTCTCTTAGGAATTGTTTTTCCACTTTCTTTTAAATCCCTAATTATGTTTGCCGGTAGAATATTATGCAGCAGGTCATCTGATTTTTGCTGTTCAATCATTAAGAACTCTTCTGTCTTGTCAATCAGGACAGACAGACTCCAAATAAGGGTGAGGCAAATGAAACCGGTTATACTGATGTTGACTACCTGTGATAAATAGGGATCCATTTCGCCATAATGAGCATTAATATTTGATTGAAATAATACGGTAACAATCAACGTCAAGCAAGCCAGCAAACTAAAACCGTGAGCTAAATTCCTGGCCTTTCGGGGAAAAGTCATATAGGGCAGGATGATTATTAAGAAACAAATGAACGCGACACCTGACGAATACCCCAGCAAGTAAAGAAAGAATAGAACCGACGCATACGATGAAATAGTAAGCCACACGGAAGCCAGTACGCGGTAACCGTTTTTATTAAAAATTAAGACAAGTAGAAACATCAATCCCATCAAAGCATTGGTTCCGTAAATTATTGGCGAGTCTGTGAGGTAAATGGCAATGAGCATCCAAATTGCATTATACATAGCCCCTAGAATAGAGGCAATATTCGTTACTCGTAAATACCTGATTTCAGCAAAAGAAAACGCCCTATTTGCGCCAATGTCAATCATTCTTTGAAAAAATCGAGATCCGTTTTTATTCTCTATAGACATTTAGTTCTTCTTATTTTTTAGTGGTAAATCGTCCCGTAGCTAAGGGCTATGCTCTGTTTTTACGCCTCAATCTGATTTAAAAATATCTATTTTTTGTCATCAAAAACAGTTTTGAGATAGGTTCCGGTCCTCGACTAACTTTAATTTATCCGGCATTTGTATGAGGTGTTGATGGTAAGGCTTCCAACCAAAAGGATCCACGAACCCGATTCAACAAAACAATTGGCGCTCAATCAATCTAAAGGCGTTCTACCGGACCGATCCCCATCGGCATATTCGATCAATCCAATATCCGGCCGATGATAAAACCCCTTATCCCCCACTTGTAAAACTCTCTCGTACAAAAACCTGCTAATGGTCGATTGTGGTAACTCCTTGATGCGGTTGTAGTGGGCAAGGTCCCAACCATTTGTCAGAGCCCGTTCGGCAAAACTCCGGCAACCACCGATGATGGTGTTGATCGCGTATTTTCGACCAACATTTTTTTCTGCTTGAAACCTCAGGGCATTGTTCGTCGATTTATAAATGATCCCATAAATCTGGCTGACAGAAAAATTTTCAAGCAAGTCTGTAAAGGTGAGCAGGGTTTTCTCCCCAATATTAGGACACACATCAAACACCTGCTCGATGGTATAGAGATAATATTCCAGGCATTCGTGAAGAGCAATCTTCTTCCATAACTTCCATGCCGTTTCCCGATCGGCATGATCCATAGCGGGTGGATTCATTAACTGGTTTAGAAGCTCCGTTGAAGACCTTGCATCATCAAAAACGTTGGGATACCACGAAACCCTAAGTGGATAATAGCGAAAGGAGTTTCTTTCGAATTCAATATCGGTGATGGAGTTTGGGTTTGACCGGGGATGGATTACGATGATGGCTTCTTCTCGAGATAGGGCATGAACTATCTCTGAAGCCAGTGATAAGGTCGGAGCAAATTTCGGCTGGAACTGAACAATCGGTTGGATGCAATCCAACGCTTCCGAGATGCCATCTCTGACCAAGGCCCCCAAATAGACCCCGTGTTCGAAGGAGAGTTTGCCGAGTGCCGCCGGCTCATATTGATTCAGCGAAAGGAGCTGCATTAACTCGTTTTTCTTTTGCTGCAGCGCTATTCTTCGATTTTGATCTTCGATTTCGCGGCAATTCGAGCAGGGACATCCATCCGCATTCGTATGGCTACATTTGGGGCATTTTCCCTGGTTTAGGGTGCCGTCAAATGTCGATTTGGGGGGATAGGGGGCAACCATAAACTCATCGCAATATGGACATATTTCCTCTAGCTCGAGCGGAGGAAACAACCGATACAGGTTGGAGGGCGAGACAGGTACTTTATAGTCCCGAATTAGTTCGGAAACAGCATCGCCTGAATAATATCGATGGATGAGTTCATCGATTTGTTTCGAGTTTAAATGCCGAATTCTGGGATCGATTTTCATAATTCTTCTTTGGTTTTAAACAGTTTCTATAATAGCTTCAATAACTCCAGAAGATCTCCCCGTTCCTCCACAATCTCCTTCACCCGACCTAGATCCGCCGTCCAAGAATGCCCATGCCCGGCCAACTCCAAGGCCTCTACTTCCAAATCTTCAAAAGACCGACCTAAGCCCGTTTTTAAAGGAAGAATAGTAGCCTCCACCTGGACCCGGAAATATTCGGGCATATTCGGTAGCAATTCCTTCAAATAGGTATTTTGCAGGCGATCCATTCGTGGAAAATCCTCGAATAATTGGTGAATGCTCGGTTCGAGATCAACAAGGTCCAGATAACCGCAACCGTCGGAGAAGATGTAGAGGATTTCATCGTAAGGGTTGTATTTAAAGTTGGGAGATTGCGCATCGTTCCAGTAAAAAGGGGCAGTGCCGGTAGCGCCGCTTTGCGCATTTTCTTTGATCATGGCCAATCGAAAATAGAGCTGTTCGATTTTTTTAATTTGCCTGACCGCCCGCCCCATCTGGCCGTCGTCGATGTCTTGTGCGATGATTTCATAATTCGGGTCTTCGTAGGCCCCCATGGTCAGCAGTAATTCGTAAAAGGTCAGGATGCTTTGCAATAGTTGTTGCTTAGGAGTTAATTGGTCCATTTTTAAAATGATTTTAGTTAAAGAAATTATGGTTCGTCCCAGAGAGCGGGATAGCCGTGTTCATTTATGATATTGGTGACTTGCACACCATCGTATCTGGTCCAGGTTTCCGTTCGGTATTTTGCTTTCACGGTTGCGACTTGCTGCGTTTCTTCTTGTTCGGCCAAAAATTCTTTTGGTGCGTACAATACCAGGTAATCGGCTAGATCCGAACCGGGCTCGACCTTGTTGTTTTCCAAAAGGTCCGAGACCGTGATTTTTGCCAGGCTGCTCAATTCGGCCGCTTTCTGTTTCCATCGTTGATAGCCGCCCTGATCCGGAAAGAGAATGATGTTTCTATCCCGCAGTGGTGACAGTCGTTTTTCATTGAGGTAGGACAAACTACCTACGGCCATCCACACGAATTCGGGGAGGTAGCCGCTGGCAATCACTGCTGTTTTGGCCGCTTCGACAATGGCAATGGGTTGCGTAGTTATGGTTTCGGTCAATTGCGACAGTCCGAACAGACAGGGGAATTTGGGACTATGCTCAATGTAACTCTTTAGCCATGCCGGCATCGGCTGCCCGGATTTTTCACAGTTGGCCTTTATTGCCGTATGCACCCATCCATTGAAGCGTTGCTCACTGCCGTCCGGTTTCGTCATCCGGTGGGTGTGGCCGGAGGCGTCAAAGAGAACAATCTGTCCCCCGGCTACCTTCCTGTCCCCATCCAACAGCCAAAAGACGGTTGACCCAGGCCAATACTTCGATGTTCCGATGTAGAACCGCTGCATCAAATCGGCCGATTTTTCCGGCCCGAATAACTTGACGAGGTACTGGTAAAACCGGTTGTTCTCGTAACTCCGCAGGCTGCTTTTGAATATCTCGAATGGAATATAATGCTGTTCAGCTTTTGGTGTTGCCGGAGGTTTGGCCCATTTCCGGGTCTTTGTTTTCCGCCAGTCTTTTCCATTTTCTTTTTTCCAGACCTCCTTGGCGTATCCGTCGGTGTAAGGGTTTAGGTGGTAGCCGCAATTGTTCAGGCGCTCACATTTTCCATAATCGTACGGAAGGTATTTTCCGGTCTTGTTGTCAAGATAGCGGATATACTTTTTGGGCTTCTTGCACTGGGGACAGGTGTGGCGACTGCGCATACCGCGGTATGGCTGCAATATGTAGCGATAATCATTCAATGCAATAGATTTTAAGTGTGAAGAAAGTGAAAAAAGTGCCGGTCGAAACAAAACTTATTTTCCCTCAGAATTGAGGAATACTAGACGGTGGTTCCCCGTAAAAAATATCTTCTTTTTTCAGTTTTCACTTTTTACACCTTTTACACGGGGAATATTCATTTGATCTATACTTTTTCGAGGAATACGACGATTCCGATATTTTTCCTTTCGAATTGAAAACCCTTTGCTTCCAGTCGTTTTCGGAAGTTTTTCTTGCTCACAGACCGGTAATTGTCGTTAGAACAAAAGGTCTTGTAATCCCAGTAGATCTCCTTTAATAATCGGTATCTTATGGCGGAAGGGGCCATTCTTTCTTCCTCTATGAACAAATGCACGCTGTCCGACTGGAGCCGGTAGTTTTCCAGTTGCCTTTGAACGGCAGCAGACTCAGTAAACTTCTTTTGCTGCAACAACCTATTCAAACCATCCAATACCCAATTGAACACACCTGATAGTTCTTTGCCAATGATCTTGGTGGCTAGTTCGCGGTCCTGCTCCTCCTCCGGAATGGTCACCTCAAATGGTACGATCAAAAAACGGCGAAAGTAAGCCTTGGTGTGTTCTACTTCGCGGGGTAGCTCATTACAATTGAAAATGAGTCGTGCATAATGTGTTAGGGTGAAGGGTTCGCCGTAAGGTAATCGAGCTTCAACCGGTTCGCTGGAAACGAGCTGTTTGAAGATCGATGTCTCCAATCGACCATTGATCTCACTGGCATAATTGACTAAGGCATTGCCGAGCTTGGCGCGGTAATAACCGCTTTCATTAGTGAGGCTATTCAATGAATAGTTGGTCACGTTTTCTTTTCCCAACAGCGCGTTGACAATTTCGAAGAAAACGGACTTGCCATTGGCGCCGGTTCCAAATAAGAGCAGCGTTTTTTCCAATTTTAGATGGCGGGCAAAAATGTAGGCAAGGAATTCAGCTAACACCTTCTGGCGCTCCTCATCGGGTTGTACTTTGTTCAGGTAGGCTTCAAAAAGTGGAGCGGTGGCAGTCGGGTTGTATTCGAAAGGTAATTGATGGGTAATAAAATCGTTCCGGTCAAATGGCTTTAGTTCGCCACCGGTGGGTGACACTTGAAAGGTTCCGTTTAGTAAATTGATCAATACCACCTTGTGGTTGTAGTTAGGTTCCGGTAAATGAGCAGCCGTATGAAATTGTTTGAAAAGAAGATCTCGGAAGGAGAAAAGTCTGGCATCAAATCGATCGATTCCCATTCGTTCCGCCATTTTCCCCAGAAAGTCTTTTAATTCATCATCGCCCAGGAGGCTCCAATAGGCACCATTGTATAAATAGACAAAATCGTGCTTTTTGCACAATCCCCAGTGATTAGACAATGCCAGTTTAATGACCTGTTCAATGGTCAGGATCAGGTAGTGTTTCTTCTTGAGTTGTTCTCCTTCGTTTTCCAATTTGGCCAAACTGCGGAAATCAACCGGCTCTACCTTTTCAAGTAAGGCTTTTAGTACCTCCCGATGCGGCAAGGCTTCAAAATATTTCTTCACGGCGGCCACTTCGTCGAGAATGTCCTGCGGTGTGAGGATTGACTTTTTTGGAGAGTCTTCCCGAAAGGCCGATAGATCGATCTTGATTTCAGATGACGTATTACTCATAGTGGTAAAAATTTTGTTTTAAAAGATCTACCACAAATGAATGGTATTTATTTTACCGAAGATTACCGCGTTTACCGTTCGGTAATAAACGGTAAAAAAAACTTGTGATTTTTTTTGAAAATAGTGGTTGAATTTACTTAAATACCCGATTTCCTCCCGTTTCAGAATGGCGAAGAATTTTTGCATTCGTTCATCATTCCTTCAGAATACTTCCAAGAGGGTGTTTTTTTGCTGAGCAAGGAAGTTTTTTTGAGCAATTTTTAGCAGTTGGTTTGATAGGATTGTTCGTCATGTTTGTTTTTCGAACATCGTTTTGATTATGAGCATTGATTCAACGATAAGCACCAAGACATATTTAGTCTGGAACATCCGGTGGATGCATTTTGATGAATGGAGGGAATCATTGCAATATGATGTCACTATCTATATTTAATTTTTGATGCAAGGCTTTAGCGATTTTTAAAGTGATTTCCCTTTTACCGTTCAAATAATCGCTGATTCTGGAGGCACTTGTATTGAGAAGAACGGCAAGATCCTTTCTTTTCAGTTTCATTTCGAACATTCGCAGCTCGACCATTTCCTGCAAGGTAGGCAGCCCAATCGGAAAATGAACTTCTTCGTATTTTTCAATAATATCGCTTACCTCTACAAGTTCCCCCATTAATAGAGCATCTTCGGGCGTTTCATCTCCGACTTCTTTTAACAATTCTTCCAAGCGAAGATTTGCCTGGACATATTGTTGGTGTGTTATCATTTCCATACACTATAATTTGTCAATATCCTTTAGCTTGTTATAATCTTTATGGTTGCCGACCCATCGAATATAAACTCTCTTTATCTTGAACAAGACAATGGCCACTAACCTGTAGTGGTTTCTTTTGATATTGAATACGTATCTTTTATTCCCCACATTATCTGCTGAATTGAACGTATTTTTCATATCTGCATAATCTTCCCATTCCGCTTTCTTTGTTCTTTTGTACCAATCCTGTAAGGCAACTTTAGCGTTTGTTTCTTTCGAAAAATAATCTCTTAGCTTTTTGAATGAAATGATATGCACTGTAGGATGGTTTAGTACAAAAATAGAGCTAAAATTACATATTTGGAAATTATTTTACCGCTTGTGTAATTGATTTGTGTTGTTTTGGCGCTTTTTATCGTCACCTTCTTCTTAATTCTTTTAATAAGGAATTTTTATCCCATCACTTTTATCAAAAGACTAATTGAGATAAAACGCTATTTATCAATAAATTACCTCTACTTCCTTTTACGCAAATTCCATTAGGTCTTTTAATAAGGTTATTTATTTGGCTTCTTTATCAAAGAAAGGCCTGTCTAATAATCAACAACTTAGGGAAAGTCGCGGCTCAGATCTTTGATAAAGGTAATTATTTCACTTCTTCTCCGTAATGAAAGCCATTCGGATTTATTTCAAATGCCGGAGACAGCACCCAACCTTTGGAAGTCAGTAAAAACCCGTGATTGCGCAAATGGTCATCGGTATTGGAAGTGCAGATTGAAAAAACAATTCTTTTCCATAGTTCTTTTAGATCCGCTTCAGTGTTTGCGCCATAGGATTCCAATATTTCCACGAGTTCCAAATAACTAACTCCTTCCTTGAAGTTAGCCTCATCCTTGTACCCAAGAAGCGTCATAGCAGAAGCAAAGTGAGTACGGCAATTTTGATCATCGCGATCAAATCGTTTGGTGAGAAAGGTGTGTCTTTTTTGAGAATATCTTTTTGTCGTTGCTTGAGCAACGTTGATCCCCGCTTCTTTGGCCAGTTGATTAACGATTAGTTCCCAAGCTCCGTTGTCTCTTTCATCACTCTTGCTGGGAAATTTAGCGATCCACAGATGGCCCTCCGGGCTTTCGACACTTCCATTTCCTTTCGGCCTCTAATCTTGACATAAATCTGCTTTGCTTTCAATTACTTGTACCCTAACAGCTTCGAAACGGTGTGAATATCTGTGCCAAGCGCCAGCGGGATGTTTTCCCGTCACTTCCCAATACAAAAAGTGATTTTTATTGAAAATCAAGTATTTATGAACTAATAGATACAAATAGGAGGGATATTTTCTATTTTCAATTGTTATCGGTGTGAATTGACTATTGCAACCCCGTCACCTATGAGGGTAAAACCTCTTGACCTGTTCTAGTTGTAATCAGGCATCTAATAAGGATAGTAGGTAGCACCCTAATACAGAAGCTCTCTAGCTGATAGTGGTTTTATTTATCAAAGACAGTACCTATCCTCGTTCCAGAATCGTAAACTGCTATAAATGCTCCAGTAAAATTCGTTTGACTAACAATTTTTTTAAGCTTTTGACGAGCTTCATTAAATGAAGAAAATGTGCCAACCAATACTCTAAGAGTATTCCTGTTGGAAATCTTTTCGGTTTCGATGGTTCCAAACTCACGAATGCTAGAATAGTCATCCTCTCTAAATTTTGGCTTGCTTACTGCAGCAATTTGAATTTTGAATTCAAACTTAGAATTGTCAATTAGATCTAAGTCATTACCAATAGTAGTAAATAGTACTTTGAAATTCCCCAATTTCACCTTGAATTCATCACTAGAACTTTTTTCGATAATTACTTCCGCAGATTTTAATGTATAATCACAATAGGAACATTGACTATTTGCTTTTAGCCCTCGAAAGTATTGGTGAAATTTAATTTCTCCCTTCCAAATGTCTCGACTTCTCCCAATAGGCCTCAACCTTTGAGAAATACTAGCGATTTCGAATTCTAGAAAAATCTGTTTATGCCTTAGGTTTTCAAAATGTGCTAAATATTGTGCCAGGCTATATGTTTCTTTTCTTTTAGTTATATAGTTAGAAACCTCAATATCAGGTTGTTCAAACTTAGAGCCAAAAATATCATGAATTGAAAGTCTCTCCTTGTCTGTTAACTTGTGAGGATCAGATATCAGCCCAAAAAATTCTAATAATTTTTCAATTCCCTGTTTCTTATACAAATTAGATAAAATTGCCATTTCTGAAGAATCGGCCCTTCCGGTTCCAGCCTCTTCTCTGAAGTGGATAATCTCTGCCCCCTGCTCATATTTTGCATAACTACTGGTGACAATCTTAATATTCTTGGCCTTTCTACTATCTAATTCAAACTTCAGAATGAAATCAAGATCGACTATGTTTTGAACCTTCAAACTGTCTGAAATTAAATCTGATTGTACCCTAGCTGAGAGTAATGCCACGGGGTAATCGTATTCTCCAGTTTCAATAATATCCATAATTTGAAAATCTTGAATTTGAAACCGAACTTCTTGAAGTCGAGCTATTCTTTTTAAATAAGCTATAACAAATAATTCTTCTTTTTGCCCATCCAAAGACAAGTCATTGGCTACTACAGAATAGTTCTTATAATAATAATCAGCAATAAATCCGTAAATACCTTCGGGATTAGCTGTAATGCTGGATAAGGATCGTAGATATTGAGAAAGAAAATACCTGAAATCGGGTTTAAGTAAAGACATTAATTCTGGAGAAAACTCGTTTACTTCTTCATTATCGGGGGAAGCGTTTCCCGTCCCTGGGTCAGGGCCAGGATTAGTCCCCGAATCAGGGCCAGGATTAGTTCCCGGGTCAGGATCAGGGTTAGTCCCCGGGTCAGGATCAGGGTTAGTCCCCGAATCAGGGCCAGGATTAGTTCCCGGGTCAGGATCAGGGTTAGTCCCCGAATCAGGGCCAGGATTAG
>JANQRV010000102.1 GCA_028284395.1 Saprospiraceae bacterium
CCTCCGGCTCCTCCGGTTCCATTTCCTGCACTGCTTTTGGCAGTTCCTCCAAATCCCCCATTTCCTCCATGGCCGCCGCTTCCATCCCCACTCAAAGCCGGTGGTTCGCCGCCATTACCACCGTTTCCCCCATTTCCGCCGAACGCATCTCCAGTTGCCAACCCTTCCGAAAACCCTGTACCACCTTCTCCACCCGTACAATTTCCCGTTGGACAACCGGTATTAGTGGCATTTCCACCATCACCACCATTTCGGGAACTGCTATTGCCATTGACCCCAGGTGTACCGTTTTGCCAGAGCAACAAAGCAGCGCCTCCATTTCCTCCATTTCCTCCGGCGTAATTTACCGGCCGCAGAATGTTGCTGCCGTGGCCGCCATTCCCCCCATTGCCCCCTCTCATGTTTTTGTGTTTATTCATGGGTTTATCTTGTGAGAGAATTACCATGGCACCACCCTGTCCGCCGTGGCCACCAATTGCGCCATGACCGCCATCTCCAACGCGTACTTTCCCATTGAGTACCACAAAAGGAGCCTCGATGTAAAGACTGCCACCGTTGCCGCCATTGGATGTTGCCAATTGAATTTGAGTGCCAATCGAAGAGAGTAATTTGGGTGCACCAGTCCATAGTAGCGCGTGCGGCTTTGCAAGACGTGGCTGAGTAATGGTAGCGGGCAAAGCTGAGCCATTTAAGCCATTGCTGAGGTGAATATTTCCGTTGATAATAATGCCGGTCTGAGATATTAAAATCAAATCCTGTCCGTGCGGTTGGTCGCCGTTCACCGTACCTCCTACAATATCAGCTTCAAGTTTGATCAGTCCTTCACAGTGTAGGATGAGGGAACTGTTTAGTACTGTTGGAGTAGATCCGGTTAAGTGGAAAGACGGTAACTGGTAACGCCCACCGGGTAAATGATTATCGTTCACCAGGGTTGCAAGTGGAGCAGTTGGGGAATCGCTATTCCAGGAAAAGGAATGTATCTTCTGTACGAGTTTGGCGATCTGGGGCTGAAATAGAGGATGATCTGAATCGATGTAATCGGATAACCGCTCATCGATTGATTTCAAAGGTGGACCAACCTGAGTCCAGGCGAGTATGGGAAAGCTAAGAGAAATCAGTAACGATTTCAAAATGAAGGCGGCGCTGTTCATAGTTCAAGATTTAATTGAAGTTTTTTCCATCGAGATTGAGGGGATGAATTGGTAGAACCAAAAGGGAATTAGTAGATATTCATCCAAAGGGTAAGCGTGCTGTACTGATGTGAACAAAATTAAGATAGATCGCCTAGGTAACTCTTTTCGTTATACAACTGATGTGTGCGGATATACAGTTGATCCGTAAGTTTGAATAAGTGTTTTTCACGATATCTCTCCATTATGATTTTAATTAGAAAAGGCAATCAAGCGGACTTGCCGGCAATTGTACAATTATTGATCCGCTGTTGGCAAATCAATTACCGGGAATTCCTGCCGGGCAGCTTTCTGGGTAGGATGGACTTCAAACACCAACTAAATCGCCATACGACTTATCTGAATGGGCCTGCGGTATACTTTGTAGCCGAAACTGGAAATGCCGATCTGGTAGGTTTTACATCCTACGGAAAGAATCGATCTTTACCCATCGAAGTAGCATGGGAGTTGTATACGCTTTATGTAGATCCTGATCACCAGCGGAGAGGTATCGGGCAATTGCTGCTGGCAGCGATAGAAGGCGAGCGGCAAATACAAAAAAGTGGTATTGGAGTAGCGGTGATGGAAAAAAATCCGTGCCGCTCTTTTTATGAACAAAACGGTTTCAGGGCGGTGGATCGGGAGATGATGGATCTAGGTGACTTGGCAGTCAACAACATAATTTACCAAAAATAAAGAACCCTTCACAAGATCCTTTGGTATCAGGTTCTTGCGAAGGGTCCTAAATGCGAAAAAAACGTTCGCAAAAAACAATTTAAAGAGAAAGAGAGATTCCGAATGTGGCCGCAAAATCCGGCCTCAACCCGCCATTATTGATTGGAACCAACAAATTACCAAGAATTTGTAACCGTTCTGAAGGGGCAATCCGAATTCCCGCCGCGATATTAAGTACATCGTCTGAAATATCCTCCGGGACATTACTTCTCGGTATTTCTCTTAGGTTTGTTCCGACAACATTGCCATCGGCATCCTTGATGCGATCCTCGATCGGAATGACTCCGGGGAACAGTTGTAAAGCTTCGTCGTCATTCAGATCAATTTCTCCTAAGATATCCAATGCAAAGGTGAAACCAGGGGCTAATTTCTGGTCAAACCCCAGCGCAAATTCAAGTTCATCACTGTCGAGATCCGCTCCCCGGTAATCATAACCCAAGTTCAAGTGGGGACTGAAGTCTCCGGTTTTCCCAGAAATGATTCCAACAAAGCGGGCGTTGAGGTCGCCGGTTCCAAGGAAATTAGCATCATCCCCGGTAGGGATCCTGACATCGGCCATTACAGCCGCGTTGACTCCGGAACCTTTGGCCAAATTGTACTTTGCTCTTACGGCAAGATCTCCGATACTGGCGGCATTTCTGCTGTAGCGGTTGCTATAAGTTAATTCCGGGTCGGTGTCGGTACCTCCGAATCGATGGTTTGCTACCCCTAAATTTGCCCAGGTAAAGCTGTTCACTACTGCGGTAATTTCACCTTCCACCGTTAAATTGATCAGCGGCAATGCTACACTGATGTCCAGGTTGTCGGTAATACCGGCAGTGAAGTAGAGGGCGGTAATGCCTACGCTGAGATCAAGTCCAAGGGTGACGTCAAGGACATCACTCTCATTGGGGCTTGCCCCCAATATCGTTCCTTCATTTGGAGAAACGTCTACGTGCGTAAACGCAAAAGCAATGTCTTCCGTTTTGATACCCCTAAAACGGGTTGGATTGGCGATGGTATGGTTGATACCAAAGTTGATTTTACCTTTCCCCAGGGTCCTACCGGTTTCGGCGAAGATTGGTCCGAGACTTTCGCTCACACTAACCGGCTGACCGGAAGAGAAATCAAAACTAAATCCAGCAGCAGTAGAACTGAGCGGAAAGGATGAAATATTACCGGCAATCAATCGCTCCAGTACCGGAGATAGATTGGTGGCAGCTTCCATGGCTGCGTCCTGAAAATGGTTTCCATGCATACCCGGACTGGTAGAAATAGCCCCTCTATCGGGTGATAAAATCAGTTCGAACTCATTTTGAAAAATGTTATTGAGTTGTGCGTTTACCGTTTCTGTTGTCAGTAGGCACAACAATACCATTGGCAATAGTACTGGCTTAAGTACATTAAATTTCATAATGGTGATATTGGATTTAAGAATGTTTTTCCCCAAACTAGTTACCGGGCGATGCTTCCTGTAATCGCCAGTTATTGTTGTCTTCAACCAATCGCCACTTGCGGTTGAATCTGTTTTCCGTCTGTTTTCCGTTTGATTTATTGACGTAAGACATACGTACTACAAAATTGACGTCGGCCCGGTTTTTTCCAATGTTGAACCTGTTCTGCTCTATCTTTATCGAAAGGTCTTTAACGCCCTTAAAGAATTGAGACCAGCCTGATTGTTCCTGCCTGCTGATGAATTTACCGGAAATCAAACCATTCATATTGTTGGTTTCAAGATTGGTCTTATAAGAATTTTGCAGGATCTTGATTCTGCGTTCGGCCAATCTTTTTCTTTCTGCTTCCGCTCTTTGGGCATCGGCTGCTGGATTCCTTTGCTGCGGTTGCGGAGTGGTTTTGGCGGTAGCCGGAGGGTTTGCTTGTTTGGCTCCCGACGCTGCCCGGTTCCTTTTTACTTCATCGGGTACCTGAGAAAAAAGATCCTTTGCCTGGGTAAAAGAATTTTGGGCCTTATCAAATTCATTCCGAGCATACTGTTGCCGAGCCAGTGATTCCAGATTTTGGGCTTCTTTGTATTTGGAGCTTTGATTGAGCTCCTGTTGACTTCCCTGGATTCTTTGCTTCTGACTTTCCATGGCGGTTTGGGCTTTCTGCGCCTTACCTTCGAGGGCGGCCATTTTTTCTGCTTCTTTGGTCGCTTGACGGTAGTCGCTCTTCGCATCGCGATAGGCCCGTTGTGCACTGAGGAGTGAGCTTTGAGATTTCGTTCTCATGTCGCGATCCCCTGCGGCTTCATTGTCTTCTCCACGTTGAAAGACAGATAGTCCCAATCGCCTGGCTCCGGCTGCTTCGGCTGCTGATTTTTCCTGAAGCATTTCTTGTTTTTCAGCATCTCCCAATTCCTTCAACTCATTGATCAGTTCTTGGTTGCCATCATCTTGCTTGGCGGGTGCCTGGGGCTCGGGGTCCTCCCTTCTTGGAGGAGGTGGAGGGGTGCGATCTTGTTGCGGTGCTACATCTCTCTCTTGCGGACTCTCCTCGGGCGTGTCAGTCGATGCTTGATCTTGAGGCGCATTATCGTCTTCTAGATCTGCTTGCGCCAGCGGATCAGCACTGCGCGGCGAAGAGGAGAATTCCTCTGTAGGATCCTCCTGAACCTGATCGGTGGTAGAGTCAGAAGGAGTGGAGTTTTGACAACTAAAGAGAAACAACAAAGGAAGTAAACGCATTCGGTAGAGGTACTGGAAACACGTCATCAGTTTGGATTTTTGGTTAAAAAATGTCAATTGCTTCTTTGCTTTCATTTGAAGTTAATTTAGAAGGATTACCAATTTTTAGCATCGACTGCCCGACGGCAATTCAATACTTTCGATTACAATTGTACCGTATTACTATGTTCGCCGGAGATTATAACAGGATTTTGAAGAACAGGTCTTTTTCAATAGGTGATTTTGAGAAACCTGTATGGATGCCGGTGCGAATGATATTCGCCGTCCTTCTAGTAAACGTCGAATATATAAAGATTGACTAATATCACCAACATTTTCCTTCCATTAAATCCTTTATTTGAATTCTTCCGATGTATACCAACACGGATATGATCATCATGTTAAGAAAGAACCAGCTTTTCACAAATACCGGCTGACTCAATGAAATTGTTTCCATGTTCCCGATCGGTATAAAGGAAGCCCAATAATAAGGATGGGCATCTTTGTTACCACTCGAGCTGATGAAACTGATTTTAGCATTCTGCAAGGCTTCATCTTTTAACATTCCCCTTCGGATGTTGTCGAAAAATAAGCCCATCAATCTGCTGGTTGCCTGATCGTCTACACTCCAATGGCTGGCAACCAGGCTTTTAGCGCCAGCATAAGAAAAACTACGGGCAATGCTGGATATCCCTTCTCCTTTATACAATTCTCCGGTTCCCGTTTGGCAAGCACTCAGCACCACCAATTCGGCATTGGTTTGCAAACTGTAAATCTCTCTGACGTAAAGCAGAGCTTCTTTGCCGGTAGCGGCACCGTCTTCGCTAAAAGCCAAGAAAGAATAATCGCCGTAATCCGAATTGGCTTTACCATGAGTGGCCAAGTGGAGAATCTTGTATTTCGCCTGAGCTTTCAAAAAATTCGATTTGGTAGCTTTCGCATTGAAAAGGGTACGACCTCTAAATTTTTTGCCGGCTTCCGATATTTCTTCGCGGTTGTATTTCAATTTGTTAAGCCCCAATTGATTCCCGGGGTGAAAAATTGGTGCAAAACCCAGATAATTCTTTAATTGACCGTTTCTGCTGGCTTCCATCATTTCTTTATACAGTCCTGTTGAATAACTGTAGCTGATCGTATGCTCGCGCAGCAGGAAAGGAAGGTCCGCAAAAGACTTTAATTCTGAGGGAAGCTTGGAGAGTAACATTTCAAAGGAAAGAAAACCCAAGCTGCCACCGGGAATAATGGTTAACTTTTTATTCAAATCGTCTTTTACAGGCTCGATCAAGATGTTGTATAGGTAATGGGCATTTTTAGCGTATTGTTCGATGATGACCGGGTATTCTTTGGAGGAAACAAAAGGGAAATTCCTTACTGCTGCATTGAGAGCGTGCAGTGCCCCGTCAAAATCTTCGGGCAATCGGACATTTTTGACTTTGAACTGATCTTGGTCGATCAAAAAGATGCGCAGATAGTTACTCCCGAGAAAATATTCTACGATTGTTTGATCTGGCGCTATTAGGTTTTTCTGAAGTGAATTCACGGGAATACTGGAGGTTGCGTATCTCAAGTTATAGTACTGTGGATAGGCCTGTTCGATCCTGGAGATCAATGCCGATAACTGCTGCTTTTGTTGAAAAAGTAAGTTGTTCAGACTGTCAATGGCAGCGGAATGCAAGCTGTTACCAGCCCGCGATTCCAGAAATCGCTGCTTTTCCAATTCGCTTATATACTGCTCGAAAGCAGAGATGCTATCAATAACTCCGGCGGAAATTCCGGAAAAAGCAGCTGCTTCCGTTTTTCGTAGGGCTTCCAATAACAGCAACCCCTTGCTCTTCTCTGAAAATTGAAATGCCTGCCGAAGATAGTGGTCGTTTTTAGTCAGTTGAGCCAGAAACAAGGCAATTTCAATGGCATCATCATAGATTTCCTGCGCTATTTCCGCCAATATCAGTTTGGAGTCAACCCCTTGGTATCGCGTCCTCAGATAATCGATCAGCCGATCCGCTTCTTCATAATAACTCGATGCTTTTAGTAAGTGGCTAAGCACGCCGGCATCTTGATAATATTGAACTGGGATCTCCGGTACCTGGTACAGAAGACGAAGTAAAAGAATGGGGTCATTTACTTCTTCAAACTCGGTATGGTGGCCCGGTGTATGGTTCAAGGCCTTGAAGCAGGCTGCAAAAGACTGGTCGGCTAACTGCCATTTTTCATTTAGACTATAACTCAAACCCATATTGAAATGGATTTGGGCTACATCCGGATGGACGGAGCCGTAGTTGGAAGTTCGTATGTCCAGGGCCTTGCCGAATAGTTGAAAAGCTTTCTGGGTCTGGCCTAATTCATCGTAGGCGTTGGCCAGGTTGTTGTAGGCGAGTGCAAGGAGCGGATGGGTAGGGCCATAAATATTGCGCCAAATATTCAAAGCTTTGGTTTGGTAGTGAATAAAAGTGTCGAGTTGGGCAAGGGCTCCGTAGGTGTTGCCCATATTCAGATAGACGTCTGCCAGGTCCTGATGTTGATCGCCATAGGCTTTCCGGTAATTATCAATGGCATTGCGGTAGGCTTCTAGGGCCAATTTGTAGTCTTGTCGGTCTTCCAGGCAAATGGCAATATTGTTATAGCACTGGGCGATGCCGGCCGGAACATCCGGTTGTAGGTCTTTCCTGATGGCCAATGCTTGCTGATGATAATCCAATGATTTTTCAAAATCCCCAAAATAGTTGTGGCAGCGACCTAGGTTTATGTAAATATCAGCAACTTTTAAATGCCAGTTTCCAAACCGATTGCTGGCGATATCCAGTGCTTCTTGGAGGAACCGTTCGGCTGTTTTAAATTCCTTCGTTTCCGCATAGAAGTTCCCGAGCTTGTTCAGGGTTTCAACCATTAAAGGACTTTCTGCAAATCCCTTTTTCTTGAGCAGATCAATCGAGGCATTGTAATGTTCAAGCGCTTTGCCAAATTGCCCGGATTCTAATGAACAGTCACCCAGGATGTTGTAGAACCCCACCAGGAGATCAGTTGGAGGGCTGGCCAACTGCTCAATCTCTGCCACCGCTGATTGCGCAGATCGCATGGCCTGATCGAAGTCTTTTTTCTGATTCCATTCGAAAGCAATGTCGTACTGTGATCTCCACCAGGAAGTATCAACGGCACTGGCATACAACGAAATGCCCATACTCAGGAAACTGAATATTGTCAAAACGAGTTTCATCATTTCTTCATCATTGAGTAGACCTTAGTTTATTGGTTGTCCCTATTTTTTTATAAATTTATTTTCCCATATATTCAAGGCTGTCTTTCTGATAACCATTTACATAAATGGTGATCAATTTATGACAGTGTCCCAAAAGACAGTGTTGGAGCGATAGAAAAGGTGTGTTAAAATTTTCTTAAAATTTCTTTTGGGGTGCCTACAAAAAATGGTTGTTCAACACTATAACTTAAGAATAACCTTCTGATATTAAGTAATTGTAAATCCTAAATCAATCTATCCTACTAACCAAGAAACAAAGTCTATTCAAAAATGAAAACGACAAAACTCCTAATTACCCTCGTATTATTACTTTCTGTTTTCCACGTTCTTGCACAATCGGATGTCGAGCTGAGTAGTAGCTGGGAATATGAGATCGAATATGGCAATTACGAAAAAATCAACAAGACCATTGTCTCTTTGGATGGGACGATCGTAGCCGTCGGAGAGGTGAAGTCGGAAAACGGCGGAAAGAGTGATGGTCTCTTTGTAATCATGGACCCGGACACCGGAGAACGCATTTCCTGGAAGAAGTTTGGCGATTTCGGAGATGATGCCTTCAACAGTGTCGTACAGAATTTTGATGGCACCTTTACCATGGTCGGCAGCAAGGAAGATGGACCTCGCGGAAGGAAGCGCGCTTGGATTATGACCGTCGACTTTGGATTGGAAGTGATTTACGAATCACAAGTGGATTTTGCAGCGGGATACAGCGTTGCCAATGACATTGCCATTAACAAGCGCGGAGAGGTCCTGGCGGTTGGAATGAACTACAATGACCGCGTCCAAGAACCCTGGGTATTACGCATCGACGGAACTCCACCCTTCGATCCCCGTACCATTGGAAACGGCCAACTCAACACGGTCAATGCCATCACGACGGGTGAAGACGGAAACTTCGTATTGGCGGGTAGTGCCTATGTAGATCGCAGAGTCGGTAATACCAGTGCATGGATTATGAAGTTGAATCCCGACGGTCGTGAAATGTGGCCCGAACCTCAATTTTTTAGTGGTTCTGGAGCGCAGTCCGCCGTAGACATCGCTCCTTCTCCAATGGCCGGTGGTTACATCCTGACGGGATTCAGCGAAGCTGGTCCCAATGGAAAGCAAGATATCTGGGCGTTAAAAATTACGGAAGAGGGTAGCGTAGAATGGGAGCAATTCTTTGGTGGATCCAACTCGGATATCGGCAATGCCGTAATCGAATTATCGGAAGGGGGGTACGCCATTGCCGGCCATACAAAGTCACACATGCAAGAAGCCGGACTTGCGGCGTTGACCATCGTCGTAACGGATGCATATGGCCTGGAAATTGCCCAACACTACCAAAAAATCTTCAAAGGGAAAGCGGACAATATTGCCCATTGCCTACTGGAATTGAATAATGGGGAGGAAATACTGCTAAGCGGAAGCTGTACGCCGAAGAAAGGGCAACGCTTGTACCAGGGTTTCGTCGGTTCGTTTTCGTATCGATTAAGACCCATCGGAGATGATGCATTGACTTCCCAGGAGGTGGTATCACTTGATTTCGTCGGCTTTGCCGATGCCTCTGGAGACGGATATCTGGATTCTGGGGAACGTGGATTTCTAATGGTGGATGTAACCAATACCTCCGGTGAACATCTGTACGAAGTCAGTAGTAGAATCTCTCCGGAGAATTACAACAATGACCTGGATTACTGGGAAGAAGTGAAACTGGGGACCATTCCCATTGACGGAATAAAAAGACTGGTTATTCCAGTGCGGGCTCGCAGCAGAAATGCACAATCAACTAAGTTGAACATCGATGTTGAGATAGCTGGTATATCTGTCGGCAATATCTCCGTCGGGATGGACGTGGTGCGCGTTGCACAAACGGATATTCCGGATCGAGAACCGATCCGGTCGCGGGAACCGGAAAGGCAGTCCGAACCAGAGAGGTTTATGGAACCGGCTCCAGTAATGGAAGAACGGGCCCCGCCCGCTCAACTGGTTATTTCGGACTTCAATTTTACAACGACTCCCAACCAACAGCAAGGGCATACGGTCAAGTTAGTAGTTGAATTGAGCAATGAAGGAGGGAGTGCTTCCGCTCGCATTCCAGCTGCCTTTACCTTACCGTATGGAGTCAAAGCCCAGGGTTCTCCCAATATCAACGTGCCGGGAATTCGACCGGGAGAAAGACAGACGGTTTCTTTCTATTTTTCTTACGATGAATCTTTTAAAGGAGACAACATAAAAGTTGATTTTCAGACAGAACGCCAAAATGATGTGGCTAGCGTTAGAAATATTTGGAGCATTCCCGTAGAGCGGAGGATCATCCGAACGATTCCCGACGAAATCTATTGGGTTTCACCGGACCCGGATGCGCAACAGTCGCGCACCATCGATGTGAATGATCGAGAAATTGACCTTAAAGTTATTTCTCTTTCCTCCCGCGATCAATCTAAGCGGAATTTTGCGGCACGCGTCAATGGCCGCCGCATGCAAGGACAAAAAATGGATGAAAGCACCCTTGGTCCTCCGGTACTGACTTCTGACAATGTCCGGAAAAAGCGTACTTATAACACTAAAGTTAAATTGCGAGAGGGGATCAATAAAGTCGAGGTGGTCTACTTCGATGAAGATGGAACTACAGAGGTAAGCAAGAGCCGGACCATCACTTTCAATTACATTCCTCGCGGAAAACCCAACCTATATGTATTGTCGATCGGTGTTCAGCACGATGATTTGAAGTATACCGTCAAAGACGCCAAAGATTTTGCCAGTACTTATTGGAGTTTACGGGATGGCAATACGAAAGGCTTTAAAAAAGTGGAAGTATTTCAGATGGTCAAAGAAGATGAGACCAAGCAATTCAACTTGCAAAAGGCCTTTCTAGATTTGAGGAAGATGAATGTAAAAGATGGCGATCTGGTGGTTATCTTTATTTCTACCCATGGACAGGTCATGGAAAATGGCGAATATATATTAATGCCTTCAGATTATGACCCTCGGTATCCTGAACTAACTTCTATCAATTTCAATAAAGATGTCCTGAAGCAACTCCGGATGCTGGATGGTAATAAATTAGTTTTTGTCGACGCCTGCCACAGTGGTATTGCGGGTAGTCGTGCTTACAGCGATAAGGCAGCCAGCAAGGTGATGAACGACCTCATCAGGGCTACTTCGGGTATGGAGATCTTTGCTTCTTGTAGTGATCAGGAGTTTTCTTATGAGGATGATGCCTGGAATAATGGAGCCTTTACCAAAGCCATCCTGGAAGCCTTCAACAATGAGAAGGTAGAGATTGAGGGGAGGTTGGTCAGTGCCGACATCTACAAGGATAACCCCATCAGTGACGAACCGGAAAATGGCAGTGACGGAGTGATTACGATTGGCGAATTAAGGAAGTATCTGCAAATGAGGGTTCCATACATGGTCAAGAAGGTGAAGGGTAAACATCAGAACCCCACTACCAAGACTACTGAACACCTTGAAGAAAATACCGGAATATTCATGGTCAATTATTGATCAAAGGATTCCACCCATACTGCCACCGTCCAATTTGATGGAGGTCCCATTCGTTGCGATGGAAAGGGGGCTGACCAGATAGGTGATGGTGCTGGCAATTTCTTCTACTTTGGCAAATCGCTGTAAGAGGGAAAAGGGACGGCCGTTCGAAAAGAAATCCGCTTCGATTTCGGCCTTCGTTTTTCCCTCTTTTGCAGCCAGGTCAGCAACGAATTGTTCGGCTCCGTCAGACAGCGTTGACCCAGGCAAAACGGCATTGACCGTCACGTTGGTTCCCTTTGCCAGTTGAGCCAACCCTCGGGACAGCGATAATAAAGTCGTTTTAGTGGTGCTGTAGGCAAACAAGTCTTCTGGAATCAAGGTGGCACATTCACTGGATATAAATAGGATTCTACCCCAGTTCTGATCCAGCATTCTAGGAAGGCAGTGCCGGGATAGTCGGACCCCACTCATTACATTCACTTCAAATTGTCGATACCAGTCTTCATCCGGAGTATCGAAGAACGTTTGCGCCTTGTAAATGCCTACATTGTTGATCAGGATGTCAATGTGAGGTAGTTGCAAAAGCAATTTCTCCACTTGCTGACGATCACTAAAATCCGCCGCAATTCCACTGACCGCAGCCCCGGGGACCGATTCCTCCAGCTCCGTGACTGCTTTTGTAATGCTGCCATTTGATCTGCCGTTAATAATGACATTCACACCTTCCTGTAAAAGCATTTTGGCGGTTGCAAAACCAATGCCGCTGGTGGAGCCGGATATGAAGGCCGTTTTATTTTTTAGTTGTAAATCCATTTTTAAAAATTTTTGCTTGACTGGAATGCTAGTTGCCAATACCCATTGGGCTAAATACAAACCATAGGACCAATACCAGTGCAATCAAGGCAATGGTCAATAAGACATCCGTAGAGAAGGTTACTCCTGGGGATCGATCCGTCTTTTGGAAAGTGACCAATTCCAGACTGGCCTCCGGTTGAGGAGGAGTCATCTTACTGACCAACATGAGCAGAGCAGCGCAAAATATGAATAGAAATAAGGCAAAATGAAGAAAGTTAATGGCTAGAAAGTGACTGAGGAAGGAATTTGGCGGTACTATCAAACTCCCTTCATTACTCATAAACTCCGTAACCAGACGAATCACTCCAATTCCGAAACCGGTCCACAATGCGACGATCGCACCCCGTGCATTGATCCATTTGTAAAAAAGACCAAAGAGAAATACAGCTGCAATTGGAGGGGATATATATGCTTGAACGCTTTGCAAATAGTGAAAAATCCCTCCGCCCATAAGTGATTTCATAAAAGGGATCCACCCCAGGCTGACAATGACGAGGATAATGGTGGCGATCTGTCCAAACCTGACCAATTCCTTTTCCGTCGCACCGGGCTTTCTTTGTTGGTAAAAGTCAATGGTCAAGAGGGTGGAGCTGGAATTGAATGCCGAGGAGAGTGAACTCATCAGTGCAGCCAATAATCCGGCTATGGCCAGTCCTTTTATTCCCGCTGGAAGAATGGTGGTAATCATGGCTGGTAACGCCTGATCAGCATTGTCCATTGAAAAGCTGATCAGACCTTTTTGTAGCAAAGCATAAGCAATGACCCCTGGAATGAAAAAAATGAAAACAGGTAGTAGTTTTAGGTATCCTGCAAAAAGGGCACCCTTGCGGGCATTACTGACATCCTTGGCGGATAGTGCTCGTTGTACAATGTATTGATCGGTACACCAGTACCATACTCCCAGGATTGGGGCTCCAAAGAGCATTCCCGTCCATGGATATTCCGTATCGTTCATTGGCCGCCATAAGTTGAAAAAACGGTCGACCGTCGGTCCTCCGTTATTTTCAGCGGCCGTACCGATGATCGTAATCATCTCATTCCAACCTCCAATCTGGTACAATCCAAAAGCAGTAACTGCCATTGTCCCCAGTAAGAGGATAAAAGCTTGTACCATGTCCGTATAGATAACGGCTTTCAGTCCTCCCAATACGGTGTAAAATCCGGTGGCGATGACCGTGATAATGGCGCCGGTCCAAAAAGGAATCCCGATCGTCTCGAAAACCAAGGCACCGGCGAAAATGATGAGGGATATCTTAGTGATGACATAAGCCAAGATTGAAACGACCGACAAATAGTTGCGGCATGCCTTGGAATAACGCTTTTCCAGAAACTCGGGCATTGTGTAAACGCCGGTCCGCAAGTAAAAAGGTACAAATACCCAGCCTAGTAAAATCAATACAAGAGATGCTATGATCTCAAAGTTGGCCATTGGCATGTTGGCCCTGGCACCGGCCCCCGAGACACCTAAAATAATCTCGGAGCCGATGTTGGAGGCAAAGAGAGAAGCTCCGACGACCAACCAACCCTGGCTTTTTCCAGCGAGGAAATAATCGACCGAATCACCGGATTTCGACTTACTACCTGAGGCCCATTTGGCGATCCATAAGATGATGCCGAAGTATGCCGCGATAATGGCAATATCCCAAAAGCTGAGTGTGTTTAGCATGTTTTTCCGTTTTGTTGTTGATCGTCAAACTTAGGGAATTTTTTACCAGTCCTTCAGGCCCAATAGTCTTTCCCCCAGTTCGGTCAGCTGGGCTGTTTCGTATTTCGTTTGTTCCCAATTGCGGGGATCTCCGGGGAAGGCGTAGCCCTCCGGTGCAATTCGATCTTTCCACGACTTGATTCGCCATTGTTTTAAGGCTTCGTTGTCTTCTTCGGCCGGCATCATTGAAATGTACTGGGCAATACGGACCTGATCCTTGGAATGGTTGGGGCGAATGCCGTGTGGTTGGCAACTATTGAAGATAAGGAGATCACCGGCTTCGAGTCCAACCTTCACTATTTTATCTTCCAGGCCGGAAATGTCAGGCTGAAAGCGGTTGCGGTCAAGGGGTTGCGTTTGTTTCCAGGTGTCGTAATTGCGGTACAACCAGGGAATACACTGAAACCCACCCATGTTTTCATCCAACTGATCGGCCAGCGCCAACACGCCCTGCACATTCTGAGGTTTTGTCTCGGGGTCGTAATCCCAATGAATAAAGCCTTTATATTCGTGACCAGGGCGCATCGGGAAGTTTAGATTGGCCCGGTCAATGGTGACCCATAATTTAGAGGTTCCCCAAATGTCTACGAATGCATTATACACCTTTTCAGTCTGCCGGTTGTTCCACAAATGCTGATTATTGTAAACTTCGACCATGCCGGTTCCTGCCAACTCCTTCATCTGTATTTCAGCTCTCGGTTGAGTGTACCATGTACTTTGATCTTTCGGATCCTTTTCTTCAAATTCCCAAAGAAAGGCAGCAGTCTGGAGGGCTTGTTCCCTCGGGATTGCTTGTTTGATAACAATGTAGCCATTGTATTGCCAAAAGGCCCATTCCTCTTCACTGAGTAGCCGGAGAGGCTCACCATTGGACCGATCATTGAGCTTGATCTTGCTGCTCGTGGCAGTAGAAGGATTTCCAGGAATGTCTTTATGTGCATTATTCGGAATCATAGTTGGTTGCTCGGCTGAATTTGTATTTTTCATTTTGCAAAAATTGATTTAGGAGAATTAGAATACTGCAAATCTAAGTTAAATGGTCGTTTCAAAACTACCTGGATATTGATAAAAATTTGAACAAAATTGATATTTTGGGGTGCTTGTTCTCTCAGTAAGACTAATTTTAGTAAAATTATTTGCGATGAAAATCCAGTTGGAGTCTATAAAAACGGATGCCAATAGTTCCTTTCGTTTACTGAGAAACCCACGATTGAATGACTTGTTCTATTGGCATTTTCATCCGGAATACGAGTTGGTGTACATTGAAGGGGCAGATGGTCATCGGCATGTTGGCAATCACATTTCGCCCTATTACGAAAGTGATTTGGTGTTGATCGGCTCCAATATTCCACACCTGAACTTCGATTACGGCGTACAGACCGATTACGAAAAAGTGGTCCTACAGATCCGGCCGGACTTCAAAACGCAGTTCTTCCGTGAAATTCCCGAGCTATCCGCTATTTTTGGCTTATTTGAGAAATCCGAACATGGTATTGCTTTTTCCGGAGCAACCAAAGCCATGGTAGGTCGACGGCTAAAAAGATTTTACCGATTGCCCTTTTTTCAGCAATTTCTGGAAATACTGGATATATTCCAGGTGCTCGCCAATAGTTCCGAATATCATTTGTTGCACGAACAACCTTATGTCAACCGTTACAGCGAACGAGAAAAAAACCGATTGAGCCGAATCTACACTTTTGTCGACGAGCATTATCAACAGAAAATTGCGATTAAAGAACTTGCGGATATTTGCAATTTATCGGTACCGGCATTTTGCCGTTATTTCAAAAAGGTAACGGGAAATACATTCATCGGCTTCCTCAATCAGTACCGGATCAGCCAGGCTAAAAAATTGCTGTTAAAAGGTCGGAATGTGAGCGAAGCATGCTACGAATGTGGTTTCGAAAGTCTTTCCTATTTTAATCGCACTTTTCACAGAATAGCTGGTGAGAATCCAAGTGTTTTCAAAAAGAGACATTTCAAAACGAAATATCATTCATGATGAGAATAAATTGCTTATCGATGAGGATTATAGTAGGATTGAGTTTTTGGGGGTTTGCTCTCGGCACAATTCAGGGTCAAGCTATCCTACAGCGACTGGGAGGAATTCGCACGGGTTTTGCCATTGCTTCCGACACGGTAGACTTTAAGGTTGTTGATCAAGCTTTGATTCAGCGCGCAGTAAGAGAACAACAGATTGGTATGCAACCGGCCTGGGACGGAGTGGCCAGTTATGGGTACGGCTTGGGATATCGGTCCCTCCATCTGGAATTCATAGCTGCCGACGACATTCTTACCCGAAGGATCTCAACGACGAAAATGGAACCCCGGAGTTATTATGGTCTAAGTCTTTATGATGAAGCTGACAATATACTGGCCAATATCGAACTGCAGCTCTCTGCCATTCAAATCTTGGAGGTATTTTACGAACAACAGCGTTCTCTCTTGTATTCTATTAACTTGAGGTCGGTGCCGGTCCTGCTGCTAGATAGAGCCACTAAGATCAAGTTGGTCAGAATGGTGATTACCAAGAAGTGACGGTTTTACAACAACTTCTCATTCAACATATTTAGGGTTTTCTCGCGGTAGTTGCGGCCAATGGGGATTTTTTGATCGGAGATCTCTATGTGATTGTACGAATACGAAAGGATTTTGCTACGAGAAATAATGAACGACCGATGAATCCGCAAAAAACTATGGGCTGGTAATTTGTCTTCTAATTCGCTGATACGATGATGAACGAGCATTTCTTTGTCTTGGGTCTGAATGCGCACATAGTCTTTCTTGCTTTCAATGAAGTTGATGTCGGAGAGTGTTACTTTAACGGACTTTTTACCGGCTTTTAAATAGACAAAAGCATCTTCAAATGGCTGAATGTCTTTGGGAGGGGTGGTAAGTAACACGGGCTGTCGACGCATGATCTTGTTCATCGTTTTGAAAAAGCGATCGAAGGTGATTGGCTTGAGCAAATAGTCATCGACATCGAGTTCGAAAGCATCGAAAGCATATTGCTTATAAGCAGTCGTAAAAACGATCTTTGGTCGGTAAGAGAGCGTCCTGATGAATTCTATTCCAGATAATACCGGCATTTGAATGTCCAAAAAGAGTAGGTCAATGCGGTTTTCTCGCAATAATCGATTCGCCGTAATGGCATTGTCACAACGGCCTGCTAACTCCAATTCCTTGAATACACTAATGTGTTCCTCCAAAAGATCAAGCGCCAGAGGCTCGTCGTCTACGATCAGGCATTTTAGTTTCACGACAATTCCAGTTTTAGAATGACTAAATAAGTATCAGCCGCAGTAATCTTCAGACTATAATGATTGGGGTAGATGAGTTCGAGACGTCGCTTGACGTTAGACAGTCCGATCCCCTCTCTATAGCCGGTCTCATCCCTGGTGGCCGGGGCAATACTGTTTTCGATTTTGAAGGTCATCATCTGTTCTTCCATGAAGAGATCCATGGTCAGCCAGCCTTTTTCGAGGCCGCCACTAATTCCATGTTTGAAACTGTTCTCGACAAAAGGAATCAATAGTAGCGGTGCAATTTGTAGATCCTCAAGAGGGCCTTTCACCGAACAGGCTATTTCGAGATTGCTGCCATAGCGAAGTTTCTCAAGATGGATGTAATTATTAACGCAGCGCAGTTCACGGACCAGCGGTACTCGTTCCGTATTGGCCTCATAAGCCATATAGCGCAGCAATTCGGAAAGTTTATCAATGACCTCCGGTGCACGATCGGACTTTTTTAAGGCCAAAGTGTAAAGATTGTTCATGGTGTTGAAAAGGAAATGGGGGTGTATCTGCGCTTTCAAAAACTTTAGTTCTGCCTCCAGTCGCGAATTCTTGAGCTCTTGAATGTACTTTTCGCGGTAGCTCCAATACTTCGTCAGTTTAATGGCCAACCCGAGTGCCGCGACGTAGCTATTCATTACGAGGCTGACGAACAAGTAGCGAAAATTGAGCCCTTCTTTTGCCATTTCTTCGGGCCAAATCAGGTAGCTGGCGCCGTATTGGCCCAGTGAAACCAGCCAGAGTAAGCCAATACCTAATAGTCCAAAAAGAATGTATTTTTTATTGGCTAAATAGCGATTGAACAAGGGATAGATCAAGATGTAAACCAAGACCAACTTAAATGGCAGCCCTTCTAACACATACTTAAATGCACTCAGGAAATCCTCGGAATAGAGAAAGCTGAAAGTCAAAATGTGAACGACCCAGAAAAGCAAGTGTTGGATAATCCGGTGTTGCCATTTTCTGGATAAAAAAAAATGCTCCATCATATCTCTAAAGTACCGAATCGGCCGGCCAATGCTAAATTCATTCGACGAACGTCCGGATTCTTAGTTGAATGGTCGGATTTTTCGATGAATGCCATTATGGTTGAATGTCCTGCCCAGCTCTGTTTGTATCGAAATAATGTCGCCTCCGTACTTTTCGATGCTACTTTTAAAGCATTTAAACGAGCTCTGTTCCAAGATACTTTTTTGCTTAACTAAATCAGTCACTATGTTTTTGAAAAAATTACCCGGCTTATTGGCCCTCTTTTTTTTCTTTTGTGCCACCTTGCAATCGGTAGCTCAGATGGAATTGCCTCGGGGTAGCAGCAAAGCATCCATCAGTCAAAGGGTTGGGCTGACCGATATCGCAATTCACTATTCGCGGCCAAATGTAATCCTAAACGAGAATGACCGGACCGGCAAAATCTGGGGACAATTGGTTCCCTACGGCATGTCCAGCCAAAATTTTACCGGCCTACCAGTACCGTGGCGAGCCGGTGCCAATGAAAATACGACCATTTCTTTTTCAACCGACGTAAAGGTTGAGGGAAAAGAGCTCGCAGCGGGTACTTATGGTTTCCACATCATACCAGAAGAAAACGGAGATGCGACCTTGATTTTTAGTACCGTAGACTACCTTTGGGGTAGTTTCGGATACGATGAAGCCAATGATGCATTGCGCGTAACCATCCAGACCGAAGCATGTGTACAAACTAATTTACTGACTTTCCAATTTGATGCAGTAACTACGGATGATTGCACGGTAGCATTGCACTGGGAGCAAAAGCGTTTTCCCTTCAAGGTAGAGACGGAGACCCACGCTATCGTTATTGCCAGTATGAAAAAACAAATGGCGCAGTCCCTAGGATTTCAGTGGCCTTCTTTTGCAACTGCCATCAACTATTGTTTGAACAACGATACCCACTTAGAACAGGCCCTGCAGTGGGCCGACCAAAGCATCAGCTTTTTTGGCGGAAATTTTGTACTCTTCAATGCCAAGGCTGATGTCCTGGAAAAGACGGGTAAAGATGAAGAAGCAAAACAATTCCGACAGATGGCTATGAATGTAGGAACGATCACCGATTTATTCGGTTACGGACAACAATTAATAGGAAAACAAAAAACGGATCAGGCC
>JANQRV010000145.1 GCA_028284395.1 Saprospiraceae bacterium
TTGGTGGCCAGTGACAAGCCAATGCCGGGCGAGGAAACATCTCCGGTTTTTAGTTTTCCGGTCGCTAAAAAATTTCCTGCTGTAATCACCAATGTACGTCCCGAGAAAGCCTCGCTTTTTCAAAAATCGATAAAAATCGAGGCAATGACCTACAGTCCGCAAACCGATCTTCATTTTGCAGCGACTGCCTTTGACCGCATCAAAAGGGATTCGAGAGAGTGGGACTACTACAATATGTTGTTTTACTGGTCGGGAGAGACCTACGAAGATGCAAAGGTGCTGTTAAAATCAGAAGAGGAAGGAGTCGTAAGTTCTAAGAATATCAGAACAGCACTGGAGCGGACGGTCCGGAGTATGAAATACCCCGGCGGAGTTTCCTACTATAAGGTAGAAGGGTTGGCGGTCTTGCCCAATAATCAAATTGTTTTTGGCATTCGGGAAATGGGGCGGAGATATGATGATTTTGATTATGCGTTCATGTTATTAAGTACATCCTTCATCAAAACAAGGGAAGGCATTATCATTGACCCGGGATGGACTAAGATATACGAATTTGATCCGGCAAAACATCCCGGGATGAATCGAGAAATGGGACTTTCTTCACTAGAGTACCATGCAGAGAGCAATTCGCTCATCGCACTCACTACTTATGAAAAGGAAGGCGAGCCCTATGAAACCTACATTTGGGCCCTTCCGCTTCAGAAGCGATTGCAAAACAGCGTAAAACCAGTTCTAGTCTCGGATGAAACCGGGAAACCTTTCAAAATGCCCTATAAGGGAGAGGGCTTTATCTTTTTGAACAAGGATACTTTATTCGTCATTTTTGATGAAGATCGAACGCTTTCGAATGTCCCGACTGAAGTAGGCAATATGACTAGAAAACCGCATCAAGGAGTTTTTGGGGTCGTTAAACTGCAGTTTTAAAAAAAAACTACCCCAACGACAAAAGAAGTCAGGGTAGCCAATAAACCGATTTAAGTACAACTTTTATTTGCTAAAAGATTTAGTTCTCTATATTTTTAAATCACTTGCTTTCAATTCCCATAAAAGAATCCCTGCATCGTGATTGTAACAATCGAATTTGTGAAAATGTGTAGTTCGTTTCAAAACCTGTAAAGTACCCCTGTATTCAATATTCGAAGCACTTTATAACTCATAAAGTGACTATCTTGACAGCACCTTTCTCAATACTCAACAGCAAATAGCTGCTTAACGATCAATTTATATTGATCAAAGTGTAGAAGTGGAAGCTAAGCAGTAAAAATTATTACCGCTCAGATAAAGGGGAATTGTTTCGTCAAAAGACCTCTTGTTCTTTGTTTGGTGGATTATTGGACTTTTAACGTGAAATTTGTTTATGCGGCAAGACTTATTTTCTATTTAGACAAATTTAAGGGTAAAATTCCAATAAAACAATAAAAATTTGAAATAAATGAATTGAAAGGAGGTAAAGAGCGGCGGAACACACTTTGGAATAATTTTCGCAGTAAAAATAAATACCTAATTCCATCGTTTTAAAGTTAATTGATTTTAATGCTTTGATAATCAATTGAGTGAGTGACTTTAATTAAAACCTCTGGTACCATGTTGCATCGTTCATTTTCTTTTGCGTACTTCTTTTTATTTACTGTAGGACTAAATGCGCAGGGGTTGACCGGGTTGTGGGAAGGTAGTCTTTATCAGGAAGGGAAAACCGATACCTTCTATTATCGTCTACAGCTCGAACAGGAAGGTGATGACCTATCGGGTAATTCTTTTTCCCGTTCTCCAGACGGCCAATCGACCGCAGAGTTCTCCTTCACAGGCGTGGTCGACGACGATAAGGTTGTCATCCAAGAAATCATTCAGATGGCACCTGAAGCACCGAAATGGTGTCTGAAATACATGCTCTTGAGAATTGGTACCAATAATGGGAAAGTTGTATTAGAAGGTGATTGGAAGGCAGATGGCTGTACACCAGGGAAGGTCTACCTCGAGAATGGAGATTTTACAACAAAGGAAATTACCATCGAGGAAGAAATTCCTTTTTCCATCTTGGGAAAATGGACTGGACATCTTTCTCAGTCAGACCGAGAATATGGGTTTTATTACGAGATCAATTTACAGGAGGGAGACGAAAGTGAATCCTATATCGTCTCCGAAGGTAATGGAGGTAGTGCATATCATGAATTAGACTGGGAGTACGATGAAATCACTGGGAACTTGGACTTGGAGGAGGCCATGGTAAAAATAAAGACGGATGACAAATGGAAATGGTGTATAAAGTCGGGAAGCTTGAGTTTGAGAAGAGAACCTCACACTTATGTACTAGAGGGAGAATGGAAGGGCTTCATCGAAGGATTCAACTTTACCACCGGTAGTTGTGCACCGGGAAAATTCTATTTGGAAAAGCCCATTGAAACCAGGACCATAACCAAAGCGGTGCAGGAAGCACGCAAACCTTATGAATCCAAGAACGAGCGAAAAATTAAAGTGCAGCGCATTCTCGAAGTACAGAGCCCCAAACTGAAAATTAAAACCTGGGACAATGGGACGGTTGATGGAGACATTGTCACGTTGTTCCTCAACGGCAATTTACTCTTTGAGAAATATCGGGTAGCCAAAACCAAGTATACCAAATTGGTCACCTTGAAAGAGGAAAACAATTTTCTGATCCTTCATGCCGAGAGCCTGGGTGATATTCCTCCCAACACCGTTGCCGTTTCCATCGACGATGGTGTGAAAGAACAAGTGATTATCCTCAGCTCCAACCTTGAAGAAAGTGGCGCCGTTATGATCAAACAGTTTAAGGTCAACTAACCGGTAGTAGTTCCGTTTTCTACTGCTTTTACCAAAGCCTCTAAGCTATCAGCATTGCCAAAGTAGCTGAGGTGATCGCATCCCACTTCAAATTCTGTAACATTAATTTGACGAGCTTCTTTGCCCGCGATTCCAAGGATGCTTTCCAACGAAACAGCGATGTCATTGGGCTTCTTGAATAAAGCCAAATCCAATGCATCATAGTGACCTCTTTTCTTGATGCGACGGAAAAGTTTTTTAATTAGGGTATTTTGTTGTTCTTCGTAAGTTACCGGTATCAACTGCGTGTTACCGGCAATGATGGTGTATTTGATACCGGGATCGGTTCCGTCATTGACATTCTTAATGAATTGAGAATCTTTTTCGTGCATTTGTTCCAGAGTCTTGAAGAACTTCTTAGCAAGTCGACCTATGAAAGACAGCGGTATTAAGTATGGTTGTAAGAAAGATGCTCCGTTGATGACTCGGGTCAATAATGTCGAAGCCAAGTCGTATACATTTGACCAAGGAGAGCCCATATTGGGAGTACCCAATTGAATCAGGTGCTGGACAACCTCTTGTCCTCCCTCTTTCTCGATGAACCATCTTGAAACCAGCCCTCCCATCGAATGAGCGATGATTGTGAGGTTCTTGCCGTGTCCGGCCGCCAATCCGGCTTCGGCTAACTTTTCTGCCAAATCTTTGGCCGATTGTTCGATCGGGCAACTAAGATTTTCATAGTCGAAAGTCAGCGAAAGATCGAACTTGGATTCTAGCCTGGATCCATCAGAGAGCATGGCCCTTTTGAGTGCTTTGGGCATCTCGGTCGTGTCTCCGATTATTCCGTGAATAAATAGTGCAATGTTTTCAGCGCTAGCTACTGCAGCTTTTATCTTTTCGACATCTTTTTCGTAACTAAAGACTTCACTGTCTTCCGACTCAAAAATGGGAATGGCAAGTTGAGGGTGTTTGTAGCCATCCGGAATCCTGCTTAATACCATGCGCTGGAAGGCAATCTTGATCGACCCCGTTAAACTACGTTCATTATCAGCACTAGGGTCGGGAAGGGTTTCCACGATAATGGTCCCCTCTTCATCCATAAAGCCAAGCGGATATAAAAGCCCCGTTTCCTCATCGTATCCAATTGGTATGACGGTACCTCCTTCCTCCACCTGAATGGTTGATCTGATTTTCAGGGGGGAATCCGCCGTCACGTTTTCTGATCCCACTACATTTTTCATTTCAAGAATACTCAGACCCGGACTTTCTTTATTGCCTCTCGTCATTTCAAAGGGAGTTAGATTGGCGGTTTCTCCAAGGGCCATGCCATTTAATGAACGGAGAGCAGAACTGGAACTTCCAAGGGCTCTTTGGGTATCTCCCAGCGAAGCCAGTTGAATGTCAGCTTTAATTCCGGCGGGAGCTTCAACATCGATGCTTTCTAATAAAGTAACTGCACTGTTTTCTTGCAAGGCTACGGTTTCCAGCGGCCGGACGACCTTGATCTTCATTTCCCTCGTAGTCCAGTCTTTTTGGGCAACGATCGGTCTTCTCCTACGTCTGCGACCGGCCCGGTCTCGGAGGTTGACATCATACTCCAAACCATCTTGATTGTAGAGATCGGTGCTAAGTTCCGGGTCATTACTAATGAAGAATTTGAAGTATTCGGTCGCTTCAGTTACCCCCCAGGTACTGTAAGACTCATCAACTTCCAATGGTGTCGTTGTGTAGAGGTTGCCATCGTGATCTTCGTCTTCCAACCACTTGTATTCATTCGGGTTCAATTCCTGAATGTCCATGAAATGATTGGAGATGCCGTAATTATCCGCCAAATTGACGGCACTGAAGTATAATTTCCGGACACCGGTATTGGTGACCTTGATCTTAATGGCTGGTTCGCACCAATTCCCGTCGGCATCTTTTTCGTAACGCAGTGCTGGTTCTTCTTTCCAATTGATCAATTCGACGGGAGCACTATTTGATTGGTTACCCGGCTCCGTAACACGATATAGCTCAATTTGAAACTCGTGGTCGAGTATGGTCGAGTTGGCGTTTCCAAGCAAGAGGAGGTTTTCCCATTGGGAGACTGTAGCGATGTCCTGGATAAAAGTCATCGCGTTATTTTCATCGTAGTTCTCGATCCGTCGAAAAACAGGCCGCTTATCATTCGGTTTAGTTAGTTGATAACTGTTTTCAATAACTCTGATCCAATATTCGGCATCATTGATGTCCGCCACTAGTTCGGTATAATCTGGGTCCAACTCCTGAAACATATTGGTCAGGATTTCAATGCCGGATGGATCTCCACCTTCTGCGATGGCTACTTTTAGTTTGGTGAAAGTAGTTTCTTTCAAGATCGCTTTATAGGATTGGGTGGTATCCTTGCCCTCCATTCCCGTTACGATAGATTGGCTGGTGTCGACCTCGGAGATCGATGCCTCATCACCATTCATTAATTGAAGCTTTCCTCCTTGTGCAGGAACCCCTTGCATAGCACCTGCGTTGACGATCCATTTACCGTTGGCAAAATTGATCATGAAATGACTGCTGGCAAGCGGTAAAGAGGCTCCCAGAAAACGTTTCACCTTATCTTGTGGCCGAGCGATCAGCTGTGGGGACTGGTTATTGACTTTGCTGCTGATGCGAATGCGGAGGGTGTTGAGGATGTCGTTATACGACAGCATGTCTGCGCCCTGCTCTAGGGATTGGATAAGGGAATAGGTGAATATTCCTCTTGGTTGACCATTGATCCTTAGCTCTTTTGCGGTCTCATAGGGTTTGGAGGCCCCCAACTGAATAAGATTGCCGACCGGCGGGGTTAATTTTAAAATACCGTCTTCTTCTTCCCGCAAATAATGTTCGTAGCCATGATAGTCCTCCAACTTGTTGGGTAGTGGGCTGGCGCTGACAATTCTTTCGGTAACGCCTCCTAATGATCTGGAAAGTGAACCGGAATGGCAACAATCGAAGACCGCTAAAAAGTGTAATTCCTTATCGCGTGTCGCTTCCCAAAATAAATACCGCAACTCTTTATCGATCAAATCTTTCCCATCTGGTAAGCGACTGTCGTGACAAACCACTGATTCGTTCATCCGGTCCGGTGAAAGATGCCAAAAAGCCTGATGAGCCTGGGTCTGGGAGCCATGTCCGCTGAAGTAGAAGACGCAAATATCTCCATCTTCCGCGGCTTGGAAATGTTGGAAGCTTTGAATAATCGCTTTTTTGGTCGCTTCTTCATCCGTTAAGGTTTTGATATTGAGTTGGATGTTAAGCTCTCCAAATCTTCGCTCGATGTAATCTTTGAAGGCATTACGGTCATTAACGCATCCATTCAATTTATGTCTTGGGATGGGATAATTGTCGATGGATACGAGGAGAGCGTGTAGGGATTTTGGTCTGGCTTCCATATGTTATTTGTGTTGAGATTGGGACAATCTTGGTGAATTAGGTGAATGATTAAGCGGCAAAGATAATGGTTTGAATTGGCAGACTCAACCTTGTCCTTCTTCAAATTCATCATCATAATGCCGTATGTCTTCATAATCCATCTCGTCGTAACCCTGTGGAACAATATCTTCCAGTGGTACGGGGTCCAAACCTCGGGTAGTAGGTTGTTCCTCATAAACGAACGAAAACCGATCCTTGCTGATTTGGCCTTGGTTAAGATATTTTTTGGTGTTGCGGGCTCTTTTGGCGGCATCTGTCATGGGCGATTTGCCATAGGTTTCGCGAATCTTTATGTATGCGTTTACGACTTTTAGTTCGTCTTCAGTAGTCCAGTCTTTCGGGTCTCCCAATCCACTTTGATCCCATGCCTGCTTGACACAACGGGCAACATATCCGGGACGGTTGACATGATTATCCAAGATGAGTGCTACCCCGTATTCCGATGTGATGATTTCTGACAGCTTGTTGTTCCACCCCTTGGGCTTTTTCCAATAGAAGGTTTTTAGGCGATCAATGGCGTGTTCTACTTCAATAGCCTGAACATCGGGATGTTGACCTGCCAACCAAAAGCGATATCCCCAACCGGCAGTTCTGAATTGCTCCTTTTCAGCTGCCGTATCAATCCGCTTTTCATTCAACAGGAAATAGCCGTAGACAGGAGTTGTTCTGCTGGAAAGCTCCAGTCCGAATTGGCCGAAGTAATGCTGGTAAATATCGGGGAATTCATCTTTTACTTTCTTCATCATTGCCGGAAGTTCGCCGCTATTGCCCTTGGTACCTAAAGACCATTGAAACATGCCGAAAGTCAGAAAGGAATTGTCCCAGGTGTTGATTGCATCCAGGTTTCCTTCGTTGTCAGAGACCGATTGAATGACCTTAATTGCCGACTCTGAAAGGTCTAATGCTTCCAGGCGATCGCTGTGTTTGTCAATGTAGTCCAAAACCATTTGACCGCCAACTGTATAATAACCACGCTTGAATCCTTCGAACTTTACTTGGTCTTTTCCGTTGCTGATGTCGTAATCTGGCGGATTACCACTTCGATCGATTTTTAGGTTTTCAAAACTCGGTAGTTCAAATGCTTGAGGTTGTTCTGGTTCTGGTTCTGGCTCTGGCTCTGGTTCCACCACCACTGGTTCGGGCTTGGGCTCTGGTTTTGGTTCGGGTTTCGGATCAACGGTTTTGGGAGGAGTCTTCTTATTAGTGGGGAATAGTGATTTTAGGATGCCCGTGATAAAGTTGGCAATGATGGTGAAAAACTTCATTGAGGTGGTTTTTGTTTGTATGAATTGGTTGTTGGGGTGAAAATAGGGAATTCCCCCCCAAATTCCCTAACTTCCCCCCTCAAAACCAACACGAACGAACATGGAAACGCTCGAAATAATAATCGGACTCGTCTTCATTTTTCTACTGCTTAGTTTGCTGGCGACTACCGTTCAGGAAATAATTGCTGCTTTGCTGTCCATGCGCGGTAAGGTTCTGCTGGAAGCCATTGCTAAACTATTGGAAATAGAAAAGGTCGAGGAGTTTAGTCAGAAGGCACGTAAAGAGCTGTTGGAAGACTTCAAAAGAAGAGTCCAGAATAGCAATATCTATAATAAATACAGCAGTTATTTTTTGTGGTTCAAGCGTTTACCCTCTTATCTTTCGGCCGAGCAGGTTTCCGACATTGTGAGGGAAGTGTTGTTGGACAAAGAAAAAGAAGATTTGGAGAAAGCAGAGCAGGAGATTCCGGTGTCCGCAGATCGGACCGTCAGATCCAGAAGTGCAGGTGGAGCGACAACTCCGATCGAACCTTCCTTAGTGGATCGCATGAAACCCTCACCGCTTAAGAATTCACTGAATGTATTGGTTTACGATATGCCGGATATTACAATCGACGAGGAATTTCAGCAAACTCGTGGCATTGGAACGAGAAGCCGGGGAGTATTGGAGGCCGCACAAAATTTTGAAGAGGAAATAAGAAAAGCCAAAGACGAGTTCAAGCGTTATTACGATGAGACCATGGATCGTGCCACCGGTTGGTACAAGCGAAACGTTCAGCGGAATTTATTCATCATTGGGTTGATTCTGGGAGCGGCTTTTGATGCCGATACGTTTAAGATTTATTCTAATTTGACAAATTTCCCAGACGACCGGCAACAGCTGCTCGAATTGGCCGTTGGATTTACTGACGACCGGTTTGCCCAACTGACTCCCGATACTGTGCAGGGTACTGCTACGATGGAAGAAGTCTCAGAGTTGAAAGAATTGGTAGAAACGCTGCTGAAGGAAGAGATTGAACAGGTGCCGGCTCCGCTTGGTCTCGGCAGGCCCGAAGGCTTTTGGGTACAACCTCCCGAGACAACCCAAAACCCCATCCGATGGAGGGTGATCAAATTCATCGGTTGGCTCGTGACTGCTTTGGCGGTTTCTATGGGGGCGGCTTTTTGGTTTGACATACTGAAACGGCTAATCCACATACGCAACGCCGGCATTCGCCCCGAGGATGCTGAAAAGAATAGGGCCTAGTTTAATTCAAAAAACAACTTGCTTGTTATGCAGATAAGTTATGAAACCATAAAACCATTGTTGGCCGGTTCCAAGATAGAAGGAGACGTCATCACCTGCTTTTTTCAAGTTCCCGGCGGGGGTAGTACGATTGAAGCCAGCAGCCGTATTGAAAAGGCCAGCTCAGAGACACCATTAAGTGCTCTTGAAGAAGGCCTTGATGCTTTAAAGAAAGCTGCTACCTATACTGTTCAGCGCATCATTGACCGGGAGGGAAAGGAAGAAGGAGAAGAACTCGAAAATACCATTTCCTTTTCCGATCAAGAAAAACAACATGCCATCGTTGAAGCTTTTAAGCAAATTTCCAATCAATTGGTATTTGATAAAAACAAAAAAGAATGGCAATATCGTTCGGAACTTACGGACTATGAGTTACAGTTGGCTCAACAGCCCGTTGAAAAAGAATACGACCGTATCATTTTAGAGCGGTTATTAGTAGAATTGGCAAAAGTGCACGAAGGCATCAACAGGCAGGAAGAAGCTTACCTGACGGACCTCTTGGGAGGAGATGCGGATCGATTGCAGCAACTTCAACAGGAAAGCCCCGTATCAAAGACAGAAGCGGAAGCAGTAACGGAGGCTGTTCGACCTACCATATATATGCTGGTTTACACCATTGCTGTCGTAGATCACCATCTCGACGATCGGGAACTGGCATTACTCCACGACATTGCCGAAAAATTTGGATTCCAACCGCAGGTAGAAGAATTGCTGGCTTCGGCGGCCAAAAACCACGTTTTTGAAAATGCGCTGAGCATGGATTTTACCCATGAACAATTGTTCGATCTAGCGGAACAGCTTCGTTTAACGAAAGAAGAGTCCGAAAAATTACTGTCGCAATTTAATGCTGGCAAAGAATAGATTGGCTGTCATACTCAAGACTGTTCCCGCCTATTTTACATTATTTTAATCAACTAATTTGAAGACTAGGTGTCTTCATTTTATATATTTTTGCAATATGTGTGCAAGTGCTCCGGTCTTTTAAATACCTTCAAGCATCAATGCACCGTAGAGAGTACAAATTTGCGAAAGCACGCTTAATACTGATAAAGTAAAACCTAAAAACTAAAATGCCACCAATGGACAACAACCCATCCAATTCTAACCAATACCTCCTTTTGCGTGGGGGCAAGAAAATCAAGCTGAATAAAGCAGAGGATTACATTGCGGTTAAGACCAAAACCGGTGCGGAGCCGGAAACGCTAACCCGGGCTCTGGACTGTGAAGTGTACGATCATATTTATCAGCAAAACCTGACCGTGATGTCGGTGGCTCCCGGCAAGACCGATCAGGTGCTGGCCGATATGAAGGGAAGAAGTGAGGTGTCCTTTGCCAGTAATGTTTTCCAAATGTCAGAAGATCCCCTTGGACAGATATTCATGACTGAAGAAATCACTGTCCAGTTTAAGCCAGGCACAAAAACCACTGCCATCGATGAAATCATTGCCGAGTTTGGATTGAATTACAAAAAGCAGGTGGAAGATCTTGCCAATACTTATGTATTCAAGATTGCAGAAGGAAATGATGAAGACCCGATTGCGTTGACAAATGAGTTAATGGAGCAGGAGGAAATAGATTGGTGCGAACCAAATATAGTGGTGAAATCGCAGCATTTTTTCACCCCTTCTGATAACTTATTTGGGGAACAGTGGCATCTTTTTCATGAAGGAGGGATACAGTTGGCAAGTGGATCTCACGTTGATGCCACTCGCGCCTGGGACTTTACCCGTGGAGATCGTTCCATCGTGATCGCGGTAGCAGATGATTCAGTAGACTTGGCACATAGCGATTTTCAGGGATTGGGCAAGATCGTTGCCCCGAGAGATTTTCAGGGACGTGATTTTAATCCTTCACCCGAAGGACGCGACGAAAACCACGGAACTTCGGTAGCTGGTGTGGCAGTAGCCGAAGCTAATGGCAGTGGCGTGGTAGGAGCAGCACCAGACTGTTCATTGATGCCATTGCGTACATCCGGTTTTCTGGATGACAATTCTATCGAAGTCCTTTTTGATTACGTTAGAGACAATGGAGCGGCTATTATGGTCAATAGCTGGGGGCCGGCAGCCATCAATTTTCCACTCAGCATCCGGCAAAATAATGCAATCACACGCTGTGCTCGACAGGGTAGAGGAGGTAAAGGGGTCATGATCTTCTTTGCTGCGGGCAACGTCAATCGGCCCATAAACGGTATTGTAAACGAAACCGGCTGGCCAAATGGAGAATTGAACGGACCTACTCAGTGGCTGGATGGCTTCGCAACCCATCCCGATGTCATCGCCGTGTCTGCATGTACCAGCATCGGAACCAAGTCGTTCTACAGTAGTTGGGGAAATGAGATTTCAGTCTGTGCTCCTAGTAACAATGGACACCCGGGAACCGTAGAAGGACCAACCTTCCCCTTTGTACGCGGTTCTTTTCCCGGGAGGGGCATTGTGACGACCGATCGGGTGGGCCCTTCCGGATACGACGCTTCGGATTTTACTTTTGACTTTGGCGGTACTTCCAGTGCCTGTCCCTTGGCAGCCGGTGTGGCAGGATTAATACTTTCTGCCAATCCCGAACTGACGGCAGCAGAAGGTAGAGAAATTTTAGAGTCAACAACAGATAAGATCGTTGATCCCAGCACGGATCCACAGTTGGGATTTGCCAATGGTGATTACGACGAAAACGGGCATTCTCTATGGTTTGGGTTCGGAAAGGTCAATGCTTTTAAAGCCGTTACGAAGGCCCTAGCTATGGGCAACGGTGGTGGAAATAGTGGCGAAGTCGATCCAAGCGAAATTGCGGTGAGTTCTTCTCCAAATCTTGCTATTCCCGATAATAATAGGAATGGCATCCAAGACACCATCACCGTATCCGAACAGGGAAGATTACAAAAAGTTATCGTAAATGTTAAGATTACTCATAGCTATATTGGTGATTTGGTAGTTGTCTTGATTTCGCCAAGTGGCAAATCTATTCCTTTGCACAATCGAAATGGTGGAAGTGCCGACAATCTTCAAGGGCAATACGATCTTCTTTCTGTTCCGGGCTTGGGGGATCTTGCCGGCGATTTTATCCAGGGTGAATGGACCATTCAAGTACAGGACCTAGCTCGGCTGGATACCGGGGTTTTGGATAGCTGGGGATTAGAATTCACGGCTGCTCCTGCAGAGGTTTTGGTGGTTGGAGAGGAACCGGGCGAAGTCATTCCCGATGCGGATCCCTCCGGTCTGACCAGGCAATTGAATGTTGCTCAATCCGGTAAGGTAAAGGCCATTAAAGTAGCGGTAGACATCACCCATACTTACGCATCGGATCTGGTTATTTCCCTGACCGCACCAACTGGTACAACGACCGTATTGCATAACCGGGAAGGGGGAAGCTCCGATAATATCCAACGGGTATATTCTAAAGATAACAACCGGGATTTTTTACAGCTAACTGGATTGGAGGCAGCTGGGGATTGGTCCCTGACGGTGCAGGATCTTGCGGTAAGGGATGTAGGCAAATTGAATGCCTGGTCGATCGAATTAGACCTTGAAAATAGTACTGAGGTTTAAGAATAAGCTAGTTTGATCACTTACTTTACTGAGCTGCCGACCTGGTGACTTACCGTCGTCAGGTCGGCAGCATTTCAGATTGCAATGGCTTTTTTAACTGTTTGGTAATCAACTCGTATATCAAAAAAGCAAAAAGAAAGCCATACTCCAAACCGACCACCCAGAGGTTTTCAGAATAGACCTCATAACTGTAGTTAATGTAGGTATACATGATCAAACCACTCCATAATATGGGAAACCGAAAGGAGGTGAATACCGATAGTACGATGGGTAAACTAACGTACCAGGGATGGATGGTTGTTCCCAGGAACAGATAAACACAAATGGCGAATAACATATCAGAAGGCCATCCTTCCCAGCTCTTATCTTTATTCAGTATGGCTTTCGAAACAATGAGAAAAAATACCACCATAGCTAGTTTGGGTCCAACCTTGGCAATGATATTGTAACCTTTTACTTGAAAACCAATCCAGCGAATGAAGTAGTAGATGCTGCCGTTGAACTCAAAGTTTCTGAAGTAGAGATCCAGGCTACTGCTGAAATTTTGGAGGAAGACTTCGTTAAACAAAGGGCTGAACAATAGAACGAGCGTTAGTCCAACAACGGTGAAGAAGCCAATACTTATTTTCCATCCGAGTCGTTTGATCAAAAATGGTAGGAAAAGTAATGGAAGAAGTTTTGCTGCGATCGAACAGGCCAATGCAACTGCGGCCGGGAAGAGCCTTCCTCTAACCAGCCACCAAAACCCCAGCAGCAAGAAGAAAATCATGCCTCCTTCAAAATGCAGATTCCCAGTTATCTCTAGTAATATCAAAGGATTTAGCACATACCAAAGTACATTTTTGGCGGGCATTTTAAACTCACGCAGCAACTTTTGTAGCAGTACAATACTACCAATTTCGAATGCAAAGAGAAAAAATTTCATAATGATCGCACATCCCCACCAACTGGATGGAAACAAAAATACTGCAGTCGCAAAGGTGATCTGCGCGATCGGTGGATACACTGTATAGTATTCTTGAGAATTGAGTTCGGCAAATAACGCTGAGGTCAGTCCCGGAAATACCTCGTCTCCTTCAATGATCTCCAAAGGAAGAAAGTTGAATGGATTGTGTCCGTTGATGGCCAGATGCCCATCCCAGATGAATCGATAAATATCGTCGGAAAGATTTGGAAATGAAAAAACAAGAATACCGCGAAATAGGATACCGGACCATATGAGAAATTGAAGATCCTCTTTCCGCTTGATCCGAATGATCGACCAAACATAGATTGCCCAGAATGAGGCATACATACCGATGAGTGGATAAAAACCAGACTGTTTTGCAAAATAGCCCAATCCAACGGTTAATAAAAGCATCAGGAAAGCCGCTGCCTTGACTTCCGAAGAAATTTCTGAGACCTTATGCCCAACTATCTTCATCCTTTGAGACTCAAGTGCTTGACTGTTAAGTAAAATATTGCTCCATAGCCAAAACACAACATCAAATGAAAGATGATGAAAGTGGTATTTTGAACATAGACCCCTCCAATAACCCCGCCAAGAAAATACAAGGCAAGCAACCCTTCAAGGATGGTCGTCCAGGATAATTTATGATTCAAATAGTTATTTTTCTTGAAGCTGTCCTTGATAGATTTGATATTGAATTTTGGGGTACGGATAAACGGCGATTTTTTGCCGAAGTATCCCTGCATTACAGCAATACTGTTGTGTAGCGATAACCCCATCGACAATGCTAGGAATACGGGAAACAGTACTACAAATTTATAGAGCTGTTTTGAAAATTCACCCCTGGCAGAGGCAGATTGCACATTGCCGACGTAGTAAACCGCCATGATGGACAAAAGCCCAACTAAAAAATAGGCGAAAAAATTCTTGCTGAATCCGACCTCGATCAAGTCGCCTAATAAGAACAATAATGGTACGCTAAATACGCCCATGACAAAAACAAAAACGAAGACCGTACTGCCCAATAAATGAAAAGTGGCTTGCGTCTTTTGCCAGGTGGTCAGACCGGATCGCCAAACGGCGGGTAGCATTTTCTTAGCGGTTTCAGCACCTCCTTTCATCCAGCGATACTGTTGGGACTTGAAAGAATTCATTTCGGCTGGCAATTCGGCTGGTGAACCTACCTCTTCTAGATATTTGATTTTCCATCCCTTTAGTTGAACCCGAATGCTGAGATCGAGATCTTCGGTCAGGGTATCGGCTTCCCAGCCACCTGCCTCATCAATCGCTTCCCGTCGCCATACGCCGGCCGTGCCATTGAACTGCAATAAGTAGTTGCCTTTCATCCGACCAGTTTGCTCAACGGAAAAGTGGACATTTAATTGGAGTGCTTGCAAACGAGTAATCAGAGAATAATCCTCATTGATGTGCTCCCAACGCGTTTGGACAACACCTACACTTTCATCCTGAAAATACGAAACGGTCTGATTCAGGAAATCTGGGTTTGGAAGAAAGTCAGCATCGAAAATGGCAATGAATTCTCCTTTGGCAAACTGCATGGCATCCCGAAGCGCACCAGCTTTATAGCCCTGTCGTTCCTTTCTGGTAATCTGTTCAATATTGAAGCCTTTGGCCTTATACTCATTGACTTTTTTGCGGGTTACATCGACGGTATCATCAGTTGAATCATCGAGAATATGGATCTCAAAACGATCCTTGGGATAGTTGAATTCTGCAATGCTGTCGATCAATCTTTCAATGACATACCGTTCATTATAAATCGGTAATTGGACAGTTACGAAGGGCAACTCCGGAGTAGTATCTACGTATTCGTTAGCTCCCCCATTTTTACCACTGACAGTCACCAATTGGCGGACTCTGGCCTTTTGCCGCTTCGGCTGTCTTGTCGATTGACCAAAGTGGTCAGAATCACCTTCTTTCTTGTAGTGATAGAGAAGGTTGAACTGCATCAAACAGTAGATGGTGATGTAGAGCAAGGCCAGTGTATATATGGTCAAAACAGAATATGCTATAATTGGCATTTTGCTTAATTTTTAATGATTCTTATTTTCTTGACAACTCACCGCTTACAATAACTTGAAGATCGTCCAAAGTATCTTATGTCCAGCAAGTATTGTTCCTCTGATCGTTCCCGAGACCTTTGAGACGCCAATGCGCCTTCTGTAATTCACTGGAATTTCCGTGCATTTGAATTTCATTTTGGCTGCTTTTACCTGCATTTCTACCGTCCATCCAAAGTCGGGATCCTGCATGTCGAGTTCAATGAGGCGGTCGTATTTGATTGCTCTGAATGGGCCTAGGTCAGAAAAATGATAGTTGTAAAACAGACGAATTAGATTGGTAGCCAGCCAATTTCCAAAAACTTGTTGTGGTGTCATGGCACCTCGATCCATATTGCCTAACGATCTCGAACCGATCACCAGGTCGTAATCTTCTTCTAAGATGGGCCGGATCAGATCGGGTAGTTGATCCGGATGATCGGAATAGTCTCCATCAATGAACACAACAATGTGAGGCTTGTGTTCCTTTGATTTCAAATGAGTAATTCCTTTCAAGCAAGCACTGCCATAGCCCTTTCTCAGCTCTGTCAATACAAGTGCTCCTCCCTTTTCAGCATTTTTCACCGTATGATCGGTGCTGGCGTTGTTACAGACGATGATCTCTCGTACAAGATCCTTGGGAATGTCATTTAAAACGAGACCTATAGACTTTTCTTCATTATAGGCCGGAATAATTACATCAACAATTGCGCTACTCAATATGTATTAATTTTGCCTCCCTACATGGTAAGGGTTTCCCATGCAATTACCATGTGTTTAGATATTTTGCTGGCAAAGTTAGTACAAATAATTACAACTAGGATGTCTGAACGAAAACATATAGCGCATTCTGTCGTTGAAAATTTGACCCTTTGAAATTTAATGTGAAATTTGCCGAATGGTTCAAATTTGAAATGCGAAGTTGAATGAAAAATACCCTATTCTGGTGCGCCATTGTGGCTTTTTTGGTGCTCCTTTCCACTTGTAATAATGAAGACGAATTTACCACTTCCGGCGATGTAAGATTAGAGTTTTCGATTGATACCTTAAGATTTGATACCGTATTTACAGAATTGGGTTCGGCAACCAGGTCATTCCGGGTCTACAATCGGAGCGATAAAGCGGTCAAGATATCGAAAGTGTTTCTCGAACGTGGAGATGGAAGTCAATTCCGATTGAATGTCGATGGTTTGCCGGGCAACGAGGTTCAGGATGTCATTGTTTGGGCCGAGGATAGCATTTATGTTTTTGCGGAAGTTACCGTTGATCCGGATCTCCCATTATCTGCATCGCCCTTCGTAATAGAAGAAAAAGTAGTGTTTGAAACAAATGGAAATACTCAGAATGTACAGTTGGAAGCATGGGGACAGAATGCCAACTATTTCCCAAGTCGGTTTAACAAGGGCATTACCGTCGAGTTTTCCTGTGGTGGTGGAGAGATCACCTGGGACGATCCCAAGCCCTATGTGGTTTATGGGCGGGTGATCATCAATGATTGTACCCTGAATATTCCGGCTGGGACGAGTATTCATGTCCATGGAGGGATCGCCAGGGATTCGTTTTCTGTTTTCAATGATGGATTGTTATTTGTCGCTCAAAATGGTCGTATCAATATTCAGGGTACGAAAGAAGAACCGGTTATCATTCAGGGCGATCGTCTGGAAGAAGGATTCCAGGAGGCTTCCGGACAATGGACGGGTTTGGTATTGGGTAAGGGCAGTAAGGGCAATACCATCTCTTATACGACCATCAAAAACTCCATCATCGGTTTATACGCCGACTCTTCTTCCGAAGTAACTCTTCAAAACAGCCAGATATACAATACCAGCGGAAGTGGCTTAATCGGTTTCAATAGTAAAGTGAATGCCGAGAATACACTCATTTACAACAACGGTGCTAATTCTGTCCAGATCCTTTTGGGAGGCAGTTATAACTTTAACTATTGTACGCTTGCCAGCTATGGTGTAGATGCTTCGGCCTTGAGTATGTTCAATTTCTTTTGCTATGACAATTTCCTCGAGTGTCAGATTTTGCGGGATGCTAACCTAAACGCTCTTTTCAGAAACTCCATCATCTTTGGCTCGCGGCAGGACGAAATTGTGTTGGCCGATATATTTGGTGGGGCCGGAATCGACAATTTTAACGTCAGGTTTCAAAATTGCATCGTTAAAATCGACGAATTGTTGGAGGAACAGGAGGGACTCTATGCCGACTTTCTGGGCAGAGAATGCAACCCTTGCACAAATGCCGATCGGGATGATGTCCTGTTTGTCGATCCCAATGAAGATGATTACCACCTTGACTCTCTTTCCATCGCTATTGGTCAGGCTGTACCATTAGCTACCATCACCCTGGATTTAGAGGGAAATCCACGGGACGATATGCCAGATATTGGATGTTATGAGCGGCAGCAGTAGAGAATCTCTTCCTTTATCCTCTCCAGACCGTATTTGATCTCTCACGGGGGTTCTAAATTTCAACTAATTACTAATTTAGAGTCTTCTTTAATGTTTAGTAACCAAAAGCCCATGAGAGATGAACATTTGGAAAAAAGCGACACTATTTTCTCTATTCTTTCTCGTCAATCAACTGGCAGCTGAAGACTATTTTTGGGTGGGTGGGGCCGGAGACTGGTCTGACATCAGTCACTGGGCCACGACTTCGGGCGGAACAATCAAGTACGACGCCTTGCCGTCTGCCGATGACAATGTATTTTTTGATGCCAATTCCTTCACCGGACCGAATCAGGTAATAAATTTGAATATCGACAATATCTTTTGTCTAAATATGGATTGGACTGGTGCTACTGGAAATCCTATTTTCCGGGGCACGGAAACTCAACTATTGAATATCTATGGTTCCCTGCAATTGATCACCATCATGACTTTTGATTTTGCGGGTGAGGTATTATTTCGTTCTGCGCTGCCGGATGCAGCCATCCAAACCGCCGGCCATAAATTGGGCAAAAGTGTTTATTTTGATGGCAGCGGGGGGTGGCAGTTACAAGGTGAACTGGAGGTAGACAGCATCTTTCAGTTGCTCAATGGAACGGTGGCGACTGCCGGGCAGGAAGTTCGAGGTAAGTACTGCTATGTAACCATCCAAAACAGTGGAAGCTTAAACCTGAGCGATTCCAGAATGATCTTTACCGGAAAGCCTTTCACCGGCACCAATATCAATGATTTTTTTCCGACCGTCTGGATCAAAAATACCGGTACTTTCAATATGCCGGCCAATACTGCTACCCTGGATCTGACCGATCGAACAGCGGCATTTAAGGCTGATAAAGCTTCTTACTTTTCTCGGCTGACCTTTAGCCACCCAAACGGGAGAGTCTCCCTGGATCTGGTGGGAACATCTGAGACAAACTTCGATGAGCTGACTTTCAATGGTTCGGCAGATATTTCGAATACCTTTACGACGGGGTCACTAATATTGAGCGCTGGAAGATCCTACAATTTTGGTGGAGGAGCTACCTATAATATTGGTATGCTTACGGCCAACGGTACGTGTGTGGCCCCAATATACATTCTGGGAAGAACAGGAGTGGGGCAAGCAACTTTTAATTCCGACGGGCAGTCCATTGTCGTAGATTTTGTCAATCTCAAGAATATTCGTACCTCGGGTACTTCCTCGTTTACCGCAGATAATAGTGCTGATCTCGGTAATAACGCGGGTTGGGTCATCAACGAAAAGACCAACAATGACCTTTTTTGGGTGGGAGGATCCGGCAACTGGGAAGACCCCATGCATTGGTCATTTTCCAGCGGAGGCCCGGGGGGAGCATGCGTTCCAAGCGGAGCTGATAATGTGCATTTTGATGGTAACTCCTTCACTGCCGCCGGACAAACGGTCATTTTGAATAGTGAAAACATATACTGCAAAGACATGACCTGGTTAGGAGCTACGGGAAATCCATCGTTAGATGGGATTGACGAACTAGCTATGCACATATTGGGGTCTCTTACATTTATCCCGGCAATGCAACTCGAGTTCGGAGGGACCTTTCACTTTGAAGCGAGTGAGCCGGGACAGACCATTACCTCTGGTAATTTGTTCTTTTTAGGAGAAGTTATTTTTGATGGCGCCGGAGGAGAATGGACCTTGCAGGACAATCTCGCTGTCAACTTATCTATTTATCTTCAAAATGGTAGTCTGATTACGAATGATCAATACGTTGAAAGTTACGAACTAAACGCTCTAGATGGCAGTCCGCGAAAGCTGGCGCTGGGTAATTCCACCTGGGTGCTGAAAACGAAAGACAATCGGTGGCCGCTGTGGCGAATGCAGTCGCAAAACCTGGAGTTTGATGCCGGTACATCCACTATTCACTTCATCGACCATGCCGGATCGGTAGAAATTGCCGGCCCTAACAAGTTGGATTTTCACAAGGTTATCTTTTCAGCTAATTTTTCGGGTATCTATTCGTGGGATAACCCTGCAGTTCATTACTTTGATTCTTTAATCTATGAAGCAGCTGGTGGAATTAACAGTGATTTTCACATTGGCAATTTGATTTTAACTCCCGGTTATACTTATGAGTTTTCACAAGCTTCCATGCAGGAAATCGACAACTTGGTCGCTCCGGCAACGTGTGCAGCACCCATTGTCCTTCAATCTTATTTGGTTGGTCAGGAAGCTTTCATTAGAAGTGCGAATGATCATAACGATCTGCAACATTTGATTGTCCAGGACATTCACATTAACGGAACCGGGAGTTTTTCCGCCCTACAAAGTGTGGATCTAGGAAACAATGATGGGTGGGTATTTGATGAAGTTACCGGCCGTACGCTTTATTGGGTGGGAGATGGAGGTGAATGGGAAGACACGGTTCATTGGTCACTTTCCAGTGGAGGAACCGGTGGAGAATGCATACCGACTCCAATCGACGATGTCATATTTGATGAAAATTCCTTTCAAAATACCAACCAGTTCGTAACGGCGTATGCTACCGATTACTACTATTGCCGGAATATGATCTGGAGAACGCAAAATGTTACGCCAACCTTGAATTTAGGTCGACTCTATGCGTATGGGAACATCGAATTGCAGGAAGATATGAATGTCTCCATGGGCATTACTTATATGAGAGGAGATTCTACCCATGCGCTGTATTCGAAGGGACATATGCTCAGTACCTTAGTAGCGGACGGTCCTGGTGAGTATCATTTAGCGGATGATTTTGAAGCATATAACCTCTGGTTGTTCAACGGCCGGTTTTTTACGGACAACAATGACATCGAAGTGGTGGAAATGTCAGTGGGCAATTATTTGAATCCGGTTTCCATTTTTCTCGGAGACTCTTATATTACAATCACCGGGCCCCGCTATACGGACTTTGCTTTTCCTTTTCGTACCCTTGCAAACCGCGGTGTGACCATCGATCCAGGCAACTCTGTGATGGAACTGACCAACGAACAAAGTGGTATCTTGACTGCAGGAGGGATTGCTCTGAATAATGTGCTTTTTTCGGCCATTGAAGGAGAATCCGTCATTCGGCATTACTATAACGATCCTATAGATCCACCAGCCCTTTTTAATCGGGTCGAGTTCAATAATGATGGCTTGATCGAGGGATACAATAATATGGATTCTTTAGTATTTGCTGCCGGCAAATCTTACCGGCTGGAGCCGGGGTTGAGCCAAGATGTCGATGAGTATCTTCAAGTTCTTGGAAACAACTGCAACTCCATTGAGCTCAAATCAGTGGTGCCGGGAGAACAAGCCATCATCAACATGCCTGCAGCCGGTATCGTACTGGGTGATTTTATCCAGATGCAGGACCAATCTGGGATTGGAGGTGCCAATTTTTTTGCTGGATCCCATAGTGTGGACATTGGAACCAGCAACTCCGGTTGGAATTTTGATAATCGGCCAGGCTTTCAGGAAGTTGGTTTTTTGGGCGCCGATCAGGTTTTGTGTAATGGAGAGGCCATCGACTTGAGTGCATACAGCTACAGCCCGGGAGAACAGTACGAATGGTCAAATGGCTCTACCGAAGCAGTGATACCTGTAGACAATCCCGGTAGTTTCTGGGCCAGGGTTACTTTTGGAAATAATTGTGAGATCATCGATACGATTACCGTCACTGCCGCCGAAGATTTTGTAGTAGATTTGGGACCCGATACCACGCTTTGCAATGGCAATGATTTGGTGCTCGATGCCACCAATGGATTGGCTGGCCTGGTTTATGAATGGCAAGATGGTTCGATTGAGCCCACTTTTACTCTGGATGCTCCAGGACAGTATTCCGTGCGATTGATGCTTTCCAACTGTTCGATCGAAGATACCGTAATCGTTGACTATACAGCGCCTCCTTCGGTAGATCTTGGAACTGACCAAGAATTGTGCGAGGGGGAGAATACCATTTTGGAGGCAGGTATGGCGACTGGCCAATCTTATGTTTGGCAAGATGGTAGTGCGGATGCACAATTCGAAGCGAGTATTTCGGGATCCTATCACGTTGAGGTTTCCAATGGTGCTTGTTCCGTATCAGATAGCATCACATTAACTTTTTTTCCTCTGCCTATGATCGACCTTGGCCCGGATACAACAATTTGTGAAGGAGAAAAGGTGGATTTCGATCTGTCCGGAAGAGCCGAACAGTTTTTGTGGCAAGATGGAGCGACTACCCCGACTTATTCCATAGTTGATGGCGGCAGCTTCTCCGTGGCATTAACTGAAAATGGTTGTATGGCAAGTGATACCATAAATGTTGAAATACTGTTGAATCCAGCACCTGATTTAGGGCCGGATCGGACTGCTTGCATTGGGGAATCATTGCTTCTTGAAGCTGGTCTTCCTACTGCTGACAGCTACCTATGGCAGGATGGATCAGTCGCTGCAACCCTTGAAGTCCAACAGACTGGTTTTTACACATTATCTGTTTCTGTAGATGGATGTTCGGCTACTGATGAGGTTTTCATCGATTTTATTGAACCTCCTCAGTTTTCATTGGGGCAGGACTCTTCGATCTGTTCTGGAGACGTCCTTTCTTTTGATTTTGGTGCCATTGGCGATGGTTTCCTATGGCAGGATGGTAGTACCTCCGCTCAGTATAGCATCAGCGAAGCAGGAGATTATGAGCTGACCATTGAGAAAAGTGGGTGTACGGCTACCGCCGGTGTTCGAATCAGTTTGAAGCCTTTGCCTGAAGTTAATCTTGGCCCCGACCAGACGCTTTGTGAAGGAGAGGTCTTGCTACTGGAAACAACCGGACTGGCCGATTCTTACAATTGGCAAGATGGTTCTGCAAACAGAAATCTCCCGGTTACTCAAACCGGATCGTACAGTATTCGGGGAATCTTGGATGGGTGCTCCGCCCGTGACACCATCAACGTTACTTTTTTGCCTTATCCGGAAGTCAATTTCGAACGACAATTGGGCGCCTGTGAGGGCGACGTTGTCACGCTTGATGCGAGTGCTATCGATGCTGTTTATCGATGGCAAGACGGCACGACGCAACCCATATTGGAAGTTATGAGCGACGGTGATTATTCCGTTGAAGTAGACCGCGAGGGTTGTATTACAACTGCCAGTACGAGGGTTGTGTTTGGTGCACGTCCTACAGTCAACATCGGTAGTGATGCTCATTTGTGCGAGGGCGAATCATTTGTCATTAAGGGCGAGATCCAAAATTTTGACGACTTTTATTGGTCTGATGGCAGCATCGGTGAAAACCTCACTGTCACCGAGAATGGCAATTATTGGTTGGAGGCCGCATTGGGGAATTGCTTGTCGGCAGATACCGTTTCGATAACTTTTCAAGTTCCTCCTGCCCTGGATTTGGGCCCGGATCAAACCATTTGCCAGGGAGAAACGGTACAATTGATCTCCAATCTCGATGTCGGAATATTCACCTGGCAGGACAGTAGTACCCAGACTTCTCTTGTGGCGGCAGAAGCCGGGACCTACTGGCTCCGCCTGGATGATGGAATTTGTGTTGTTGTCGATTCTCTGGATGTGTTTGTCTCTTCGTGTGGCAATCTTCGTGTCGCAGCACCGAATGTGTTTTCGCCTAATGGCGATGGTTTTAATGATTTCTTTACAGTCATGCCGGACCCTGCCTACGAGATTCTGGAATTCAATATGCATATTTATGACCGCTGGGGAAACCGCATCTACCAGGGAAGCAACATCGATACCGGATGGGACGGTTCAGCCCTGGATGGCCCTGCACACAGCGCCACCTATGTTTTCATGATCCAAATTCGTTACCGCGATCAAACAGATGAATTCACGAGAACGGTATCCGGTGATGTGCTACTATTGCGATAACTGCTTCAACACTTTAACAGTTTGGTGAAGCATGTCCTCGGAGAAGTCCAGATGAGTGACAAACCGAATGGTGTTGGGGCCAAAAGGTACTGCCTTTATTCCAAAGGAAGACAGCCGCTCCAGAAAGGTTGATGTATCCCAGTCGGGAACCAGGTCAAATATCACAATATTAGATCGCACGGGGCGGACCTGTGCTACGTAGTTCATTTTTTCTAATGTAGAACCGATTATTTTTGCACGCTCATTATCAATTTTGAGTCGATCAATTTGGTGGTCTAAGGCATACAAGCCGGCAGCGGCAAGAAAGCCTGCCTGCCGCATCCCACCCCCTAATACTTTTCGAAATCTTCGTGCTTGCTTTATGAAAGATGAATCACCAATTAGTAAAGATCCAACTGGCGCACCTAACCCTTTGGATAAGCAAATCGAGATGCTATCAAACATTTCACCAGTATCTTCTGTAGATTCTCCAGTCTCTACCAATGCATTAAAAAGACGGGCACCGTCGAGATGTAAGGCCAGTGATTTTTCTTTGCAGAAAGATGCGATGGGCGCAATCTCCGATATTTCATAGTAACTGCCTCCTCCCTTATTACAAGTATTTTCAAGGACAACCAATTTCGAGCTGGGGTATACCTCCATCGTGGGTCTAATAGCAGTGGAAATATCGCTGACGTTTATTTTTCCATTCTGGCCTTGGATGAGATTGATTCCGATGCCGGAGTTGAAGGCATATCCGGCCGCTTCGTATTGATAAATGTGGGAATAGTGATCACATATGACTTCATCTAGGGGCTGCGTGTGTACTTTAATGGCTATTTGATTTGTCATGGTTCCAGACGGACAAAAAACAGCCGCTTCCTTGCCAAACATCCCGGCAACCTTGGCCTCCAGGGCATTTACAGTAGGGTCTTCTCCGAAAACATCATCACCCACTTCTGCCTGCATCATGGCATCCAGCATTCCCGGTGTAGGCTTCGTGACCGTATCACTGATCAGATTAATCATAAATCGTACTTTATTAACTCCAATGACCTTGGTATACTTTTTCTGCTGGGCCGCATAACCAAATATCGGAAAAATGATGGCCATCTTTTACTTTAAACCGTACTTGCAGTGTTCCGCCACGCGCTTCTATATCAATGGAGAGCCGGTCTGCTGAAGGTTGTCTTAGGTAATGAGCAATGGCCGCGGCGGTGACGCCGGTTCCGCAGGCAAGCGTCTCATTTTCTACCCCTCGTTCGTAAGTGGCTACTGCGATACGGTCGGAAAACGATTGAACAAAGTTGACATTAGTCCCTACTGCTTTGAAACGATCAGAATATCGAATGGCGCTTCCTTCGGCAAAAACGTCCGTCTTGTCAAGATCACTCACGAAGCGGACGTAATGGGGCGACCCGGTGTCCATATAGTAAAATGTTTCTCCAATCTCGACGTCCGCGACCTCGATCATTTCCAATTCAATCCAACTGGGCCGGACCACCTTAGCTTCATGCGGCCCATCAACTGCTAGAAAGGTAGTCTTTTGGTTGATGATACCTAGTGCATGGGCAAATGCAACGACGCAACGCCCTCCGTTTCCACACATGCTTCCGGGAAATCCATCGGCATTAAAGTAAAGCATTTCAAAATCGAATTCAGCGTGATCTTTAAGAATGATGAGGCCGTCTGCGCCGATGCCGAACTTGCGATCGCACATTTTTGCAATCAACTGTTGATCGGAAGGATCCGGCGCAGTCTGTTGCCGGCCATCAATCATGACGAAATCATTGCCAGCGCCCTGATATTTTTGAAAAGAAATCGTACTCATAAGATCTATTTGCTATTGTTTTACCTCCTCGACCGGTTCTTTTTCTTGCTCAAATTCTAGGGGAACACCCAGTACTACATGTCGATAGTACATAATGACAGAGAGTAGGATCAGGATTATCAGACCCCAACGAGAAAATTTCCATCCCCATATATTACTGAGATCTTCTGCCTCTGATGATTTTTGTGGATCTTTGGTCTTCATGATTCTAATTCTTTATCTGTGATGCCGACTGATTGTCGCAAACTTATTACTTGGGCATCACTAAAAAGAAAAATTATAACCTTTTTTTAAATATACGTACATTGTTTCTTTAGAATAGTATGATTATCTTAGGCCATTGCAGAGGGCCGTTTACACGATGGGTTTTTCTTGTGCCTAATGCAGATGAAGTTAGGAGAGAGAAAACAAACTTACGAACAGTTTAAGAAAAAAGGGAACATGGGAAAAATTGGCCTTATAATAATCAGTTCGCTGCTAGGTGCAATCATTGCTTTGACAATTCACTATCAGTTAGCTGAACCCAGGGAAGTCATTATTCGGGAAACTGTGCCCGCCCAATATACTAAGTATAGTGCCGATTTATTAGAAGGTGCAAGACAAAGGCATTTCTTGTCTTCTTCCCCTACCGATTTTATCGCTGCTGCAGAGTCCGTTACGCCGGCTGTCGTAAACATCAGAACGGTCCAATCCGGTGCCGTATTTGATTTTTGGGGAAATCATGGAGCGGTGGGAAGTTCAGCTGGTTCAGGAGTAATCATTTCACCCGACGGCTACATTGCAACGAATAACCACGTTGTTGAAGAAGGAGATAAGATTGAAGTTACCTTAAACGATAAGAGAAAGCTGGAAGCCTCGGTAGTGGGTATGGACCCGTCGACGGATCTGGCACTCATTAAAGTGGAAGCGGATGATTTACCATTTATTGAGTTCGGTAATTCGGATTCCTTAAGAGTAGGGGAGTGGGTTCTTGCGGTAGGAAATCCATTTAATTTGGAATCGACTGTAACTGCTGGTATTGTAAGTGCTAAAGGAAGGAGTATCGACATACTGGACCGACAGGATCGCATCGAATCTTTTATTCAGACCGATGCTGCCGTTAATCCTGGAAATAGTGGTGGTGCTTTGGTAAACACCAATGGAGAATTGGTGGGAATCAATACCGCTATCATTACAAAATCAGGTCGGTACGAAGGTTACTCTTTTGCCGTGCCGGCAAATTTGGTCCAAAAAGTGATCAAAGATTTGCGCGATTATGGTCTGGTCCAAAGAGGTATTCTTGGCGTTTATATTGACGAAATGACCAGTGATTTGGCTCGTCGGTTGGGATTGAGATCAGTAGAAGGGGTCTATATTACACGAGTCACTCCAACCAGTGGTGCTGACGAAGCCGGAATTCGCAAAGGAGATGTAATTGTCAGTATCAATGGGGTAAAGACCAGGACTTTGCCCGAAATGCAGGAACAATTGGGGCGTTATCGACCCGGTAATAATATTACGATCGAATACATTCGCGATGGGAAGAGGAATAAGGCCAAAGTACTCTTAAAAAACAAGAGTAACGATACTTCCATTGTGAAGGCCAGCGAAAAGGGGGTCTTAAAGGACCTTGGTTTTGAATTGCGGGATCTAACCCGGACAGAACGCCGCCAGCTCAACTTGGAGGGGGTCAAAGTAATCAGTATTTTTCGCGGTAGCATCATTGCCCGGACCAATATGGATCCTGGATTTATCATCACCAAGATCAACGAATTCCCGGTTTCTGACGTTGGCAGCTTGATTTCTGAACTGAAAAAGTCTCAGGGAAAAGTGATGCTGGAAGGGATTTATGAAAACTATGCCGGCGAATACGGTTATTCCTTTTCTCTCGACTAGTAGATCTTTAAGTTCGGGGTTGGTTTTTAAACGATCTAAGATTAATATGCAGGTCGCTCTTTTTGATGTACTGGCAGATCCATTGACCAAATCACCTCTGGAATTTGACCCGGAGAATACTCGACTCGTTGACCCGGAATCTGGACAACAATATCCCATCATTGATCGTGTTCCCGTTCTGCTACCTTCCAAGGTGCGAAATTTGCCTGAGCAGGATCCACTGCACCAACAATCCCAAGTTGCTTTTGATTATTTTGATCACTATCAGAAAGATGCAGAAAACTTCGACTACTTCAAGGCCTTTCCAAGCGGAGCAACCCGGCATGAAGAGAAAAGGCTGCACCAAACAATCATTAATGCCGTGCCACCAGATGCTAGAATAATTTTGGATGTCGGCTGTGGAAAAGGGTGGGTGGGTGACCATTTTTGTAAGCAAGGACGAGAAGTTGTCTCAATGGATATATCGACGGTAAATCCCATTCGCGTTCATCGGCGCATCGATTCTGATAACCATATCGGCCTGGTCGGAGATGTTTTTCATCTACCTATCCGCGCCGGTGCAGTGGATTGTGTGATTGCCTCTGAAATCATCGAACATGTTCCGGATCCGGAATTGTTCATTCAGAATTTGATGGAAGCACTGAAACCTGGTGGAAAACTGATCATTACGACTCCCTATAAGGAAGATATTCAATATTACCTTTGCGTACATTGTAATCGCCCCACTCCACAACACGCGCATCTGCATTCTTTTGACGAAGCGTCAATGGAGCGCTTTCTTCCTAAAAGGGGGATATCCTGGAAATTTTCAGTATTCTCCGATAAATATCTTACCAAAGCTCGGTTGCACATCCTTTTAAAATACGCTCCTCATTCCTTATGGCGTTGGATTGATTGGATAGCTAATAAAACCTTTGGGCGACCAGTGAGGTTCTTAGTAGAAGTTAAGAAGGAAATGGCATATGAATAAAGCAGACATAGAAAAGAATAAAAACGAGGACAACATCAAGTTGTTGTTATCCAAAATGAACTACCGCCTGGAGAATATTTACCTGGGGGGAGGCCAGAAAAAAATTGACAAGCAGCACGCGCTTGGTAAACTGACGGCTCGGGAAAGGGTGACCTATCTAACCGATGAGGATAGACCCTTTTTTGAGATTGGAGCTTTTGCCGGATACGATATGTATCCTGAGTATGGAGGATGTCCAGCCGGTGGAGTAATTGCCGGATTGGGCTATGTACGGGGGAGGCAATGTGTTATTGTAGCCAATGATGCGACCGTAAAGGCTGGAGCTTGGTTTCCGATCACCGGGAAAAAGAATCTACGGGCACAGGAAATAGCTATGGAAAACCGCTTACCCGTTATCTATCTTGTGGATAGTGCTGGTGTTTTTCTTCCTATGCAGGATGAAATCTTTCCGGATAAGGATCATTTTGGCCGAATGTTCCGGAACAATGCCCGATTATCTAGTATGGGGGTCCCGCAGATTGCAGCCATTATGGGCAGTTGTGTAGCTGGGGGGGCCTATTTGCCGGCTATGTCTGACGAAGCACTTATTGTGGATGGCACCGGATCGATATTTTTGGCTGGACCTTACCTGGTCAAAGCAGCCATTGGAGAAGAAGTAGACAAAGAGACACTCGGAGGGGCCACGGCACAATCAGAAATCTCTGGCGTGACCGATTATAAAATGCCAAACGACCAAGCTTGCTTGGATACCATCAAGGACCTTGTTGATAAATTCGGAACTAGTTCTTCCGCTGGGTTCAGTCGAGAGGAGCCGGTCGCCCCAACAAAAGATCCCGGTGAAATTTATCGACTCTTGCCCGAGAGCCGGGCCAAGCCATACCGGGTAACGGACATTCTGGAGCGTCTCGTTGATGATTCGAAGTTGACCTACTATAAAAAGGGCTTCGGTAAAACCATCATCTGTGCTTATGCCAGAATCGACGGCTGGTCGGTTGGTATTGTTGCCAATAACCGGGAAGTGGTACGGACCAAGACGGGAGAAATGCAGTTCGGAGGAGTCATTTATTCGGATTCGGCCGATAAAGCCGCCAGATTCATTATGAACTGCAATCAAAAAAAGATCCCCTTGGTGTTTTTACATGATGTCACGGGGTTTATGGTCGGAAAGAGATCTGAACACGGGGGTATTATAAAAGATGGGGCAAAAATGGTAAGTGCCGTTTCTAACTCTACAGTTCCAAAAATCAGCATTGTAATGGGCAATTCCTATGGTGCGGGCAACTATGCAATGTGCGGCAAAGCTTATGATCCAAGGCTCATCGTGGCCTGGCCGACAGCTAAGATTGCTGTAATGGGGGGACAACAGGCGGCCAAAGTGTTGAGCCAAATTCAAGTAGCATCGAGGAAGGCTAAAGGCGAAGACATCGATGAAAAAGCTCAGGATGCTCTGTTCCAAGAAATTAAAAATCGGTACGATGCCCAAACTACCCCCTACTATGCAGCTGCCCGACTTTGGGTGGATGCCATTATTGATCCGCTGAAAACTCGGGAAGTCATTTCCTTGGCAATTGAAGCGGCAAATCATGCTCCGATTGAGCCCTTCAATGTTGGTGTCATCCAAACTTAGTAAGAGAAACTCCACTTTTGTCCAAATTGTCGCGCTTAACTGAAGCCGATATTCGGCTTGTTTAGAAACAGCGGCTGACGGTCTGAAACAAAGATCTGTGTAGTGAGTGAGGTTCCTTTTAAAGGACATGGCATAGCTTAAGTGACGATCTTAGGTATAATTTTTGCTAATAAGAGCTGAAAAGAAAGGTTTTCCATTAATTTATAGTCACGGTTTGAATTGGATAACTATTTTTGTATCTATTGAAAAAGGCGCATTTTACGATAATATCCCGAAAACGATATAAAATTTGGAATTACTGGTAAAAACTATGGCTGGCTTAGAGCCAGTATTAGTAAATGAACTGGAAAAACTCGGAGCTAATAACATCAGTACCTTGAAAAGGGCGGTCCGTTTTGAAGGTGATAAGGAACTTTTATACCGGGCTAATTTAGAATTGCATACTGCTCTCCGAATTCTACTACCCATTAAGAGATTTCGGGCTCCTCACGAAAATTCATTTTACAAACAGATTAAGAAAATTGATTGGACACAATTCCTGAGTATTCACGATACTATTGCGGTTGATGCAGTCAGTTATTCAAAACACCTGAGCCATACCAAGTATTTAGCGCTAAGGACCAAAGACGCAATTGTCGATCAATTTCGCAAATTGACCGGCGATCGGCCAAATGTCGATGTAGTAAACCCAACTTTGCGCATCCACGTGCACATCAGTAAAGATGAATGTACTTTGGCATTGGACAGCTCTGGCGATTCCTTGCACCGGAGAGGATACCGTACGGAAACATTGGAGGCTCCCATTAATGAAGTATTGGCTGCAGGCCTGATTGCGCTGAGCGGCTGGAATTTCGATTGCGATTTCGTCGATCCTATGTGTGGTTCAGGAACTTTTTTGGTAGAGGCAGCTTTTTGGGCCCATCACATTGCTCCGCAACTTTATCGCGAGTCATTTGGTTTTATGAGGTGGAAGGACTTTGATGCAAAACTTTGGGAAAAGGTAAGAAATGAAGCTAGGCAAAGAGTACGACCATTTGATCATCAAATCCTGGGTTTTGATAAATCGTTTAAGGCCATTAAGATTACGCAACAAAATATATTGGCGGCACACCTGGAAGGTAAGATCGAGGTCGATCGCCGCAAATTTCAAAAATTGCCGAAACCTGGCCCCAGTGGCTTGCTGTTGATGAATCCTCCATATGATGAAAGATTGGCGGAGAGGAATATTCACGAACTTTATCGGGAGATCGGCGATCGACTCAAAAATGAGTTTACTGGATATACCGCCTGGATCATCTCATCAAACAAGGATGCACTCAAAAATATCGGCCTTCGTCCATCTCGAAAAATGACGGTCTTTAATGGACAATTGGAGTGTAAATTCCAAAAGTTCGAACTTTATGAAGGAAGTAAGAAAGCCAAAAAGCAGTTGAATGTCAGCGAAGAATCTTGAATCGAAGAAAACACTTGTGTTGGGAGCCTCTTCCAATCCCGGCCGCTACTCGCATGTCGCCGTAATGAGGCTAGTCGGAAATGGACATCCAGTGATTGCTCTGGGAGCAAAGGAGGGAGCCATCGGTGATCGCCCCATCGTGGTGGGTCGCCCGAATATTGTAGCCCTTGATACGGTTAGTATGTATTTAAACCCCAGAAACCAGGATCAATATCTGGATTACCTCATCAATTTGAAGCCCAAAAGAGTCATATTTAATCCAGGATCGGAGAATCCTACGTTCATGAAGAAACTAACGGAGGCCGGCATAGAAGTGCTACCGGCCTGTACTTTAGTGATGTTGTCGGTTGGAAATTACTAGGCAACTTTTGGCATTTGGCACTCTTCCTCAGGCTTTTTTCCACAAACACCGCATTCGCCAATTTGGTTTTTCAACATCGGATTATTCGTGGCGCACGTACCCCTGAATTCTTTGCCGGTCATGATCTGACGAATATTGATGAGCAAGAAAGAAAGACCAAAAGTTACAAACACGATTGCAAATACATATAGGAAAGTCATAAGATCCTTTTTTTCTAAGAAAACAATTTTTTCGCAAAGTTAGTTTTATTTGCCGACAAGGGCTTACATTTGCGCCAAAAGGCATAAAATCTTCGGTAACATGCAAGAAAAATTGGACGCTTTTGCTCGACTTCTTACAATCATGGACGAATTGAGGGCGCAATGTCCATGGGATAGAAAACAAACCTTTCAAAGTTTGCGGAACCTCACCATTGAAGAAACCTACGAATTGGCTGATGCTATTTTGAAGGAGGATATGGAGGAGATTAAGGAAGAAATTGGAGATATCATGCTTCACATGGTTTTCTATTCCAAAATCGGTGATGAAAAAGGAGCTTTCGATGTAGGCGATGCGCTCCATGCAGTATGCGAAAAATTGATCAATCGCCATCCTCACATTTACGGCGATGTTTCCGCTGAAACGGAAGAAGAGGTAAAAAAGAATTGGGAACAACTAAAGTTGAAGGAAGGCAAAAGTTCAGTGCTATCTGGAATTCCGCAGTCCTTGCCAGCAATGGTAAAGGCTTACAGGATGCAGGAAAAAACCAAACAAGTAGGCTTCGAATGGGAGAACGCAGGACAGGTCTGGGAAAAAGTTGAAGAAGAATTAACGGAATTTAAAGAAACCTTTGAACAAGGACTTTCCGTAGAACAACGAGAAGAGGAATTTGGAGACGTATTGTTTTCATTGATCAACTATGCAAGATTTCAAGGAATTGATCCGGAAACAGCGTTGGAAAAAGTTAACCGAAAATTCAAAAAGCGATTCGAATACATCGAAGCGCATGCTCCTAAAGAACTGTCGGATATGACTTTGGAAGAAATGGATGCCCTTTGGAACGAAGCTAAAATAAAATTGTAAATTTCTGACGTCTTTACTACCTTTGTCCGCCCCTTTCGAATACAACTTTTATGAGGAAAATCGAACTGAAAATAGTAGCGTTAACTCCCAGTGTGACTCAGTCTCAGAACTACGCAGTGGTGTTGGAGGAAATCGCAGGGAATCGTAGATTGCCAATTGTCATCGGTGGTTTTGAAGCGCAGGCAATTGCAGTAGCGATGGAAAACATGGTACCCAGCCGGCCATTGACTCATGATCTTTTTAAGAATACCATTGAGACTTTTGATATCCAATTGAAGGAGATTGTGATCAATAACCTGTTGGATGGTGTTTTTTATTCCCGGTTGGTTTGTTTTAAGGGAGGAGACATCATCGAAGTGGATTCCCGAACTTCCGATGCATTGGCATTGGCCGTTCGTTTTCAGTGTCCGATTTATGCACTTGAATTTGTATTGGACGCGGCGGGAGTCGAACTGGAAGAAGATCAGGAGAACAACTATTCTTCGGATCGTGACGAAGCCCTGCAATCCGACAATCAATCCTTATCTACTTATTCAGTTGATGAACTTGGGCAATTGCTACAAGATGTTTTAAAGGAAGAAGACTATGAGAAAGCGGCTGAAATAAGAGATGAAATTAATAAGAGGAACCAGGCTTAATAACCTGATTCCCCCGCCTATTCTTTAGGTGACTTTCCTTCCCTTGGCTGTCCGGGATGAAACCGAGACTTTTCTTATCTTTTTTAAGTCTACCAGCAGCGCGGAATAGGCACTTGTAGCGTCGACATTCCACTTCCTACCATCGTAAGTGACCTGACCCTGGCGGCGATTCCATTCCGATGCCAAGAGTACAAAGCGTCCACCGGCTTTAGGGTTCGGCCCGAAGATGAGATAGCGACTGTCGCTGCCCTCTTCAAAACTGACCGCAAATCGACTTGCTTTCGGACGAAATAAGAGAATTCCCGGTGTGCCTTTGCGGATGACAATTTCTTCTACCTTGCGACCGTCGACGATCTTGATCTCGCCGGAGGTTACTTCAAAAGTGCTTCCCGAAACTTGCCTCCGCATGACAATGTCATCGGAAAGATAAAACTGGACCCGTTTGAGCTCATTATCAGTCCAACTTCTGTCCTGGTATAAATTTTTGGTAAAAGGCCTCAAGGTCGGCCCGCACGAACTGGATAAAATAACCAGTAGCAGTGCCACAAAAGGAATTTTTAATTCATTCATTGTAGATTGTTTAGTTCTTAACAACCTCTAAAATACCGTTATGAATAATTAGGGCCAATGATTTAAAATAAAATTAACTTCGATTAACGATTTTTAACGGAAAACGCTAGGAGCTGTGAAGTTCACATATAGGTATCTCTACTGAAAGCATGTCGGTTTCACTGGTTACGCTATCTTATTGGATTTGGGGTCCAGCACCCTAAAACCTAGACAAAAGAGCCTTTTCCTTAACGTGAATAGCCTCAAATCCAAAGCCTTGGAGGACCACATTCTTTTTTTGCACGATCTCTTCCAGACAGAGGTTGCCAACACTGCCCTCGTGCGTATAATCCAGTTTTTCCGGTACTGTGAAACTGCCGTTATTGATGGAGTGAGCAACCTCGAGGTATGCATCGCGAAATGGAATACCTTCCTTTACTTTTGCATTAACTGCTTCTACACTAAAGACGTATTGGTAGGTGGGGTCTTTCAAAACATCCTTCTCAAACTCGATTTTTGGTAGGGCAAATGTAGTGATGCCAAGGCATTGTTTGATCGTTTCCAGGGCGGGAAAGACAATCTCTTTCAGTAATTGAAAGTCGCGGTGATAACCGGAAGGCAGATTGTTGGTGGCCGACGTGATTTGTTGCGGCAGTGTCATCAACTGATTGCATCGGCCACGGATCAATTCAAATACATCCGGATTTTTTTTGTGTGGCATGATACTGGAGCCGGTAGTAATTTCCTCGGGTAATTTAAGGAATGCATAATTCTGATTGGAGAACAGGCAAATGTCCATTGCCATTTTACCCAAAGTATGGGCGATTCCGGCTAATCCGAAAGCCAGGTATAACTCCGTTTTGCCACGACCCAATTGAGCGTGTATACTATTGTAGTTCAGGTCTCGGAACCCGAGCAACTCAGTTGTTATTTTTCGATTTAAGGGAAATGAGGATCCGTAGCCAGCGGCCGACCCCAACGGATTTTGATTGTTGATTTGGTAAACGCTTTGTAAAAGTAGGAGATCGTCGGTAAAACTTTCGGCATAAGCGCTAAGCCACAAACCTACTGAAGATACCATGCCAACCTGCAAGTGGGTATAGCCTGGAATTAAGTAATCCTTGTATTTTTCAGAGAGTTGGATCAAGGCGTTGAAAGTATCCTGTACTTCCATTGATATTTTCTGGATTTCCGACCGAAAAAATAGCCGCAGGTCAACAAGTACCTGGTCGTTCCTCGAACGGCCAGTATGAATTTTTTTACCGATGTCTCCCAATTTTCTGGTCAATAGTAGTTCTACTTGGGAGTGCACATCTTCGATGCCTGGTTCGATCGTAAAATCACCTTTTGCCGCGTCCTGATATAGATCGAGTAGAGCGGTTCTCAATTCCTCAAATTCCTCGACTTTTAATAATCCGACTTCTTTTAGCATCGCGATGTGCGCCAATGATCCCAATACATCGAATGGAGCCAACCATAGATCCAATTCTCGGTCCCGTCCGACCGTAAATGCTTCAATGCTATCTAATAGGGAGGGATTGGTTTGCCACAATTTCATGGGTTATAATTTAAGTTCGTCAAGCAATTGAATGTAAATGTCAATACCCTGTTCGAGCTCTGACAAGTATATAAATTCATCGGCCGTGTGTGACCTGGCAGAATCCCCACAGCCTATCTTAATCGTGGGACCACTGATTAGGGCCTGATCCGATAGCGTGGGAGATCCAAAATAAGTTAGTCCCATTTCCAGTCCCTTCTGAACGATTGAATGCTCAATAGGAATTCTAGAGGAATTCAAACGGAAAGAACGAGCTATCAATTGCGATTGGCAAGACTGCTGTAGATAATTTAGTGCCTCTTTGTTACTGTATAATTCGTTGGTTCGAACGTCAATCACAAATTTACATTTATCGGGTACTACATTGTGTTGTGTACCAGCTTCGATCTGAGTAACCGACACCTTTACAGATCCTAGCAGATCGGATGTTTTGGGAAACTCCAGCTTCCGAAGTCGGTCGATGTCCTCTAATGCTAGATAAAGTGCATTGATGCCTTCGTCACGGGCAGCATGCCCCGCCTTACCAGAGGCAATCGCATCTACCACCATCAGCCCTTTTTCGGCGATGGCCATTTGCATTTCAGTAGGTTCACCAATAATGGCGAGGTCGAAAGTGGGAAGATCGGGTAGGAGAGCGGCAATGCCGTTGCTACCGGAAACCTCTTCTTCAGCCACTGCAGCAAAGATTAGATTGAAAGGTGGAGAGACAGTTTCCCGATCGTAAAAAATGAAGGTAGCCAAAAGTGCCATTAGTGAAGCACCGGCATCATTGCTGCCAAGTCCAATAAGTTTTTCGTCCTCTACAGTAGGCATGAAAGGATCCTTGGTCCACCCGGCAACCGGCCGAACAGTATCGTGATGAGAACACAGTAGCATAGTGGGATGATTGGCTCGCCATTGCCTGCTCAACAACCAAATGTTGTTGCCCTTTCGACGAGGGGAAAATCCGATATTGAAGAGTTGACCTTCTAAGAAGTCGGCTGTTTTATCTTCTTCCCGGGAAAATGACTGGATGCTGATCAGCGTCTTTAGCCATTCCAGGGCTTGCGTTTTCAATTCCGCTCGCATATTATTAGACAGTAATTTTTGTGCAGGTACGATCGAACAGCGTGTCGATATTGCCAATTGCTACCTCAACGACTCCCTCCCGCAAGGCCGCAAAGGCATTGTCGAGTTTGGGGATCATCCCTCCTGAGATGATTTTTTGGTCTTTATAGTACCGATATTGACTTGCATTTAGATGCGGGATAATAGAACTAGGATCGTTAGGGTCGGTATAAACACCCTTTAATTCCATACAATACCAGAGCTTCACCCGAAACCCGGGCGCCATGGCAGAAGCTGCTTCGAAAGCGATGGTGTCGGCGTTCGTGTTTAGCAGTTGGCCATTGCGATCGTGTGTGATTGCGCATAAAACCGGCACGAGGCCTAGATCCAACAATTCGGTAAGGAGCGTTTCATCTACTACAAGTACATCACCGGCATATCCGTAGTCGATGGTACGTACGCGCCTTTTTTCGGCGAGAACGACATTACCATCAGCACCCGAAAGCCCAATGGCATTGCAATTTCGCTTTTGTAGATTTCCGACGACCGTTTTATTGATCCAGCCAGCATAGAGCATCGTTACGACTTTAAGGGTAGCTTCGTCGGTTATCCTTCGTCCATCGATCATCCGGACGGGAATTCCCATTTGTTGACACATGGCGGTAGTTTGACTTCCGCCTCCGTGAATGAGGATCTTTGGGCCTCTCACTTCTGCAAAACGGTCTAGGATTGTAGCAAAAAAGGCGTTGTCATCGATGGTTTTTCCACCGATTTTTAAGAGGAGTAATGATTGATTATTTTCCACGCCCATATCGATTTGGAAATTGCTAAAATTGAAATAGGCCCTTGGGGAAGGAAAATCCATCCAAAGGGCCTATTTCAAGAGAGGATGCTGTTTGTCTTATTCGTTATCGGGATCCTTTTGGAGTTCCCGCTCAATGATTTCCATGAAGATGTAATCGATCGATTCTTCTATAGTCGGAATAATCGTCAAGACAGTATCCAAACGAGAAATTTCGATTAGTTTCTTAACACTGGGGTGTTCAATACCGGTCAGAATGAAACTTCCAAGACTTTTCCAAAGACGATCAGCTGTCAGAATGGCACTTAATCCCGAAGAATCAACAAATTTGACAGCTCCAAGGTCAAAAATGAGATTTTCGATGCCCTCGTTAGCCAAAATGACGAATTCCGACTTAAGGCTTGGTGCTACAACCGAGTTCAGGTTTTCCTCCTCTAAGCTAAAGACCGCGTACTTTTCCTTCTTATCGATAGAGTATTTCATAAACGATGACTACTTTTCCAATATTAAAATGTTCACAAAAATATCAATTTATGTGGTATGAGTACCAACTTTCCGATCAAAAATTCAACAATCATAAGAAATTTTTCCCCGCCACAAATTGAAAGCCATCTGAGTTTTGCCAATTTGGCCGATTTGCAAACGGATTTGGCGCTCAAACGTTTTTTGGCACTGTTTTTTACGTCTAATAGGTTCAAGGTTGCCTTTTTCAAAGTGCTCCATAAAAGTTTGAAGCACAATTTTGAAACTTAGTATGGCTGTCTTTTGTATGTATAGTTAAGGTTTTTGGAAAATCGCGATTTCCCGATATTTTTACCTTAATTAGTAGCTTAACTCCGCCCGACGCATAAATTTTTATCAGGCACAAGTTGATGAATAGTTAAATATTTGCTAATATTATCTATTCCGTAAACTTAAGGGTACTTTTTGAATTTTATTTTGTCTATATTCTGCGGAGATCAGCACGTTAAGAAGACAAATTAACAGTTTACAGCATAGAGTCAGTAAAGTTGAATATCAAATTATTGTGAGCAATTCTTTCTAAGTTCTTCAGAGAGCATTTGAGCAATATCGCAGGTCACTTGACTTTACTGACTTTATTAGGTTTACATAAGAATTTAAGAACAAAAGATTGGCAGCCTTCTAAAGCATAAATCATGAATAATAGAAAATTGTCACCCAAGATTAAGATCGTTATTGCTAAGAGCAGAGAGGAGGCCATTAGGTTTGGGCATAATTTCATTGGTACTGAGCATCTTCTACTGGGAATTATTGCGGAACGGAAGGGGATTACGATGAAGGTATTGGATTCTCTGGATGTCAATATCGACGCTCTAAAGAAAACTGTTGAAGATGTTGTAGGGGATTCTACTGCTGGAATCACAGAGATTAATTTGAATAACATCCCACTGGATCGACAGGCAGAAAAGGTGTTGAAAGTCACTTACCTCGAAGCAAAGTCACTGAAGAGTCAGGAAGTTTCACCCGAGCATCTTATGTTATCCCTGTTGCGCAACAAGGAATGTGCCGCGTCCAAAATACTCTTTGACTTTGACGTTGATTACGAAATATTCAGAGCAGAACTGGAATACGTGCGTCAAGAGCTAGATTTAAGCGCCCCGGGCGAGATCTTTTCCGAGGCTGCACCCGACCATGAAGACTTTGAAGATGAGGAAGAAGGAAGTGGACAACAAGGCCGTTTTCAACAACAAAGAAAGAATCCACAAAAATCTCGAACGCCAGTTTTAGATAATTTCGGACGAGATATAACCCGCCTTGCAGAGGAAGGGAAGTTGGATCCGATCATCGGCCGGGAGAATGAGATCGAACGCGTTTCACAAATTCTTAGCCGCCGCAAAAAGAACAACCCGATTTTGATCGGAGAACCAGGAGTCGGAAAGACTGCCATTGTCGAAGGTTTGGCACTGCGTATCATTCAGCGCAAAGTTTCCAGGACCCTATTCAATAAAAGAATTGTCATGTTGGACCTGGCTGCCCTGGTGGCTGGTACCAAATATCGTGGACAGTTTGAAGAACGAATGAAGGCAATCATGAGTGAATTGGAAAAGTCTCGCGACGTCATCCTCTTCATTGATGAGATCCACACCATCGTCGGTGCTGGCGGAGCGACCGGATCCCTGGATGCCTCCAATATTTTCAAACCCGCCCTGGCGAGGGGTGAATTGCAGTGTATTGGAGCATCTACCCTGGATGAATACCGTCAACACATCGAGAAGGATGGTGCCCTGGATCGACGCTTCCAGAAGGTGATGGTAAATCCGCCGAGTGTGGAAGAAGCCATAAATATTCTACAGAATATCAAACCCAAATACGAGGAATTTCACAATGTTACATATTCTGACGATGCCATCTTCGCCTGTGTGCGGTTGAGTGATCGTTACATCAGTGATCGTTTCCTTCCGGATAAGGCCATTGACGTGCTGGACGAAGTTGGTGCACGGGTTCACTTGAAGAATATCCACGTTCCGGAACATATTGAAGAACTGGAGAAGAAGATTGAAGAGGTGAAGGAACTGAAGAATCAGGCAGTAAAGAATCAGCAGTACGAAAAGGCCGCAGATCTTCGTGACCGCGAGTCTAAGTTGGTCCGTCAATTGGAATTTGCCAAAGTGCAATGGGAGGAAGAAGCAAAGACGAAGCGCTATCCCGTGGAAGAAGATGACATTGCAGAAGTGGTTTCCATGATGACCAGTATTCCCGTCAACAGAGTTGCGCAAAGTGAAAGTAAGAAGTTGGTAGGAATGGAGAAGGATCTGCAAGAAGTCATCATCGGTCAGGATGAAGCTATTACCAAGATTACGAAGGCCATTCAACGGAATCGTGTGGGATTGAAGGATCCCAAAAAGCCGATTGGAACTTTCATTTTCTTGGGACCTACCGGTGTCGGTAAGACAGAATTAGCCAAAGCTCTGGCTCGCTATATATTCGATTCGGAAGATGCGCTCATCCGGATTGATATGAGTGAATACATGGAGAAATTTTCGGTCAGCAGATTGATCGGAGCGCCTCCGGGCTACGTAGGGTACGAAGAAGGTGGCCAGTTGACCGAAAGAGTCAGGAGAAAACCCTACTCGGTTATTCTATTGGATGAAATCGAGAAGGCGCATCCCGATGTTTACAATATCCTATTACAAGTTCTGGATGATGGTCAATTGACGGATGGTTTAGGCCGTAAAGTCGACTTTAAGAATACATTGGTCATTATGACCTCTAATATTGGTGTTCGCCAGTTGAAAGACTTTGGACAAGGAGTAGGTTTTGAAACGCGAGCTCGCAGAGAAGCTGCTGAAGATCATACAAAGAGTGTGATTCAAAACGCTTTAAAACGAACCTTTTCTCCGGAGTTCCTCAACCGTATTGATGATGTTGTGATCTTTAATAGCCTTGACAAAGAGCACATCTTTAAAATCATTGACATTGCTTTGAAAGAGTTGTATGGCCGCCTCGAAGAAATGGGCTTCTCCCTCTCTCTAACCGACGAGGCCAAGCAATTTGTTGCGGAGAAAGGTTTTGATCCACAATTCGGAGCTAGACCACTACACCGCGCTATTCAAAAATATCTGGAGGATCCATTGGCGGAGTTCATTCTTAATGAGTCTCCGGAAGAAGGAAGCAAACTTCAGGCCGAACTGAAGGAAGATGGAGATGGGTTGAAAATCACTCGATCTAAAAACGGGGTGAATTCCGATATTCAGGAATAATAAGCGTTCCAAGCATTAAAAGGTATATTGGCATCGGCCAGTATACCTTTTTTTGCTCTGGTTGACAGGAGTTTTAGGAAAGGAAATTTTTTAAACTCCGGAAACTCTTTTTCAGAATTTTTTGATATATATATAGCTATTTCGTATTTTTTGATAGCGAAAAAAATATTACTTAACAAAATTATTTTCATTTGGCAAGAAGAATTAGAAGGCCTAAACCGGTCGAAAAACCACAATTTAGAGTAAACGACCATATTAGAATCCCCGAAGTTAGACTGGTAGGGGACAATCTAGAACAGTTGAGTGAAATTTTAGGACGAAAAGTAGAATCAGATATTTATCCCACCAGAATGGTCAGAGACTGGGCAAGTAAAATGGAATTGGATCTGGTTGAAATCTCTCCAAAGGCCAAACCTCCTGTTGTAAGAATTATTGATTTTCAGAAATTCCTTTACGATCGTAAGAAAAAGCAAAAAGAGATTAAAGCTAGAACGGCTAAGACTGTTGTGAAGGAGATTCGCTTTGGACCCAATACCGATGACCACGATTTTGAATTCAAATTGCGGCACGCTAAGAGATTCTTGGAGGAAGGGGCCAAGGTGAAGGCATATGTGCATTTCAAAGGACGAACCATCGTATTTAAAGACCGTGGAGAGCTACTATTGCTTCGTTTTCTAAAAGAGTTGGAGGAATTGGGGTCTGCAGAAGCGCTTCCCAGGATGGAGGGGCGCAGAATGACCGTCATTGTGACTCCAAAGAAGAAAAGGAAATAAAGTTTGGTGAGCTTTTGTTTGAATACTACCATTTAAATCTATACATTTGCGTTCCTTTTTAATATAAATGGAATGCGATGCCAAAGATGAAGACTCATTCCAGTGCAAAGAAACGCTTCAAACGCACTGGTTCTGGGAAGATAAAACGCTTTCAGGCCTTTACTTCCCACATGATGAGAAATAAGAGCAAAAAAGCAAAAAAACGTTTAAATGGATCTGCTTTAATCAGTAAGGCAGATGAAAAACGCGTTAAGAGGCTTCTGGGCCTCTAAAATCCATTATTTTTTTAACGAGAGTATAGGTCTAAAGTGTAGCTTCATCATTGCTACCTCTATACTGCACTAAATTCTTAATCATGCCTCGTTCAGTAAATTCAGTAGCCTCCAGAAGAAGGAGGAAAAAAATATTGAAAGCAGCGCGCGGTTATTTTGGAGCCAGAAGTAAGGTTTATACCGTTGCAAAAAATGCTGTGGAAAAAGGTCTTACTTATGCTTACCGCGATCGCAAAAGTAAGAAAAGAGCTTTTCGCCGCCTTTGGATTGCCCGTATTAATGCAGGCGCCCGCCAGCATGGCATTTCATATTCACATTTGATTCATCAGCTTTCCCAAAAAGAGATCACTTTGAACAGGAAAGTCTTAGCTGACTTGGCGATGAATCACCCGGATGCTTTCAAAGCGATAGTGGAAGAAGCTAAGAAGTAATACTCATTTCATCGAAAGGATAAATGGCCCCAGCAGCTCATTCACGTATTGAGCTGCCATCTTGGCTGTTTTAAATTCGGTAGCGAAGGCTTTATTGACAATCCCCAATATCTCTTTGTTGTATTTCTGAATCGTGTTTTGGTTTAAACCCATTTGGCCGGCAATCTCTTTGTTGTTGAATCCAGGATGTTGCGCATAAATCCTTAACACCTCTAAGTGCGAATCTTTGAAACTAATCAGGTTGTTGATGATGTCCTTGGGTAGATTTTGTATCAGCTTGGTTAGGATGTCTGATCTCAGATCCGGACTCTTTCCAAATTGTATCAATGGTGTATGGATACTTCCTGAATTGTAAGGACCAATAATGGTGTACTTGTTCAAATGGGAGACGAGGTGGTTATCGGCATCCATTTCAAATGGAATGGAAAGCTGCTTGACCCACCAGTAACGCCCATCCCTTCTCAAAATTGGAAATTGAATGGTATACTGATGGCTAAGGGAATGAATTCTATTGCGAATGCTTTTGTCCTCTAGTAATTCATAAGAAGCATGTCCAAATGCAAGGTAAAACGGGGTAAAACTTTCGTGGATGATCTTTACGGTATCCCATAGGCTTAGTGAAAACTCCTTTCCATTTGTTTTTTCAGTTTTGATGTGGCGATCAGCATTCCATTGCCAGGTTATTTTGATTTGCCGCACATCAATCAAAAGATAGAAGGAGTCATTGAAAGCATGGCTCAGACTTTGGTCCTGATTTTCAATTTCTTTCAACTTTTTTTGACACTCTTCCGTATTGACTGGTTCTCCGATCGACTGTGCTCTACGCTGTAAATATTCTCTATTTGTTTGATAAATAAGTTCTATATCCATAATGAAAAATTGGCAGGTATACTACCCTAGTATACGAAATCGAACAAAGAATAGCTAGCTTTACCGTGACTTTTATCCCTGTTGGCTTCAAAAAACCAATATTTACAACTTTACAGGAGATCAATTTAAGTACAATCTTCTACGGTGGGTAGGTTACGGGTTATAGGTAGCCCTTGGCTTGAAGACGGAAAAGCTCGGCGTATTTACCTTCTTTTTCAATTAGTTCCTGATGGGTCCCCATTTCAAGTAATTGCCCATTTTCCAAAAATAAGATGCGGTCTGCCATTCTCACTGTTGAGAAGCGGTGAGATATTAGAACTGCTGAACGGTCTTGGATAAGCTCCGCAAAACGTACGAAAACTTCATGTTCGGCACGGGCATCCAATGCAGACGTGGGCTCGTCCAAGATCAACAGTTGGGCATTTCTTATATAGGCCCGTGCCAGCGCGATCTTCTGCCATTGTCCACCCGACAACTCAATCCCCTTTGCAAATCGCTTTCCGAGCATTTGTTGGTAGCCACCGGGTAGTTCTTCGATTACGGTGTCGGCCAGGCTTTTTCTCGCTGCAGATTCAATAGCTGGGAATTGTCCGATGTCCTGGATCTTCCCAACCGCAATGTTTTCAAATGCTCTCATTTGGAATTGAGCATAATCTTGGAAGATGATACCGATATTTTGCCGCAAACTTTCTAATTCATACTGGCGAAGATCAACGCCGTCTAGGAGAATTCTACCTTCGGTGGGATCGTATAGCCGAGCTAATAATTTAACTAAAGTGGTTTTACCGGCACCATTTTCGCCAACTAAAGCTAATTTTTCTCCCGCCTTTAGTTGAAAAGACAGATCCCTAATGACCCAATGCTCACTATTGAAATACTTGAAGCTGACGTTTTCGAAAGCAAAGCCTTCCTGGATTTTTTCCGGGAAAGGTATGGCTTCGGGTTGGGAAACAATACTTGGCTTGATGGCAAAGAAATCAAATAAATCCTGCAAATAGAGTGCTCCTTCTGCGATTCTAGAGAATCGATTCATAATACTCTGCAACATGTTTCGCATGCGATTGAAAGATCCTGCCAGGAAGGTCAAAGTACCCACAGTGATCAATCCAGCAGTAGTTTGAAAGATGATGAAGACATAAGCACCGTAGTAAGAGAGGGTACCAAGTGCGGAAAGCAGTATGCCCCAGCCTGCTCTTTTGATCGCAAGTTTTCGATTTGCTCGATAATACTTAGTGGCCAGTTTTTCGAATCTTTCTGCCAGAAAGGATGCGAGGCCGAATGTTTTGACCTCCTTGACAGTGTGGTCGCTGGCACCAATGAACCTGACGTAATCCAGTTCCCTTCTTTCGGGAGTCCAGCTACGAGTCAGGGAATAACTCTTCTGATTAAAGTGAGTTTCACCGACAAAAGATGGGATAATGGCTAGAATTAGGATCAAAATTAACCATGGATTAAAGGCTACCAAACCGATACCTAAGGAGATGACGGTAATGGTATCCTGTAATTGGGATAAGATCTGAGACATTAGGACGGTGCGGCCGGTCGTTTGGCGCCTTGCTCTTTCCAGTTTGTCATAAAAGTTGGCATCTTCGAATTGGTATAGATCAAGAGTAGCTGCGTGGCGAATCAATTTTGCAGAAGTCTCATTTGACACCAGATCTCCCAACAAACTATCAAAAAGAGTGATGCCGCGGGTGATGAGGTCGGAAAAGACCGCTAGAGCAAATTCCAGGCCAACGACGAGCCAGAGGTAATCTGTAGCAGCATTGGGTTGATCAATTAAATGGATGACTTCGTCAATGATTTCCTTGCCCAGGTATAGCATGGCCAATGGCACCACAGATTTGATGAGCCTCAAAGCGACATTGCCGGCAGACAACCAACGATTGGTATTCCATATTAACCGTAAAAAACTCGGCAAATTTCGAAGTGCGTACAGTTGATCTCTAAAAGTTTGCTTTTCTTTAGTTCTGGACATATCATTGCGTTGTCATCATTAAAAATGCTGGATACATGAAGCACCAACCAGTGTCGATAAAGGATAAGTTAGAACGATCTTTAGAACTATTGAGGCTTGAAAAAGAGGAAGATTTTAATCAGCATAAACAATTCATACAGAGCCTATCCTTGGAGGAGCGGGTAAAGCAGGGGTACTCCTGGTACCCATTGAATATCGTCAAATCCGGATACACCTATGGCGAAAGAGCATTCGTAATTGTGGAGCGAACCTCTAAGTTAGAGGAGGCCCATCAGTTCCGTTCCGGAAAAACAGCTAGTTTATTTACCCAACAACCCAATGTTAGAAACCCCGAAAGGGCTGGCGTGGTTCAGTATGTCGAGAAAAACAAACTCAAAATCATTCTCAATACCAAGGATTTACCTGATTGGTTAGGCTTAGGCCTGATTGGGATCGATATTATGTTCGACGAAAGGACTTACCTGGAAATGGAGAAAGCCCTAAGAAAGGTAATGGCGGCAGCAAGGAACCGGTTGGCAGAATTAAGAGCTATCTTTTTGGGTAAGGAAACACCAAGATTTACCGGGCAAACCGTACTGCAGCAGTTACCCGAACTTAATGAATCTCAAAACAAAGCGGTCAGACAAATCATTGCTGGTCAGGATGTGGCCATCATACACGGGCCTCCGGGCACCGGAAAAACGACCACACTTGTTCAAGGGGTTAAAATGTTGACCAAAACCGAAAAAACTGTCCTGGTCACTGCTCCAAGCAATACCGCCGTAGATCTATTGACTGAAAGGTTGTCTAATGCCGGAATTCAGGTGGTTCGGATTGGCAATATTTCTCGGGTGGAGGAAAGTCTTATGCAGCATACCTTAGATGTACAGTTACTCAACCATCCGGAGAGTAAGAACATCAAGAAAATGAAGAAGGAAGCTGCTGAACTAAGAAGAAAAGCAGGTCGTTATAAACGAAAGTTTGGCCATGAAGAACGATCAGCAAGGGCGCGGATGTATCGGGAAGCTGGAGAGCTAAATGGTTATGCGAATCGATTAGAGAGTAGCTTGATTGAGCAGATTCTAGATACTGCGCAGGTCATTACCTGTACTTTGGTAGGAGCATCCAGTGAGGTACTTTCCAATCTCAAATTTAGAACGATCGTCATTGATGAGGCGGCTCAAGCTCTGGAGCCCGCAAGTTGGATCCCTATATTAAAAGCTTCCAAGGTGGTGTTGGCTGGCGACCCGCATCAATTACCGCCCACGGTCAAATCAAGAGAGGCTCAGAGAGGTGGGTTCAATGTATCACTGATTGAATTATACCTGCAAAGTGGAAAACCATCTTCACTTTTGCGGACCCAGTACCGTATGAATGCACTGATCATGGGCTTTTCCAACCAGGTTTTTTACCGAAATCAATTAAAAGCAGCGGATTCGGTGGCCGACCATCAGATTCCTGGACCGGATAATCATCCACTGGTCTTCATTGATACCGCCGGGTGTGGTTTTGAAGAAAAATTAGAGGAAAAATACCAGAGTCGCTTCAACCCCGAAGAAGCACAAATTTTAGAGGAGCATTTGCTATTGCTTCTGGCTGAACGCGAAAAAGAAGAACATCCTTCGATCGCTATAATCTCCCCTTATCGCCAACAAGTGATCCATTTGAAACACATGATCTCAGACTCAGTTGCCTTGAGAGAAGCTCCCATCACCGTCAATACCATTGATGGCTTTCAGGGACAGGAACGTGATATTGTTTACATCTCATTGGTGAGATCGAATGAAAAAGGCGAAATCGGCTTTTTAAACGATACGCGTCGCATGAATGTGGCGATGACCAGGGCAAAAAAACGATTGGTTGTCATCGGCGACAGTGCTACCATTGGTAGTCATCCCTTCTACAATGATTTCTTGGAATATTGCGATCGGGTAGGGGAGTATCGCACTGCCTGGGAGCTAATGCGATAGAATGTAAAAAGCCCTTCGGAAATCCCGAAGGGCTTTTTAGCTTACAAGCTCGAATTTGAATTAGTAAGACCAAAGGTCGTGCTCAAAGTTAAAGATCTTGCTCTTGATCTTATCTGCTTCGAGCAACAAATCTACGCCCGATAAAAATCCCTGTAATCTTCGATCGTGCACATTCGACTCTTTATAGACATAGCTGGAAAACACCCGGGCTTCGATGATATCTTCCCAGGAGGTTTTTTGACTGTCATTGCTAAACATATTAAAGACGGGTTCTCTAGCCAGAATTTGCCTGGCCTCCGGATAATATACCCAAAACAAAGGTCTTTCAAAAAGAAAGTTTCCATCTTCGTCGTATTCATCTAATAGCGGTGCAATCCCTAAAAGACGGACTTGCATGCTAGATGTTTCTTCATCGAAGAACCAGATTTCCTTTAAGCGAAACCGCTTCACTCCCGTGTGATCTAATACATTGTAAACCACGGTATCCCGCTCTTCGTAAGTAATCGGATCAAAAAATGGAATGGTATCTGCCTTTGCACCCATGTTCTTTACTTCATCTGGATCCAACGGCGAAGAAAACTTATCGTCTTCCGGGCTGTATACTGTAATTTCTGCATTTTCGGCCGCTTCCATTAAGATGGTGAAGAAGGGCCGATCAGGGTAAGCAAAAGGCAAATTCAATTTTTCACGAATGTCAATGACACGCCAGATTCGCTTCTCCCACATAATATCCGCCTCTCTTAAATTATCGTAGGGTAAAACGCGTTTTTCAAAAGTTATTTTCTTCTCGACGATGTCGTCTAGTGGCTTACCCTTGTTTTGATCACTTGCTTCGGTAAGGATGATGTTGTCCGGTGTTTGACCATAGGCGGGGGCACACAACAAAGCCAGTAAACCGAGGCATAATATTCTGAGAACACACTTCATAAGCTTCATTCGTTTTTCTATGATTGATAAACTTTACAAGATAAAAACGGAAAATAGCGGAGAGTAGTATACTGGTCTGAAAAGAAATTGTGCCGCACCCGGCAAGGATTGCCGGGGCGGCAGAAAAGTTTATTTCTATTTGATATTAAAGACCATGTCGTTGATCTTACGCGTATTTTTGTCACCGGGACATTTTGCCCTTACATCTCTGAAATAGAACGTATCACCTGGTTTGGCGCGTCCTTTCAAGCGTGATGCTTTGGCGGTAAATCTCGGTCCCTGGTTCTGCGCTAGAACCGCATCCTGGCGAGGTGCAACGTAAACCATTTCGAAACGGTCAATGGCACATCTTGCGTCAAAGTCAAAGTTGTCCAGGATGGCCAATACACCTGCCTGTGCTTTGAATTCACCGCTACCGATGGATCCACCGTTTTTGTTTCCAAGACGTGCTTCCGGGTTAGGAATACGCTTGACCCGGAAAGTCTTACTCTTTCTCAAGTTATCTGCACTCACGTTGATTTTACATTCGTTGGTCGGAGCGGTAACATTAACAACATAGTTGTTGTTATTGACCTTCTTGATTTTTCCACCACCACCGGAAATGCTGACACGCAAACTATTGGAGTTTACACCTGCTGCAGAAACGGAAATAGGGTTGTCTACCCCAATGTAAAATACATTCATTTTGTCGGCAGATACGGCTACAGAGCTTTCACCCACCGTGTAACTGTAGGTGGTTTCTCCTTCTGTTACTTCACCGGTCAGTGGATTGCGAACTTCTGCTCTCAAGTTAAGCGTCTTGGTACCCAGAGACCCGCCGGATCCTGTAAACTCAGCTTTACCGTCATCACCTACTGTCAACTTCTCTCCGTCGACGTAAAGGCCGATATCAGATGGATTGATTTGCGTACTATAAGTTCCAACAGAAATTTTTGCTTTAAAGGGTTCTCCTCTGATGATGTAGGCTTTTTCGGCTTCCACCACTGGGAAAAAGGCATCAAACTCAACGACCCGTCCACCAGCCAATTCGGCCATCTGGTTAACCAGGTTAGCTTCAGAACTCTTGGCGTCAGACTGCATTTGGCTCAACAAAGGTAGAACTGCAGCTAGAGGCATCTGCCGAAATTTGAAATCCGACCAGCTTTTCTTGTCCTTACTCTGCTTCCAGGTTTCATCATCGATGCCGAACGGAAGATTATCAGCAATATTTTCGATACGGTTCTTGATTTCAGCTTCTTTCAAACCGAAGTCCTTGCCATGCTCCTCCAGGAGGTTAGTATAGGCCGTTACCAGCTCATCTTTGGTGTCGAGGATCTTTTTCTTCAATTCGGCACCTTTACCATCCATGACCAGGATCTTGGTCGTAATGTCTTTGTTCTTTTTTCCTTTCGGTACTTTCTTTCCGTAGCTCAGTGCATAATCTCCATCATCTACTTCGCCGTTTTTATTACCAGCCATGTCGATCAGGTCGTCACGTAAATCATTTACGTAACCATTGAAATCATTTACAGAAGCACGAACGGCCTCAACCGCCGGAGTGATCGGCCGGTATTTGGCTTTACTGGCATCCTCCAACAGCTTGTTTAAACCTTTTTCAGTTTCATCAAGCTGCGAGTTGACGATGTCCATACTTTCCTTGTTTCCTTTGTCAAGGGTAAAAAATGCATTCATTACCTCGGCAGACACGTTGAGAGCAAGAAGCGCGGTAAGAACCAGGTACATAAGGTTGATCATCAACTGCCGGGGCTCCTTAGGTATTGACATAATTAAATAAAATTTTTGTTTTAGAATTAAAATTGATCAGTAGCACAGTGTCTCAGCAATCGGTTATCAATACCCGCTTTTTAATATTCGCTTGTTTTGAATTGCAAACACTGCAAGCTGTTACTGTCTACTGTCAGAGCATCGCTGCTTTCGGGTCGTTGCTTAGTCGTCTTTTCTTCTGATGTTACCCATTGCACTGATCATATTGCCATAAACATTGTTCAGGGCACCGTAAGAGTTGTTCAATTGACCGATGTTTTGATTCAACTCTGTCAATTGTTCTTTGTAAGCTTTAGTGTCTTCCAAAGAATCGCTGAGATCAGCCATTGCTTCGTTAATCTTGGAATAAAAATTGGTCATAGTTCTCATCTGGTCCTTCGTGCCTGAGAAATCAACTTCTTGCAGGGCTTTCAGAGAGGACATACTGCGAGACATACTCTGTAATTCGGTCAACATACCGCCCAATTGTTGTTCTACAACTTCTCCATTCAGGCTTGGTGTGCTAATACCAGGATCAGCAGATAACGGCTGAACATCCGCATTGTAGTTGTCTAATCCCGGATATAATTTTTCCCAGTAGTAGTCCTTTTCTGGCCCGATTACGCCTAGGAAGAAGAAGATAAATGCTTCTACGGATAGACCAATGGTCAACATTAAACTCGCACCTTCCCAACTTTCCAGTTTGGCAAGTGCGCCCAATAATACTACCGCAGCACCAACACCAATAATGAGGTTTTTAAGATACTTGAACCCTTTTGATTTTAAGAAACTCATCTTTAGAACTCGTTTTAGAAGTTATTTAAAATTTATTGAATAAGATTTAATCGCTAATGTCTTATTAGGTTGATTAGTTAGGAGGAAAAAGCACTTTGAATCGTGGATGAGAATAGTTAGTTGTCAATTTATTATACCTATTACGAATTTATTGCACGGAATATTTTGCAAAAGGTTCGCAAAGTTACTATTTTATATTAGAAAAAAATTGAATTAAAGCAAGAAAAATCCTCCAATTACAAAAAAGGATATTGCAATCAAGAGCAATATCCTTTTTTATCTTCAGGTTCCGTAAACACTAGACTAGAAATCGCTGACAGAGCG
>JANQRV010000160.1 GCA_028284395.1 Saprospiraceae bacterium
CCCCCGGTCCCCACAATCATGAAAGGTTGAAAACCACTCCTTCGATCCTCGGCAATCTGCTCCTTTAGCAACACAGTATTCATTGTCAAATCGTCCAAAACCGGTATCGACCGAACTGCTGTCGCTCCAAGACCAGTTAACTTGGCTGCCTTTACAATGGAATGATGCGATTCGGAGGAACAATACAAGACGGGCTTCGCCGTCAACCCCCGAACCCCATTCTGATTGAAGTCCGGGAAATGAGAATTCAGCGCGGCCAGAACCGCGGTCAAATTGGACTCAGCACCGCCCGCACAAAAGGTTCCCTCCATGGCATCGACCCGGTAACCAAACCTTTTTCCAAATGCCCGAATCATAAGATTTTCAATCTCATTGGCAAATGGTGCGTGACTCCAAGATGCCATCTGTGGGTTAAAGGTGGCCGTAATCAGGTCGGCGAGAATAGAAGTATAGCCAGCACGGGGGTTGAACAAACCGAAATAGTTGGGATGCGGGGTGTGAACGTGATATTTTGTAAGCCCCTCATAGACGTGGTCAAGTACGGTAGCGGCTTTATTACCCGACTCCAGATCGAATGCCGAAGCATAACTCCTGATCTCGTCAACATCCCACTCGGACGAAACGGGCAATTGCTTCGTCTCCCGATAATAAGTCTCTAATTTGGGAAACAATTGCCCTAGAAGTTTTTCCCTCTGTTCCATAGTGCCATCAAATAGTTCCATAGTTTTTTAACACAAAGTTATGTTCTTAATAGCATCAAAAACTTTAAAATATCCACTAAATCATTAATTTTAGTTCATAATATACACCATTAACTAAAAAAAACTTCATTTCACCGATGATAAATCCAGTTGATCAAAAAATTCTGGATCGTTTACAAAGTGACGGCAGAATTCCATATTCCTCGATTGCCAAAGAGATCGGCCTTACTCCGACGGCGATTGGACAACGCGTACAGAAAATGGTCCAGGATGAAACCATCAAAGGGTTTTCGGTCCACGTGAACCCGGAGCGGCTGGGCATCCATATTCAAGCCATCATCACACTAAAGCTTCATTTTTCCAAGGTCGAAGCCTTTTACAAAGCTTACAAAAGATTCGAGGAAATTCAATTTTGCTACCGCGTGACCGGAGATGATTGTATGATTCTGTTGGTACACTTGAAAAACAATGCCCACTTAGTGAAATTCATCGATAAAATTTCTGACTATGGTTCCTCCAAAACCAGTATCATTATTGATGAGTTGCAATTGTAGGCTGCGGGCGTTCCTTCCTGCCCGACTGATCGGTCAGGCGGGGATCAGTACAAAAATCTAAATTTCATAGCATCACTTCTTATTGCTGAACAAGACTAATGAAAAAAAATAAAATATTTTATTACGTTGTTTATCAAATACTTAAGAAAGTATTTGAATTTTTTTTAATATTTTTCCAAGCCCTTTTCAATTTTAGGCACAGTCTTTGAAATTATTGAAGTGTACATTATGATCATTGAAATGGTTGGCAGAAAAAAAATTATACATTATTTTTTTTTATATGTATATTTTTATTACATTTGAGTCATCAACCACCAAGCCACCGGGTTGACACAAAAAATTTCCATACGCTTCTGCGAACACCATTTCAATCAGAACACTTTCAACACTTTTCAACACCAAATTTATTATGGATTCCCTAAGGGGGAATTGGATCGACTCAGGTTTTGTCGATCGACCGTGTCGTCACTAACGTGACTCCTACGTCCTTGTCGGTCTGATCCGGGTACGATCCCCCTATGTGTAAAAACAAAAATCAGCTCTACGGAGCGGGTTTTACGAGTGATACCTATATATTTTTTATCTCAACATGAAACACTATTAAATTATGAGGACTCTTTTACAAATCTTCTTCAAATCTCTGTCCATTCCTTGGTATTGTCTATTACTCCTGCAACCACCACTTTGGTGATGAGAGCAACCACTCTGCAGGAATTTCCCTTGAGTTAGAAGTTACCCAAGTACGGAACGGATGTTCCAAGTGCTGAACAACAGGTTCGGTCCTGAAAGACCTATCTCTGTTGGTAAATAAACCATTGGTTTGTTCCTGGGAGAGGTATACCTTGGATACCCCCTACGTTTACCCCCCATTTTTCATTTTATCATTAAACATTTTCTGTTGCCGTCGGAGCTTTTCGAAGTTCCGTCAGCCGGGGAATCGCATGCCCTGAAAGTACTTTTTCAACGATTGGCGAGACAGTGTCCGGACCTGATCCCGCCGGGGCGAGCTATGTCCTCAAACCAACTGATTGACGGTCTTCATGACTGATAATCAGACTGATAACCTTTTCTCCTAACAAAAAAAGATATTCATTATGAAACGTAATAATAAATCTGTAGAAAACATCCTTTTGATTGCATTGTTCGTATTCGCTTCTATCGGTACTTATGTTGTATTTGCTAACTCCAACGACAAATCCGACCGAGAGGCCATCACCAAACCGACGCTCTACGTGAAGAATGATTTTAGCAAGTATAATACTGCTAAGCCGAAGATCAAACAGGTGAAAGCTACTGCAAAGAAATGATTGAAACGGTAGGTTTAAACTTCCGTCATCTGGTCGCAAAGTCGTCCTTTGCGACTCAGAGAATGGGTATTAAACACCTGCTAACAAGGAATGTACATGGGATAATACAATAGTATAGGTTGATGGGCGTCGGGACTTGAAGTCTTTGACGCCCTTTTTTTATTATGACTACTCTTTTTAATATCTTTGCCCCATGAAAAATATAAAATTCCTACTGGAAAGGTCGGCATTTGGGGTATGCAGCTACCTGGGAGAGAAGATCGGTTTGGCATCCGCTCGGGTCAGACTATATTTTATATATCTTTCATTCGTCGGATTGGGTTCTCCCATCCTCATCTACCTATTCATCGCCTTTTGGATCAACGTTAAAAGCTACATTAAGAAGGCGCGCAATGTCATTTGGGAATAGCTGAGTCAGCTACTCTCTACCAAAAACATATTGAATCATATTGGCCCCCATTTTAAGGGCTTGTACCCGCAGTTCAAAGGGATCTTTATGGACGTCTTCGTCTTCCCAACCATCTCCTAGATCGGCTTCATATGAGTAAAAACAAACCAGTCGGCCCTCCCAGAGCAGGCCGAACCCCTGTGGTGGTTTCTTGTCGTGCTCGTGAATCTTAGGCAGGCCGCTGTTGAATTCATACTTTTGGTGATAAATCTCGTGCTCGAAGGGCAGCTCAACCAGTTCCAGTTCCGGAAATACCTTTTTCATGGCAACGCGCACATAAGGATCCATGCCATAGTTATCGTCAATGTGGAGAAATCCGCCTCCGATCAGGTAATTACGCAGATTGGCGGCTTCCAAATCGGAAAAGATCACATTACCATGGCCGGTCATATGCACAAATGGAAAATTAAAAATCTCTACGCTTCCCACGTCTACCACCTCGTACTCCGGCCCAAAGTTGGTATTCAGCGTCTCATTGCAAAAGGCGGCAAGATTAGGTAAAGCCGTAGGGTTGGCATACCAGTCTCCTCCCCCATTGTACTTCAGGAGCGCCAGGTTAAGGGTACCTTCTTCGCGGTTAGTAGCCGATAAACAAATGACGGCTACCAACAAGAACATGAATTTTTTCATTCCAAATCATTTTGCCAATTAAAGAATACACTTGCAGCAACAGCTGCTGTCTCCGTACGCAGACGGCTTTTACCCAGACTGATCTCCTCAAAACCATGCATCTTGGCTAAAGACACCTCCACTTCGGAAAAGTCCCCTTCCGGCCCGATCAAAAGAATGGCATTCTCGCCCGCCATTAATGCATGTTTCAGATGTCGCTTTTTGCCGGGCATGCAATGCGCTATAAGCTTGCGATCATCGCTACCGAGGGCTTCTATCCAGGAACCGAAGGGCTGCAATTCGTTGATTTCAGGTAAGTGTAAATTTAATGATTGTTTCATAGCAGCTATTGCAATGCGCTGCAAACGCTCAACTTTTACAACTTTTCTTTCCGAACGCTGGCATTGTAGCAGACTTATTTCTCGAATGCCCAACTCCGTTGCTTTTTCAACAAACCACTCCATTCTGGAAATGTTTTTAGTCGGTGCAATTCCAATGTGAAGTTGGGCCGCCGGTAGTTCGGCATACTTTTCTTCTTTGACCGCTAAAACGCATTTCCGTTTGTGCGCCTCCATCAAGGTAGTCCTGAACCATCCCCCTTTGCCGTCCAAAACCAATACATCATCGCCAGGTTTCTTTCTCAAGACCTGTACGCAGTGCTTCGATTCGGACTCATCCAAAACGATGACATCAGCTGTTCTATTATCAGCGTAGAATAACTGCATTTTCTGGAGTTTGGACGCGGAGAAAGCCGAAAGATAATTCAAAACCATTAGAAATAAAACACATAAAATTCTACCTTTGCGCACGCATTTGTCAAACAAGAATCGTTTTTCTTCTGTTAGTTAGAAGAGTTTAAATAACAATTTATCACAGACTAATGGGTTACCAGGATTATTTAATAATGGCGGGGCAGTTGATGTTAAGTCTTTCGATACTCATCGTTTTGCATGAGATGGGACACTTTTTTCCTGCCCGATGGTTCAACACAAGGGTGGAGAAATTCTATCTTTTTTTCGATCCCTGGTTTTCACTGTTCAAGATAAAACGGGGAGATACGGAATACGGTATCGGTTGGTTACCGCTCGGCGGTTACGTCAAGATTTCCGGAATGATCGATGAGAGTTTCGACAAAGAACAAATGAAGCAGCCTCCGCAGCCCTGGGAATTCAGGTCCAAGCCGGCCTGGCAAAGACTCATCATTATGTTGGGGGGAGTTACGGTAAACTTCATTCTCGGCTTTTTCCTCTACGGCATGGTCCTATTTGTTTGGGGCGAGGAATACTTGCCGAATGAAAATGTAAAATACGGTATTTTCGCCGACTCGCTGGGTCTGGAAATGGGATTTAAGAACGGCGATAAAATTGTTTCGGTGGGAGGAAAACCATTCGAAAAATTTAATGACCGGGTCGTTGTACGGGAGATTGTCATCAACAATGTATCTTCCGTAAAAGTGGAAAGGGATGGCCGTGAAGTAGACATTTCCATCGACCCCGAATACGTCGATATATTATCGCGTCACGAAAACAAGGATAAGATGTTGTTTATGCCTCGTTATCCTTTTGTAGCCGGAAAGTTTGTACCCGATTCGCCGGCCGACCGTTCGGATATGAAGATCGATGATAAGATCATCGCGCTCAATGGCATACCGACACCCTACTTCAATGATTTTCGCGAACTGGCTTTCCAAAATAAAGGCAAACCCGTCGAGGTTACCGTCCTGAGAGAAGAGCGGGATACAGTTTTAGTCAGCATGACGGTTACAGAAACCGGCCAGGTGGGGATTTTCCCCTATAGTCCCATGGTCATCCTTGGAACCGCCACCCAAGAGTACAGTCTGGCTCAGGCATTGCCGGCCGGCGTAGTCAAAGGATGGGGTTTTCTGACCGACCAATTCAAGGCCTTTGGGCAGATGTTCAAAGGCAAGATCAAGGCTTCCGAAAGCCTCGGTGGATTTGGAACGATCGGCTCCATGTTCGGCAATGTATGGCAATGGGAACGGTTTTGGACCATGACGGCCATCCTGTCATTGATACTGGCATTCATGAATTTATTGCCCATTCCAGCCTTAGATGGAGGACACGTGATGTTCCTTTTGTACGAGGTTGTGACCGGCCGCAAGCCAAGTGATAAGTTCCTCGAATATGCCACTATGGCTGGCTTCATTTTTATCATCAGCCTGGTGCTTTACGCCAATGGTTTGGATATTCTCCGAAGCTGGTTTAGCTAAATCGCTTTCCAGCCACGATCTCAATAAGTAGGAGTCGCAATCAGTTAGACCGGTTATTCACTCATCAATGGTTTGGGTTACCTTCAATTTTGCGTAAATTGAATCTAATTAAACCCAACCCATATCATGGCGTTTATTGAGTACACCGGTATCAATCAAATCGTTGAATCCACTAATCCCCGTGCCAGCCTCCTAGATCTATCCATAGAAAATAAAATTGCTCATCTACACGAATGCGGTGGCAGTGGTCGATGTACGACTTGTCGGGTCCGGGTGGTAGAAGGACTGAAAAACCTCTCCCCCCGCACGACCCTCGAACACGCCATTGCCGCCAAACGAAGATGGGACCCGTCGATTCGGCTGGCCTGCCAAACCTTTCCAAAGGGCGACATCACCATTCAACGTCTGGTCTGGTCGAGTGCTGAAGTGAGTAAATTACAGCTGGAAACCGTTCCCGACGGCGTCGGCGAAGAGAGAGACATTGCCATCCTCTTTTGCGATATGCGCAACTTCACCAGCATTACCGCCAAGAACCTCACCTTTGATATGGCCCATATGCTCAATCGCTTTTTTACCATTCTCGGCGACCCGATCCTGATGAACAACGGTATCATCTATCAATACGTCGGGGATGAGATCATCGGTTTGTTTGGCACCGGAGGGGGAACCAAAGAAAAAAACTGCATCGATGCCGTTCGGGCCGGCCTCGGCATGATCTATGCGGTAGAGCGACTCAACCGGATCGAACTAAAAGATTTCGACGTCGAATTCAAAGTAGGTATTGGCATTCACTTCGGCCAGGCCTATCTCGGTCACATTGGTCACCCTAAACACAAACAGTTTTGCGTACTGGGAGACCCAGTTAACATTACCAGTCGCATTCAGGGCCAAACCCGGAGCACCAATACCAATCTCCTGATTTCGAAAGACCTCCACAGCCACATCCCCAGCGATACACTCCAGGTTGGAAAAACACCGATAGTCAATCTCAAAGGAAAAGAAGAAGCGTTTCAACTCTTGGAAGTACGTGGTTTCAGCAAGGTCGATGTACATTTGGAAGTACAAGCCACCCTGGATTACCTGCTGCAGAACGAACTGGATTTTGCGACAAAATTTTACGACAAAGTCTTTCGGGTAGCACCGCATCTAAGGCGTTTATTCAAGTCGAATATGACCGACCAGGCACGATTGCTCACCCACATGCTCAGTGGCATTGTCTACTCCCTCAGCAGACCGGAATATCTCCAATTGGGATTGCGCAAACTGGGGAAAGACCACGTCCAATACGGTGTCACCAAAGACCTCTATCCGGTCGTCCAAAAAATCCTACTGGAAACCATAGCGGAGGAGTTGGGAGATCGATACTCCGATACCGTTCGGGATGCCTGGGAAATTGCCATCGGTCTCGTCATCGAAATTATGAGCACCTGGGATGAAGCCTAACCCTACCTTCTGGGAAAGAAGGAGTCGGCTTGTTTCGCCTCAGGTCCCCAAATCTTAATATTGTCGATCATTCCCGTATCGTCAAAGGAACCAAAACCGATGTAACCGGCATCAAAGTGTTGGTCGACCGCTTCCATGATCGGTTGATCCATATCGTCAAAATAAACCTTGATGGACCCCTCTTCGACATTGCGCGCGATCTTGACCTTGTGCCACCCCTGTCCCCAATCGACCCCATCCGTTGTCCGGCTGGCAATGGCGACCCTGGGTGCATCATTTACGAGAAAGATGTTGTGGGCATGGGGGTCGGCAACGGAAGCCATGTGTACGTAGTAAAAGTTGGCCGGATCTTTCATGTTGAAAAAGAGGCAGAGGTCGCGATGCCCATATTCCCTTCCGGTTTGTTTCATATCCAATTCGAGGATAAAACTGCCAAACTTCCTACCATTCAACATGGCAATATTCCTCGGAGACCTGACTTTAGGCTTGTATTCGCTGGCACCGAATAGCTCCAGTGTTCGACTCCCATTATTCTCTCCGATCCTCCAGGCCGAAGGATCCGTCATTTGAAAGCCTTCCAGAGCGGTTTTGTCATCGAAGTTAACATCCACCAGAAGCTGATACCCTTCCGGTTTGTCGGATTGGGCCAGAACGGTATTCAAACCGACCAGGCCGATGGCGACGATCGCAAGTAGTCGATAAATATTCATGAAAATGGTTTTCGTTTTCGATTCTAGCCTATTATACGAAAAAAAGGGTCAATTACCCTTAATCATCCGAACGAATGCACTCGTCGTTTCCTCGATCTGTCCACCTTTTGCCAAAGCCTTTATGTAGGCACTTCCGATAATGGCACCGTTGGCATATCGGCAGGCTGTACTGAAAGTCTCGTTGTTGGAGATTCCAAAACCGATCAGCCGGGGATTCTTGAGTTGCATGTTATTGATCCGCTCGAAATAGGCGACCTGTCGTCCGGTAATGTCTCTCTTGGCACCGGTAATGGAATCGTTCGAAACCATATAGACAAACCCCTGGCTCAGTTCATCCACTTTTCGGATGCGTTCCTCGCTGGTCTGCGGCGTAATGAGGAAACTCATGCTCAAACCAAACCGTTGTACCAAAGTTTGAAAGTAGGTTTCGTATTCTCGCAGCGGCAGATCCGGCAAGATCAATCCATCCACGCCTACCTCCCGGCATTTGGCCAGAAAGGCTTCTTCACCGTACTGCATGACCTGGTTGAAGTAACCCATTAAGACCAATGGAATTTCGGTATGCTGCCTGATGCCGGCAATTTGTTCGAAGAGGATCGGCAATGTCATACCGTTTTTCAAGGCCACTTGACCACTTTCCTGAATGGTAGGTCCATCGGCCAACGGATCGGAATAGGGCATCCCCACTTCGATCAGATCCACTCCCGCCTTGTCCAGCGACTGAATGATGGAGGCGGTATCCTCCAACCCGGGATAACCGGCCGTAAAATAAATATTGAGAATATTCTCCTGCTTGTCGGCAAATAGTTTTTCCAATCTGTTCATGCTAAACAATTCTAGTCTTTAAAGCGATCAAAATGTTTGATATAGGTATTGAGGTCCTTATCTCCCCGTCCGGAGAGGCAAACCACGATCTGATCTTCCTTCCGGTATTTCATGACATCCAAGGCCGCGAAAGCATGGGCAGTTTCCAAAGCGGGAATGATGCCTTCAATCTTGGAAAGAAAGTAGGCAGATTTTAGTGCATCATCATCCGTTATGCTGATGGCTTCAGCCCGACCGGTGGCAATCAGATGCGCATGCAATGGTCCGATTCCCGGATAATCCAGTCCGGCAGAAATAGAATAAGGTTCAACAATCTGACCATCCTGCGTTTGCATCAGGAGGGTTCGGCTACCGTGGATCACTCCTTTGCTACCCAATACGCTGGTGGCGGCGGATTCTCCACTGTCGATACCCAAGCCTGCCGCCTCTACTGCGACCAGTCGGACACTTTCCTCGTTCAAATAGTGGTAGAAAGCACCGGCTGCATTGCTACCGCCCCCGACACAGGCAATGACGATGTCGGGCTGCTCCCTTCCGGTCTTTTCTTTCAACTGCCATCGCATTTCCTCGCTGATCACGGATTGAAATCGCGCAACCATATCCGGATACGGATGCGGTCCTACCACCGAACCGATGATGTAATGCGTGTCGACCGGATTATTGATCCAATCCCGGATGGCCTCATTGGTCGCATCTTTTAAAGTTTTGCTCCCGCTGTGGGCCGGACGAACCTCGGCACCCAACATCTTCATGCGTTGCACATTCGGCGCTTGTCGTTCGATGTCAACGGCGCCCATATATACAATGCATTGAATCCCCATCAGTGCACAAACGGTGGCCGTTGCAACACCGTGCTGACCGGCTCCCGTTTCGGCAATAATCCGGGTCTTCCCGAGTCTTTGCGCCAAAAGAATCTGGCCGATCGTATTGTTGATCTTATGTGCCCCGGTATGATTGAGGTCTTCCCGCTTCAAATAAATATTCGTCTGATAATGCTCCGAAAGCCGCTGGGCGTAATAGAGTGGAGACGGGCGTCCCACGTAATCTTTCAGCAACTGACGAAATTCCTTTTCGAAGGAAGGCTCATTGGTGATCGTTAAATAGTTGGTCTTTAATTCCTCAATGTTTGGATAAAGCATCTCGGGAATAAATGCCCCACCAAATTCGCCATAATAGCCATGGGTGTCTACTGCTACCATTATTCGTTCGTATTTATATTTGTTTTATGCGGCGGTGGTCTTTATCGTTCAAGACCCGCCTTTATCCTATACGGGATTCAATAAGTCAGTGAAAGATTTCACCTTTTCGACATCCTTCAATCCCGGCTCTAATTCAAACTTACTGTTGATATCAACGCCAATCAGCTGGGGCAATGAAAGATTCCGAATGGCCTCCTCCATACCCGAGTCAATTCCACCGGCCAGCAGGAAAGGGGTAGGACCGTTGTAGTTTTCCAAAATGGACCAGTCGAAGGTGATGCCATTGCCACCATGGTGTTCTCCATTCGTATCGAATAAGAACAGTTCACACTTGCCTTCATAGGGTCGTGTAAGCTCAAAGTCAAAGTCCTCATCGATGGGAAAAGCCTTGATCACTTTTGCCTTTCGAATACTGCTAATCTCCCAGTATGACCTCAGCTCGGCACAGTACTCTGCACTTTCGTTACCGTGTAGCTGAACGTAGTCCAACTGATAGTCGTGGATCATATTCAGGATTTCATCCACTTCAGCATTGACGAATACTCCAACGCGTTTGACATCCCCAAAAAGGTCGGTATGCTCCTGAATCCACTCCCCCAGATTTTTTTTGCCAATGTATCTCTTGGATCTATTGTAAAAGATAAACCCAATGTAATCGATCGGCAAAGACAACAGTGCTTCAATATTTTCGGGATCTGTCGTCCCACAAACTTTTACTCTCATAATTGATCGTATTATCTGAACTAAACTAGGCCCTGCCTAACTTGTTGAATAAATGCGGCACAAGCCTGATCCGGAAATTCCTGTTTCATGAAGTGTTCCCCGATTAAAAAGCCCTGGAACCCTACTTTCTTTAACTGGATGATGGTATCCGGATTGGAAATACCGCTCTCCGATATTTTGACGTACTCATCTGATATTTTATCGAACAATCGAATAGAAGTTTCAATGCTAACCGTAAAGTTTTTCAAATTCCGGTTGTTAACACCTACTACATCGATGTATTCATTGCATTTGCTCAATTCCTCTTCCGAGTGAATTTCCATCAATACTTCCAGGCCCAGCTGCTTCGCCTGTCGAGCCAAGGCTTCCACACGTGCTGCCGAAAGACATTCGGCAATCAATAGAACGACGTCGGCGCCGATCGATTTTGCCTCAAACAATTGGTATTCGTCAATGATGAATTCCTTGCGCAGGATGGGCGTAAAATTGACCCGGCGCGCTCTTTTCAAATTTTCATCAGATCCACCAAAGAAATGCTCATCCGTAAGTACGGAAAGCCCGGAAGCTCCGGCCTGGCTGTATCCCATGGTCACTTCCTCCACCGTAGAATGAGTATTGATATCGCCTTTGGAAGGAGATTTCCGTTTAAATTCGGCAATAATACCCGACTTCTCCGGATGTTGCAAGAAATGCTTTAAAGACAGACAAGGCAGGGCAAAGTAAAGAGATTGCTCCAATGTTTCAATACTCACCAACTCCTTATTACGAGCCACTTCCTCCCGCTTGTAAGCCACTATTTTTTCCAATATCGTCATAACTAAATATTTGAATCACTCACCCCACACAATACTCAAAAAAATTCCGCAAAATCCGCTTCCCTTCCACCGTCATGATCGACTCCGGATGATACTGCACGCCCCATACCCGGAAGTCGCGATGCCGGAAGCCCATCACCCGCCCCCATTCATCTTCTACCGTCGTTTCCAGGCAGGTCGGAATCGAATCTTTCCGGACTACCCAGGAGTGATAACGGCCAGCCATAAAGTGCTGGGGAACATCCTGGTACAAGGGGTCTGCCGGCGCCAGGATCTTCATTTCGGTCTCCAGACCGTGATACACCTGATCGAGGTTTTCCAGTTCTGCCCCAAATGCCTCACCGATGGCTTGATGCCCAAGGCACACTCCGAGAATGGCCTTCGAAGACGCATACTTTTGCAGGAGAGCGGGCATGATGCCCGATTCAGAAGGTAAGCCCGGTCCCGGAGAAAGCACGATGATATCATAGGCATTTACTTCTTCAAGCGAAATCTCATCATTTCGAAACACCGTCACCTTTCGTTCCAGCATTTCTTCGATGTACTGAACCAGATTAAAGGTAAATGAGTCGTAATTGTCTAATACTAGGACGTTCATCTATTATATTTTTTCGGCTTCAATCAGCGCCTTTTTCAAAGCACCCAGCTTATTATTGACTTCTTGTAATTCATTTTCCTCCTGGCTGGCTACCACGATGCCGGCGCCGGCCTGGTAATACAGCACCTGATCCTTGCTGAGGAAAGATCGGATGACAATGGCATGAAGAATGTCACCATTAAAATCGATGTACCCCAGTGCACCGCCATACGAAGCCCGATTCTGGTTTTCGTATTGATTGATCAACTCGATGGCTTTGTACTTGGGAGCGCCGGATAAGGTACCGGCCGGAAAAGTATCGCCGTAAATCTGGATGGGATTGGCATCTTCCGGCAAATCGCCTTCGACGGTAGACACCAAATGGATCACGTGACTAAAAAACTGAATGTCTTTGAGGTCCTGTACCCGCACGTTGGTGGCGTGACGCCCCAAATCATTTCGGGCCAAATCCACCAACATGATGTGTTCGGCGTTTTCTTTTGGGTCATCGGCCAGGTCCGCAGCGCTTTTAGCATCTTCGAGGTCATTGCCCGTACGGCGATAGGTACCGGCGATGGGATTCACTCTTGCCACCTGTCCCCGAATCACCATCTGCGACTCCGGAGAGGAGCCAAAGATACTGAAGTCACCATAGTTGAAATAATACAGGTATGGAGAAGGATTGATGGAACGCAACACCCGGTAAACCTGGAAATCATCGCCTTGGAAACGCTGTGAAAACTGTCGGGAAAAGACGATTTGGAACACATCCCCTCTTTGACAATGGTGTTTCCCCAAGCGAACCAATTCCTTAAATTCATCGTCGGTCAAATTGCTTTCTTCCGTTCCCACCACTTGAAAATTGCCGGTCTCATAAACTCTATCCTTGATCAATGATTCTACTTTCTCAATCTCGGAGCTTTCTCCTTCCGGAATGTTCTCCAACAGGTAGAGTTCGTCCCGGAAATGGTTGATCGCGATCACAAAGCGGTAAGCACTGTAGCGGATATCCGGAATTTCTATTTTCCGTTTGCCCGCGTCAAATTTCAAAGTATCAAAATACTGTACACCATCAAAACTGGTGTGGCCGAAAAGACCATTGAAGCCGCTGTAAGGCGACTCGTAATCCAATTCGAACGACTGTACAAAAGATTGCAAATGATCCGGGACATCCTGGGTGCCAACAACTTTGTTTTCCTCGACGGAATGTCCCGGCAATTCGGTTCGGATGATGCCATTGGACACTTCGAAGGTCGCAATTGGCTCCAGACCGAGAAAAGAGAAAAGATCCTCTTTGGAATGTGTATCATTGCTTTCCAGCAACACGGGATTGGTAAAATGATCCCGAAAACGCAGGTACAAGTTGACCGGCGTAACCATATCTGAAAGGTAACGCCGCACTTTTACTTTGATCGGTATTTTTCTCCTCTTCTTAAGAGGCACATGCGATCTGGATGTCATAGGTCCGGATTTAAAATCAGAAACGGCTTGCCGAGCGATTCGACAAGCCGTTTCTGTTATAAATAATAATGGCAGGTCACCTCACCCGAGTGTCCGAATCATGACTGTGCCACCACCAAATATTATTTATAAATTTCATAAATATTTAATTTCTTGGTCCAAAGATATAATTCTTCTTGAAAAATCCTCCCTCCCGCAAAAAATATTTTTAATTCGTGAAATTTCCGCCGCAAACACCCCCGGTTGATTCCTAAATCCGCCTTCAATCCTCAATGTAAAATCCGCCACACCAGTTCTCGCAACAACGCTCCATCTTTCTTTCCTACACTGTTGTACCCCACTCCTTTTGATTTAAGGTCGTACTCCTTCAGGAGGTGAATGACCTTTTCAGTTTGTGGCAACGAAAAATTCTTGGCGGCGGCCTTATACTCTCTCAAAAAGAAAGCCGATCTCAATTTAAGTGCTTCCAGTATCTCTTTTTCTCCTTTTTTTGCTACAAAATGTAAGATGTAGATCTTAGAAAAGTAGGTGGTCAGAGAACCGATGACCACTTGGATGGGATTCTTGCGCGGGTTTGCGGCAAAGTACTGCACAATTTTATTGACTTTGACCACTTCCCTTTTACCGAGGGCTTTTTGCAATTCAAAAAGATTATAGTCCTTACTGATGCCAATATTTTCTTCGATGACCTGTTCATTTACTTCCGCCCCTTTTTCCAAATTAATGACCAGTTTCTCCATTTCATTGGCCACCTTGGCGAGGTTTTTTCCTAAGTATTCGGCAATCAGGTTGGCCGCTACCGGATTAATTTTCAGGTGTTTGCTTTTCAAGTAATTGATGATCCAATCCGGCATTTGGTTATCGTACAAGGATTTGGCCTCGAAAACCAGCGTCTTTGACTTCAGCAATTTCCCGAAAGACGAGTTGAAGTTAAATTTTTTATGCTTGTGGCAGAGCACCAAAATGGTGGTTTCAGCGGGCCTTTCCACATACGACTTCAGATCCTTCAATCCCTTCATGTCCTGCGCTTCCTTGACGATGACCAACTGTCTCTCTGCCATCATCGGATACCGTCGGGCGGTATCCACCACCGCCAGATGATCCGCTTCCTTCCCGTAAAAAATGGTCTGATTGAAAGCTTTCTCCGACTCCGTCAACGCATGCTCTTCGATTAAATCAGTGATCTGGTCTATAAAATATGATTCGGGACCGTGTAAAAAGTATATAGGTCGGAATTTACCATTTTTTATTTCCTGTATTATTTTTTCGAACTCCATCCGATGCGTAATATTGAAGATTTGAATAGTGACATTTGGCCTATTGGAACATTTAATTTAAATCAATATATTTAAGCAATGATCAAAAATAGCTCGTCAAAATTATCCGTTAAATTTATTTTTTCAAATAAATCCCGATAATCTAATCCCGCAGTCATGGACGAAAAGTTAATGAAGAAAGCAAAAAAAAGAGTAGAAGAGAAGAAAGGGTTTTACGGACACCTCAGTACGTATATTGCAATGGCCATCTTTTTTATGGTGATGAATTTTGTGACTTGGGACGGTGAATTCTGGTTCTTTTTCCCGCTGCTTCCCTGGGGTGTTGGCTTACTGATTCACTACTTCTCCGTATTTGGACTCCCCTTCAATCAAATCCTGTCTTCCGATTGGGAAGACAAGGAATTGGCCAAAGAAATTCAAAGGCTTCAGCAGAAAAAGGGGGTCGATGTCAGCGAAATTTCTGATGAGCAACTGGAATTACGAGAGCTCGAAAAACAGAAATCCAAAGACTGGCGCGAAGAGGATCTGGTCTGATTCAAATGATGCATTTGCGCATATGACCGGATATTCGTAACTTAATGAGTTCATTTTACAGAGAAAGCCGTTATAGTTGATGATTAACCAAAATACCACCTTACTGAGCGGTCCTTACGCTGCGTTGGATGAGATGTCCGTTCAGGAGCTGCAGCAAATGATCAGCGAGCACCCCTACTGTCAAAACTTACACTATCTGATACTGGAAAAAAACCTGCAGAATAGCGACCGGGAAGGTGGAGACCACCAACAGTTGTTGGCCACTGTTTCTACCTACGCCACCAACCGGGAGTTTTTATTCAATAAGATCAATAACCCGGATCAGGAGGAAAGTGAAGAAAGTTTGGAGTTACAACCCATCCCACAATCTCAAAAAACACTTCAAAAGGTCGTTCAAGCTACCCACGTAGAAGAACATGGCACCCACCACGCGCATTCGATTTTCGATGACGTACTGGAGTCAGAGCTTTCCGATGAAGAATCCGAACACGAACTCCTCAATGAACTGGTAGAATCATCGTCGTACTTTGAAGGTTCGGTCAGCGATACGCCCGACCACGATACGCCATTTGCCGGGCCCAATCAATTGATGCCGGAAGAGGATGCCGCCAATGGCCAATCCATTCTCGAAAAAATCCTCGATGCCACTCCGGCAAGAAGCGTACCGTTCGAGATCGAAGATCGATTGATCGATTTTTTGGTTGCCTACAGCAAAACCCTGACCACCAAAACCATCATACTGGACCCCAATCCATCCACTTTCTCTTCTCCTGAGATAGCGACGGATGAAGCGGATCCTTTGTTCGAAATTGCTGGCCAGGAAGACGACGACGACGAAGAAGAAAATGAAGTGGGATCACCCGACACTCCTAAAGCCAAAACCTTAAAGAGATCCGGGGCTAAAACGCCTCAATTTGAAATAGTTGAAGACGACGACGAAGAAGAATACGTAGGCGAAATCGTCGAAAAAAGCATTAGTGAGAATGAGGAAATAGCCTCCGAAACACTGGCGGAATTACTCACTTCTCAACATCAGTACAAGAAGGCAATTGCAATGTACGAACGCTTAATTTTGATTTTTCCTGAAAAAAGTACTTTCTTTGCGGAAAAAATTAAACATCTTAATAAAATATCGTAGTAATGAAGACGGGAATGGTAGTTTTAATAGCATTGGTTTCTATCCTCCTGATGGGAGCTGTTTTAATTCAGAATCCAAAAGGTGGCGGGGTAGACTCAACCTTCGGCGGAACGCAGGCCAATCAAATGTTCGGAGCATCGCGCTCAGCTGATTTCATTGAAAAACTGACGTGGGGTTTGGCGATCGCATTGTTTGCACTTTGCATCATCACTACGTGGATGGTTGGAGCCGGTGGAACAGCTGGAGAGCAACTATTGTCTCAATAATTTAATCGAAAAGTATGCACAACGACGGTCGCTCTTTGTGCTCACTATAAGATAATCATTTAATTGTATATTGAAATAGGCCCTTTTAAAGGATTCGTCCGTTGAAGGGCCTATTTTTTGTCTTGCCCCTCCTGACCAAGATCAATTCCATTCTTTTAACACTTTCCGTATTTCTCCGCTTCACTCAACAACGGCGCTTGTCATTTTGTCAAAGAAACGACAGCAATCATGCTGTTAAATTGTCAAAATAGACCAACAAGCAATTTTTTTCTGCAAAAATGTCATAAAATTCGATTTGGCATAAGGTATGATAGTAGATGGTTGACTATAATTATTTGTTAACATTTCTTAAAATTAAAATAGCTGAATATGAAGCCCATCAATGACAGAGTAGTTATCAAACCTGCATCCGCAGAAGAGACAACTAAGGGGGGAATTATCATTCCAGATACAGCTAAAGAAAAGCCTCAAAGAGGAGAAGTTGTTGCTGTAGGCCCCGGTAAAGATGGAAATCTGATGAATGTTCAGATCGGTGATGTAGTTTTGTATGGAAAATATGCAGGCCAAGAATTACACCACGATGGCGAAGATTTATTGATCATGCGGGAAGACGATATTCTCATCATCCTTTAATGGACCGGAATCGTCTTTCAGATGAAGACCCACCCTTTTATTTTACCTTTCATTTGTAAACAAAAAAACAAGATCCAATATGGCTAAAGAAATTAGCTTTGATAGAGACGCCAGAGAAAAATTGCGCGACGGTGTCGATGCACTCGCTAATGCTGTGAAGGTAACACTTGGCCCCAAAGGCCGTAATGTCGTTATTCAGAAGAGTTTTGGTGCGCCTCAGATCACTAAGGACGGAGTAACAGTTGCCAAAGAAGTTGAACTAGAAGACCCAGTAGAAAACATGGGAGCTCAAATGGTAAAGGAAGTAGCTTCCAAAACTGCCGACATCGCCGGTGATGGAACTACTACTGCCACTGTTTTGGCGCAAGCCATGATCAATGCTGGTTTGAAAAACGTGACTTCAGGTGCCAATCCAATGGACTTGAAGCGCGGTATCGACAAAGCAGTTCAAGAAGTGATTAAGAATCTTGCTGACCAATCAGAAGTAATCGGAGACGATTTCGAAAAAATCAAGCAAGTAGGTTCTGTTTCTGCCAATAACGACGAAGAAATCGGCTCTTTGATCGCTGATGCGATGAAGCGCGTTTCTAAAGATGGTGTCATCACTGTTGAAGAAGCAAAAGGTACCGATACTTACGTTGAGGAAGTATTGGGTATGCAGTTCGACCGCGGTTACTTGTCGCCATACTTCGTTACCAATGCGGAAGACATGACCACAGAGTATGAAAATCCATACTTACTGATCCACGATAAGAAAATCTCCAACATGCAGGACATCGTTCCCATCTTGGAGAAAGTAGTACAGGCTGGTTCTCCGTTGTTGATCATCGCTGAAGATATTGAAAGCCAGGCACTCGGTGTTTTGGTAGTCAATCGTCTTCGTGCTCAACTCAAGATCGTTGCTGTAAAAGCACCTGGTTTTGGCGATCGCAGAAAGGCCATGTTGGAAGACATTGCCATCCTGACCGGTGGTACGGTAATCTCCGAAGAAAAAGGATACAAACTAGAAAATGTAACCCTTGAAGACCTGGGTCGTTGTGAGAAGATCTCTGTCGACAAGGATAATACAACTATTGTAAACGGAGGAGGAAACGAAGAGCAAATCCAAGCTCGTATCAATCAGATCAAACAACAGATCGAAACAACTACCTCTGATTACGATCGCGAGAAACTGCAAGAGCGTCTGGCTAAATTGTCAGGTGGTGTTGCTGTTCTTTACGTTGGTGCGCCGACTGAAGTTGAAATGAAAGAAAAGAAAGATCGCGTAGACGATGCATTGCACGCTACACGCGCTGCCGTTGAAGAAGGCATCGTAGCGGGTGGTGGTGTTGCTTTGATCCGCGCCATTGCTGCTCTTAAGAACTTCAAAGGCGCTAACGAAGATGAGACCATTGGTGTTCAAATCGTAAGAAAAGCACTGGAATATCCACTGCGCATTATTGCTAATAACTCTGGTGTAGAAGGATCTGTTGTGCTACAAAGAGTTATGAACAGCCGTGGTTCTAATGGATACAATGCTCGTACCGACAAATTCGAAGACTTGAAGAAAGCAGGCGTCATTGACCCAACCAAAGTAACGCGCATTGCTTTGGAAAATGCTGCTTCAATCTCCGGTATGGTTCTGACTACCGAGTGTGTGATCAATGAAAAACCAGAAGCTGAAGCTCCAGGCGGCGGCGGACACATGCACGGAGGTGGCGGAATGCCCGGTATGATGTAAGAAGATATTACATTAGCATCATTACAAAAGCTCTTTCCTTCCGAGGAAAGGGCTTTTTTTATGGGAAAACTTCTGGCGTCATGGCCATGGCCTCCTTAAAGGTGGGAATGGCAATGTTGATTTGCTCATCCGTTTTGCTGAAGTATTCCACCAGGCGCTCGGTCGGCATGTTGCCGGTCAAATCATCTTTGGCCATCGGACATCCGCCAAAGCCCTTGATAGCACCATCAAATCGAAGGCAACCGTTGCTGTATGCCGCAGCTATCTTTTCTTCCCAGGTATTGGGGGTAGTATGAAAATGAGCACCAAACTCAACCCCCTCATAATGTGGAATCAAATTGCTGAAGAGATAGGAGATATTGGCGGGATTTGCCACTCCGATGGTATCCGATAATTGCATGATCTTAATGTCCATCTCCACCAGTACATCAACCCACCGCTGTACAATGTCCACGTTCCAGGGATCTCCGTACGGATTGCCAAAACCCATCGATAGGTATACCACCAGTTTCTTCCCTTTTGCCAGACAAATGTCCTGAATGGCCGCAACGCGTTCTGCAGCTTCTAAAATCGTAGCATTGGTATTTCTCAGCTGGAAGGTCTCAGATAGCGAAAAAGGAAAACCCAAGTAGTCAATTTCTTCAAACTCGACGGCAGCCAGTGCTCCTCGCTTGTTAGCGACGATCGCCAGCAAGCCGGTATCCGTTTGGTCCAGTTCCAATTGGCTCAAAACTTCAGCAGTGTCCCGCATCTGCGGGATGGCCTTCGGTGAGACAAAGCTCCCAAAATCAATGGTATCGAAACCAACCTTCAGCAATTGATTGATGTATCGTGCTTTAACTTCGGTTGGAATAAACGGCTTTAACCCCTGCATCGCATCCCTCGGACATTCTATCAATTTTATCATACCTTTGATTGGTGTTGTTTTGCTGTGGTTGCTACTGCTGCTGTGATGCTACGATGCTGGCGGCCTTACGCATTCGTTTGTCGAAATCGCTTCCAGAAACCATAGAAACCATAGAAACCATAGAAACCATAGAAACCATAGAAACCATAGAAACCATAGAAACCATAGAA
>JANQRV010000172.1 GCA_028284395.1 Saprospiraceae bacterium
ATTTATGAGGATATTCCGGGAAAGGCGGTAGTAGCCACGCTGGAGGATTATTTGATCAGCGATTGGGAATACGATTATGCCATCATTCCTGATGAGCAAGACCAAATTGCGGCAAAGATGATCACCATGGCGGATGAAGAAGGTTGCTGCCTGATCATTACCACCGGAGGCACCGGACCCGCCGTGCGCGATGTGACTCCGGAAGCAACGGAGCAAGTTTGTCAAAAAATGATGCCGGGATTTGGTGAACAAATGCGGCGTGTAAGTCTACAATATGTGCCGACCGCTATCCTATCCAGGCAAACAGCCGGAATCAGGAATAGCACCCTCATCGTGAATTTGCCCGGTAAACCAAAGGCCATTCGCGAATGCCTGGATGCTATTTTCCCCGCTATTCCCTATTGCATTGATTTGATCGAAGGGCCTTATCTGGAGACTAATGAAGAAGTGATAAAGGCATTTCGACCCAAATCGGCTATCCGTAAAAAGGAGAATGATTAGTTCCCACTACTACTGTTATTTTGCTGCTTGCGTTGCATCGCGCGCTGCATTGGATTGCCGGCACCACTGCCACCTCTACGTCTCGAACTACCTTTAAACAGTTCAAAACGAGAAGGTTCTCTGGTTTCTGGCCAGTAGTTGTTGTTTCTATCGGTATCCGCTGTTTCCAAAAGTGGATCCAGGACGATTTTCTCTACCTCTTTCTCAAAGAAAAATACCTTATTGACGTGTTCATTGTCCTTCTGCCAAATCTGAACGGGTACTCTTACGGTTTCAGAGGTACCGTCAACAAATTGGAACTCAAGAATGATTGGCATTACCAAACCACCAATATTGTCGAATTTGATGGAATAGTAGTGGTAGCCGGCATCCAGAAACGCTTTCTCATCCGCCGATAGGGTACTTAGGTAACGCTCATAAGCAGCTTTATCTTCCGGTGTTACATCGAGAGGATCATAAGTGTTGTAGAAATCTTTCATGGTAGGATCACGCTCTACCAACGACTCCATAGCTTCATAACGCTGATCACCGATGTATTTAGGCGATTTTTCTCGCTTGGCTTTGGCCAAAGTCTTCTCCACTTCCGGATCTTTGGTATTGACCTGGAACCATTTCACCGCATTGATGCCCAGATCAACGTGATCTGTAGAATAGAACCAACCTCTCCAGAACCAATCTAAATCCATACCGGAAGCGTCTTCCATCGTGCGGAAAAAATCAGCGGGCGTCGGGTGCTTGAACATCCAGCGATTTGCATATTCTTTGAAAGCCATGTCGAATAGCTCGCGGCCCATGACGGTCTCCCGCAAAATGTATAAAGCGGTTGCTGGCTTCGTATAGGCATTCGGGCCAAAGTTTTTCACCGATTCTGAATTGGTCATAATGGGAGAAAGGTCCTTTTTGGGTAAGCTCATGTAAGAAACGATCTTTGCCGGCTGTGCGCCCCAGTCGTGATCCGTTTCCCATTCCTGACCAGCCACCGCATCCAAAAAGCTATTGATCCCTTCATCCATCCAAGTCCACTGCCGCTCGTCGGAATTAACGATCATCGGGAAGTAGTTGTGTCCAATCTCGTGAATGATCACACCAATGTGTCCGTACTTCATCCGCTCGGAGTAAGTACCATCGGCTTCAGTGCGGCCGTAGTTGAAAGCCACCATGGGATATTCCATCCCCATACTACCATCGATCGACCAGGCTACAGGATAGGGATAGTCGAAGGTCATTCTCGAATATACCTCGATGGTGTGTGCAATCACGCGCGTAGAAAATTTGCTCCAAAGGTTATACCCCTCTTTTGAATAGGCAGACATACACATGATGGTTTTGCCATTTTGCTCCAGAGCCATCGCATCCCAGATGAATTTACGGCTGGAAGCAAAAGCAAAGTCACGAACATTTTCTGCTTTGAATGTCCATGTCTTCTCTTCGGTGGACTTTTCCTTTTCATTTTCAATGGCCTCTTCCTCCGTTACGATCATCACCGGAGTATCCGTCGACTTACGAGCCTTATTCATTCTTTTGCGTTGCTCACTGGTCATTACGTCCTTAGGGTTCTGTAGCGTACCCGTAGCAGCGACAACGTGATCCGCAGGAGCGGTAATGTTTACCTCATAATCACCAAACACCAAGGTGAATTCCCCTCTTCCCAGAAATTCTTTATGTTGCCATCCTTCTACCTCGTTGTAAACACACATTCTTGGAAAAAACTGGGCAATGGTATAAATGTAGTTATCGTCGTCCGCAAAGTATTCCGCTTTGCCGCGACCGCCGGACGGAACATTGTACCACCACTTCACCTTGAAGGATACATTTTCACCGGGCTTCAAGGGTTGATCCAGATCCACGCGCATCATGGTTCCCACAATATGGTGCTTCATATCCTTGTCGTCCGCATTTTTTACGTATTCAATGTTATGCCCACCATCAAAAGGATGATGCATTCTCGACAATTGCCTAAAGCTCATTCGGCCATCGATTTCACCGGATTGTATTTTTACGGTCTTCGAATCTTTGGCTCTGACATTTTGATCCAATTGTACCCAGAGATAAGTCAGTACATCAGGAGAATTATTGAAGTAAGTAATCACTTCGTCTCCATAAATCCGCTGCTTTTCATCATCTAGCCTGATGTTCATCTTGTAGTCTGCTTTTTGCTGGTAATAAGCATGGCCAGGAGCTCCAGAAGCAGTACGATAGGCATTAGGAGTCGGAAACTCTTCCTTTAACTGTTTAAACTTATTGTAATTCAAATTTGGATTCTGTGCCTGAACGGCAAAAGCTATTAAACCTAATAGCAAGGTTAGGATGGAAATCTGTTTCATAGATAAGTTTTGATAGTAAACGCTTTTCATTAATAATTTCTACAATAGATACTTAGCTTAAGCACCTTTAAGCCCAAAGGCAAAAGTACTTCTTTCTTATTAAAACCAAAATCGACCGAGTTGTTCATTGATCTTTCCTTTTATCTTCTTGGCCAACACCGGCATTTTTGCGTCAAGTACCAAGTTTTTTTCACCGAATTGCCTTAGTCACGGTCAAAGTGTTTGTGTGCCGTTTTTCAGGTGCTTCATCAAAACAATTTTCTGTCAATTCCTAGTCCATTTAAGTTTGTAATGAATCAATCAAACTGTAATTGGCTATGAAAGGTATTTTAAGATTTTTTTGGAAAGCTTTAAAATGGATCGGTATATTAATGGTATCTCTGGTGGTACTGATCGTCTTGACCGGTCTTGTTTTTCGTTTGTTCAGTCCCCAACCCCAACCTCCGGGTGAACTTGTGGACATTGGAGACTTCAAATTGCACATCCATGGTACCGGCGAAAAGAACAACAAACCGACCTTGGTTATTGAAGCGGGTGCGGGAGCACCGGGAGAATATTATCATTGGCTCAGTGAAGGCCTGAAAGACAGCATTCGCGTGGTTCGGTACGATCGGGCAGGGATCGGATACAGTGAGATGGGCGCTGCTCCCCGTAATCCGGAAACCGTGGCCCGTGAATTGCACAAGCTCTTGGAGTTATCAGGAGAATCCCCTCCCTACATTATGGCTGGTCATTCCTACGGAGGACATTACATCCGCATTTTCACTCAATTGTATCAAGATGAAGTATCCGCCATGGTTTTTTTGGATTCCAGTCATCCGGAAGCCGGCAAAAGACTACAATTGCCCCCCGATCCATGGTTCTTAAACCCTCTGTATAAAATAGGTGCGGTTTTGGGAGATCTTGGGGTACTGCATTTATTCGACCGGAATTTCGGACCCATTCTGTGGGCTCCAGGCCTTCCCGAAGACATCATCAACAGCCTGAAAGACTATACTTTCAATGGGAGTTTACTCTGGGGATACCTCAAGGGAGACGGAGATGACCGATGGGCGGACCGTTTAAAAACACTATCTTCTGCAGCCAACGATTTTGGAACACTGCCCATTAAAGTTTTTTCGGGTACGCATCAAAACGATAAAGCATTATTGCGAAGAGGTATAGACCCCGAAAATTTTAGGACCCAACGCAAACAAATGCAACAAGAACTCGCCGAACTATCTTCCGAAAGCGAATTGTTCTTCCTGGATGGAGGTCACGTTACCATCTTTACCCTCAAGGAGCATGCAGATTTCATTTGTAAACACATTCTCGAGCTGAGCCAAAATGCTGGACTGTAAAAATCGAACGCTCAAAAAATGGGGGGATTTTCGGGAACCAATTGTTTAGTCCAACTTTAAGGCCACAATAAGGGCTACTATTTCATCTTCCGGTTTGTAGGTACCGGATTTCATCTGGTATCGCTGTCCATGCTTAGTCTCATACATCCGATGCAAATTTCCAGCAAAGCTACTGGCATCCATTTGACCCGTTTGGTAGGCCTCGAGCATATATGGATAAAATCTCTTGCTGACCTTATAGGAAGAATGAAGTACGATGGTCGGGATTGCAGAACTGGCAATTTCGTTAAATTGTCCGGGAGCTGGAAAACCATGTATTTCCAGGTATTTCTCCGCTCTGGCTTGGTTCAAAAGGTCAAGTCTCATTTGTTTCCTTACGAACTCTTTGAGCTCTTTGGTTTTGCGACCGCCGTTTTGCACCAGGATTTGACTGTATTGGCCTTGCCGTAATCTTTGATCTTCCTGAAAAAGAAAGTTGAGATAGGTCTCTTTGTCATCATGGGTTTGCAAAGCTTTGATATTCTTTTCGATTTCCTGCTTCTGGTGCGGGCTTACGTCAAGAGATTCACATGACAAAAAGCACAAAATGAATAGCGTATAAAAATAGAATGGTTTCGCTTTGTTTATCATGGCAAAACACATTTTGACCTTTCGGAAGATATAGTAAACCAATCCTTGCAATAAATGTTCATAAAGACGTCATATTTAATCAAAAAAATTAGCAGATGAGCAAAAAGGTATTAATTACCGGAGCCAACGGCGGATTTGGCAAACTGACAGTACACACCCTGCTTGCAGACGGACACCAGGTGGTAGCCTCCATGCGGGACATTGCACAAAGAAATAAGGACCAGGCTGCCGAGTTGGAATCAAAGGGCGCAAAAGTTGTAGAAATCGACGTCACCAATGATGCCAGTGTCGATGCCGGTGTAGCGAAGGCAATCGAATTGTTGGGCGGGCTCGATGTTGTCATCAACAACGCCGGAGTTGGTGTGATGGGCATGCAGGAGCATTTCACGCCGGAGGATTTCAAACGTCTTTTCGACATCAATGTATTTGGTGTGCAACGGGTCAACCGCGCTGCCATCCCACACATGCGTAAAAAGGGTTCGGGACTCCTGATTTACGTTTCCAGCTTGTTGGGGCGGATTACGTTGCCCTTTTATGGCCCTTACAATGCTTCAAAGTGGGCACTGGAAGCGCTGGCGGAAAACTATCGCATCGAGCTTTCCGGCTTCGGAGTAGACAACTGTATTGTGGAACCGGGAGGATTCCCCACCAGTTTTTTCGGAAATCTGATGCTGCCCAGCGACCATTCCCGAAATGAAAGTTATGGTGAATTCATGAACGCGCCTCAACAAAGCGCCGAAGGATTCGGAGAAGCCCTGGCCGCCAATCCGGCACAAAACCCCCAATTAGTGGCCGATGCCATCCAGCAGCTGATCGGGACCAAAGCCGGCGAACGTCCGTTCAGAACGGTCGTAGACAAAATGGGAATGGGCGACCCGATCGTGGGTTACAACCAACAACTGGAACAGGTGACCCACGGCATTTTTGGTGCTTTTGGAATGAGCGATATGTTGAATTTGAAATCGTAGGCATCCGATAGGCATAGCCCGGTGGCTATGCCTATCTGCACGTATGTTGAACAAAGTTGTGCTACGGTTGCCCTGAAAAACCGGATCATCAAACGAAAAAATGAACTATCTCAGGATTGGCTTGCTATTATGTCTCTATTCATCCGTCTCTTCACAGGAATATGGGAACTACGCTACCATTGAAAGAAGTTTGCTGCTAAGAGATGTAGCATTATTGCACCAGGGTTTGGACAAGTATCACACCGGCATGTACTGGTATACACCGAAGGACAGCGTCGAACTTGCTTTCCGGGAGGCAACGCTGCAGATCTCAAAAGATCTGAATGCATTAGCGTTTCACAAGATCATCGCTCCGCTGGTAGCTTTATCAAGAGAAGATCACACCAATATATTCTTGCCGGAGTCGATTGAAGAAAAAATGAAGGTTGAAGCGAAGTTTTTGCCGATCACAGTCGTCTTTCTTGGTCGTGAGCTCTATCTGCTGAGGAACGCCTCCGGAGTCGACAAAAACTTGGAAGGTCGAAAAATCTTGAGCATCAATGGAACACCCGTTGAGGAGATTGTAAATAACATCGGCAATTTATTCGCTTCGGACGGATACATCAAAACGGTGAAATACAACGATCTTAGAGGATTCGAATTCGCTAAGCATTACTACTATTTCTACGGCAATGTCTCCGAATTTAAAGTAGCCTTTGAAGAGGAGACCATCACGCTTGAGCCGTTATCGCGAAGTAGCATCCGGCAAAATCTCCTCGAACGATATGGGAAAGCGTCCAAACAGCGGGCCCCAGGGCAATCTCTCGAGTTTCAGATTCTAAATGATTCTACGGCCTATTTGGGGTTGCACACCTTTTCAAATTCCACGATTAGGGAAAACAAAGTCCACCAAAACTTGAATTCTTTTCTGGAAAATTCATTTAAAAAGATCGCGCAAAGGCGCATTCAACACCTCATCATCGATGTCAGTAAAAATGGTGGTGGCAACGAAGGCAATGAAAACCTGGTTTTTTCATACCTGGGCAAAAACTACCAAAAGTATAAGAAAGTAAAAGCAAAAACCCAATCGGCCATTTTGGACAATGGCACGGACCCGCCCATTAAACTCAAGACCTTTGGGTTCCTGGAGCGGACTTTTGCCAATCGGAAGATGCAAGATGGAAGTTATGAAAGAAGAGACAACCTGGGATTTGGACTCCAAGCCTACAAAAAGCAGCCCAGGTATCCATTTAATGGTAAATTGTACGTACTAATCAGTCCGATCACCTATTCGGGCGGAAGTGAGCTCGCCAACATGATCTTCACTAATCAATTAGCCACCTTTATCGGCCAGGAAACCGGTGGCGGTTATCTCGGCAACACCAGTGGTTACGGTCAGGAATTAACCCTGCCGCATTCCAAGATTACGATTGACATCCCCGCTCTCCAGTTCGTCATGAACGTAGACGACAGGATTCCGCGCGGAAGAGGCGTGATCCCGGACCATCTGGTTATTCCGACCTTTCAAGAGTATGTAGATGGTCGGAATGCTGCATTGGAATTTGCTCTGACATTGATTGAAAAATAGTGCTGTTGGCATCAACAACAACCTGGTATACTTGTTGTCGCAAGGAATTGCGATGGATACCATGATGCTGCGGCCGCCTTAGCGGCGACCTTGATGTCTGTGATGGCCCATGAAGCATCGCAGCAACCATAGCAACCATAGCAACCATAGCAACCATAGCAACCATAGCAAAAATCGATTATTTTTAGAACCTTGTAAAACGAATGGCGTGCAAAAAACTTAAACAAGTGCATCATGTATCGCGAATTACTGAAAAATTATTTTCTCAAAATAATTGATTTGACATCCGACGAATTAGAGGACATCACCCGCCGCTATCGGGAGAAAAATGTAAAAAGGGGGGAATTCATCTTACGCCAGGGTGAAGTATGCCGGTTAGAAGGATATGTGGTTAAAGGATGCTTCAAAATCAGCGTCACCGATTCGGAAGGTGGAGAGAAGGTGCTTTACTTCGCCGCCCGTGACTGGTGGGTTATGGAAATCGATAGTTTCGCCAATCAGAGTGCCTCAGATCTGGATATTCAGGCACTGGAAGACAGCACTTTATTGGTCATATCCCGGAGTGAAAAGGAACGTCTTTATCAAGAAGTACCGAAAGTGGAGCGGTTGTTTCGCATTATGTCTCAAAGAGCAGTGGCCGCCTGGCAGCGACGCCTGGTGCGCAACCAGACCATGAACGCCGAAGGACGCTATCATCACTTCATCACAACTTATCCCGAAATAACGGAGCTGGTCACCAACAAACTAATCGCCAGTTATTTGGGCATTACACAGGAGTTTTTAAGTATGATCCGAAAACGACGGTCCATAAAAAAGGCTTGACCCGGACGTAAAATGATGCGTTCGTTCATCTCAATCAGCATTATTTAAACTAGTTTAAGAGAATTGGATTGGTGAAGACTTAAGTTTGTATCTAATTAAGATTTGAATGCAAAAAAGAGATTATGCAACGAAGATTTTTCATTTGCATCCTATTCGCCGTTTCACTCCTTCAAAATCCGGCGCTAAACGGACAGCCCAAATTCAAGCTCGAACCCGTAGACCAGGTCGAAACTTCTCAAAACACGGTGACCTGTACAACCCACAAGTCAGGTAGTCAACATTACATTTACTCTGCTGGAGACAACAATAAAATAGACGTTTTCGAGGTCAGTGATGAGGGGAAAATGCAGTTTTTGACCAACTATACCGTTACCGGAGGCGCCAATACCGTCCGGGGGCTCATTACCGATCGCATCGACGGCACCGATTTCCTTTTTGCCGGCCTGAAGGGAGGAAACGCCGTAGAAGTATTCAAGATCAACCCGAACGGCACCCTCAACAGCGTGTTTGTAATGCCCGATACCGACACTACTTACTTGGGTATTGTGATCACTTTAGAAGTCGTCCATATGGAGTCCGCCGCTTACCTGTTTGTAGGGGGCCTGGAGAAAACACCGGGGCTTAGCTCATTCAAGATTGCAGCAGACGGCTCCTTAGAACACGTACAATCGATGGCCGATACCGAAGAAGTTTTTACCGACGGCATCATCGGTATGTCCACCCATCAATTTGATGGAAAAACCATACTATTTACCGGTGGTTTTCAGGACAATGGGCTAAGTAGTTTCAGGGTCTTTGAAGATGGCCGCTTCGAAAACATCAGCAACATCGGCGATAATTACAACCTTTACCTGAATGGCGCCTATCCCGTCATCTCCGCCACCAAATCCGGCTGGAATTATGTAGTTGTTGGGCACCGGCATCACTCCTACTACAAACCGACACCCTGGGTCAAGGATCGACATACGTATTTCTACCACGGTGATGCCGTCAGCGTTTTCAGGGTGGACGAACAAGGCCAATTGCTGCCTCGATCCATTTTCCAGGGCAATAGCGAAACCCTGATTAAGGGGCAAACCCGTCTGCACAAATTGCCATTGGACGAAGAGTACGATTTGATCGCCGTAGCTACCCGCGACGATCAAAGCATACAGCTATGTGTTTTGAATAAAACCGGTCGGTTGATGGATGCCGGAAAAATCAAGACCGGATTTCCCATCTATTATGGCCTCTGCGGACAAAAGATTGGCGACCAGTTATACTTGTTTGCCGGATCGGTAGGTGGAAAGAAATTTGCCTCTTATCGACTCGACCCCGTTGATTGAAATTAAACCATCCTACAAAAATTTTTTGAACAATGACAAAAGGTAACCCTATCATTTTGAAGGCCTTCCTATGCCTGGCCATCTGCTGCAGTGCTTTCTCCTGCTCGAATCAACAAACCGAAAAGCAGAAAGTACTGAGACATGTCGTTTCCTTCCAATTCAAAGAGGGCCTCTCTGAAGAACGAAAAGCCCAAGCCATCCAGGATTTCCTGGATCTGAAAAACGAAATTCCCGAAATCAAAAGGTTCGAGGGAGGAGAGGACATCAGTGTCGAAGGCCTGAACCAGGGATTCACCCACAGCTTTATCCTAACCTTCGAAAGCGAAGCGGACCGGGACATCTACATCCCACATCCGGCACACATAAGACTCGCTGAAAAAAACAAGCCGCTGATGAGTAATCTTCTCGTGGTTGATTTTTGGGGAGAGGAATGATGGAAAGGATTCGGCCATTGTATTTCCCTATGCTACATTCATAGACTGTTGTAGTATTGGCATCGTCAATCAATTTATTGGCCCTGGAATAAATCGCATCGGATTTGGGCTTGATGTCCCGCGGCCCTCCCAAACTATCGTGCAGGTCTTTAGCAATGCGGATCCGTTCTTTCTCCTGGCCTTCCAGCATCGCATTCAGGGCCGTGAGAATCTGCTCCGCTGGTCATTCCAAGGCCTTTATGGTCTGCAGCAGCTCGCCGAGCGGTGGTCTCCGCTGCAATATCTTGCCATCTTTATCGAGAAGCAAAGAGAAAGGGTATCCTTCCCGATCGAGCTTGTAATTCTTGACCAGGGGACTCTGTTCTTCCACTTGCACTTGCTTCCAGGTGATGGCTTCCCGGTCCAAAATTCGGCGAATGCCGTCGGTCGGACTATCTACGGCAATGCCCAAAAAATCGATTTTAGTGGTGTCGATTTGGCTATAAACGCTTTGTAAGGTCGGAAAGGCCTTCAAACAGTTGTTGCACCAGGTTCCCCAAAACTCGATAAAAACAAATTTCCCTTTATAGTCCGTTATGTTTAAAGAATCTCCCGTTGCAAAATCTTTGCCGGCAATTGGAAATACGGGATAACCGACCTCCGGTGGAAAGATGGAGTCCGTTTCTAAGATTTCTTGCAACATTAGTTTTCGTTGATCAATTTTGACACCTAAAACCCGATATTTTTGATCACCCACGGACAGAATATCCACCTGTCCTTCGGTAATCTCGTGCGTTTCTCCTTCAATAATAAATCTAACATGATCGTAGGAGGTAGAAGTAAAGTTATTGGAACTAAGATGGATCCTTTTGCCCCGAAACTGGGCCACTGCATGCTGGGGGAAGTTGCGAATCAATAGGCCCCGTTTGGGAATAAGCCGAAATAAAACCGGGCTTTCCATTGGCACAACCTTACCTTCCACCACCGCTTCATGCCGGACCATCACCTTATGTTGGTCGACCAGCTCCGCCGACCACTGACCGGCAATGGCCGGTACATCCCTTTCTCTGTTATTGCTGAAGTCCAGATCATTGTCGGTATCAATCTTATATACCCAATTTCCCGACTCATTTTTTCCAACGACCATATAGGCGAAACACCGGATCGGTTCTTTGGAAAAATAGCGGCTACTTAGATCTATTTTCATCCCCTTAAACCATTCCTCGTCAATCAATCCCTTCTGATAGTTTTGATAGTGAAATTGATGAGGATCAAATTGGATGTTCTCCACAAAGGGATCTTTCCAATTTTGGGGAATGCCCTTTGCTTCGAGCTCCAATTGCGCATACTTATCATCAGGGGGTCTTCGCTTCACGATATCCGCATAAGCAACAAAAGACCCAAAACCGTCTACCAATTGCAGGGGGACTTCAATGGTTTTTTGTGCGTGACCAAGACTAACTACGCAAAGGAACAGCAACAGCTGGAATAACGTCGAGGATTTCATTTTACTTTTAAATGATAACGCTGGACTACGAAGGCGGATTGCAGTCTCTCACACAATCATTTCACCGTAACACTTTGGGTTTGGGATTGGCCGGTTTTATTTACTATTTCAATCCTGAATTTGCCCGGCGGCAAGACTAAAAATGAAGGATCTCCCGCAAACTTCTTCTCAATGATATCCAGGGGTACGGCCTCCGTACCATCGGTCGACTTATATCCCTTGACCAGACACGGATATTCAATGGCAATGTTTTTTATTTCTACCAATTGACTGTATGGGCGCAACAGCCAGTGTGGTCGGTTGTGTACGTAACGAGTGCGTGGGTGATACACTAAAACATCGAATGCCTCGAAGTCCTGATGACCATTGTACAGCTCTCCTTTTTCATTCACAAAAACTTTGGTTTGGTCAAAACACATGAGTTGGTAAAATGGACTCTCCACGCCATAAGATCGTTCCGAAAGAATATCCTGGTAGACCGTGAAGGGATCGATGCCAGTCCGGGCCTTCAGCTTCTTAGCCAGCCACTCCCGACCTTTTGCATCAACTGTTTCCAATAGGTGGTACCAACCACAATGAATGATCATTTTCGCATCGGGGTCTTCGTCAAAAACTGCGCCTATCTTTTGCGCTGCATACAGTTCCCGGTCTTTTCCGGCCTGATCATAAGCAATCAATTCATACCCCAATTCCAGAGCGGTCCGGATCATATTCGACATTCGTGGCTCCGAAACGTAGAATCCGGTAAAAGGGCCGTTTAACGGATATTTTCTTTCCTGAAGACTGGTGTCCCGAATTTCGGGCGGTAGCCGCGACTGGTCAAACAAAGCTTCCAGTGCCAGGTAGCGGAAGCCCATGTGGTAGAAGTCCTCCAGCAAGTTATGCGTAAAAATCCGGTGTTGTGCGTTGTGGTGTGCTTCATTGATCATGACGACCTGGGCTTCCTCGGCTCGCTTCACAATCACGTCGACGGCTGGCCGAGCTTCAAAGGTCTGAAAGTATTCGACATCAGCTTCGGTCAGCGTATCGAAACCAAATTCAATAATGCCTTCATTGCCCATCGAAATGGCATTCCTGTGATCTCCGATCTGCGCAAAGTAATGGGAAGCCTTGGAGATTCGCATCTTGCCACTGCTCAAGCCTTCAAAAATTTCGCTGGAATACACATCGGGGTTGAGTGGAATGGATTTGGGATTGGGCTGGGCCCCGCCATTGGCAAAGAAGATAAAAAATCCAAAAGAGAAACAAGATCGGATCATTACTGGAATTGCTTTTAAATTATTTGCTCGCTAATGGAAATGATGTACGCCACCACACCTGAATAGATTTTCTCGTTGTGAACGCCAGTATGAATTCACGGAAGTGCAACAACAATACCCCTATTTATCATGCTCGGAAGCATCTTCTTTTTCCCTGGGAATACCCACTAGAATGGATTCTTTTTTTTCTCTTCCTTCGTCGATTCCTTTAATAAATTCTCGCGCTTCATTTATTTTGGGAGATACGAACTCAAGCCAGCTTTCATTGGGTTTTCTCAAAGTGTCTTGGATCGCATAGTCGAATATTGTCTTGGGTTGATGGGCAGCCTCCCGATTGAGTATTTTTTCCATGGGTTCGAGAAACCACCCATATTGATTCACACCCCCGACCCGCTTATCTGCCACTTTATTAAAAGCACTTCTTGTTACCGGAATGCGATACTGTAGTTCAAAGTGTTTAACTTGAACTTCGTCGCTAAGCAAAAAACGGATGAACGCTTTGATCGCTTCCTGTCTTTTTGTTTCTCGCTTCGAATCACCCTCCCTTTTAAAAACGGAGATGCAACCAATTTCCAGCAAAGACTCTTCGGGTATGTAAAAGCCAAAATCAACGTTGATGTCCGGATGTTCATCTTCCAATTTTCGTACTATTGTGATCAAGTCATGTAGCCATACCACGCTCGCCGCAATCTTTCTGGAATGTACCGCTTCCATAGCCTGGTACTGATTATCAAAATGAGTGCTCCTCTCAAGTAGGGCCTTGTATTTCTCTATCATTGCAGCGACCGATCGATTTTTATCGCCGTCCAGTCCGATTGAAAAGAACGAATTATAAAAGCTGGAAGACTCCTTTGATGGGATTCGGAAATCCTCTCCCTGTTCCTCCTTCAAGATCATTAAATGCTCATATTTTGTGAGAATCGAATCGGCAACCAAATGCTTATTCGCATAAATACCCTGACTCCCTAAAAATAAGGGGATCCATCGTTGATCGGGGTCTTGAAGTTGCGTTTTGGAGAACCCACGACTTTCTAAGTTGAGATCTTTTGTAAACTCCTCAACCGACATTTGCTGCTTGAAAGTATGATAGATCGGCAGACCACCCATCAGAATGTCGTAGGTGTCATACCCGCTTGTTCGAATGAAATCGTCAATTCGTCGTTGTGCACTTTTCCGCTCCTGAGGATCTCTAATTTCTACTTCAAATTTACCCTCGTATTGATCATTGAAGGTTTTAGTTAGCCAAGTCCCGAAATCTTCTTCTATCAAATCAGGATGATAGCCGACCGCTTTATCCCTGATTAATGAGTAAATACGGATTTTGACCGGCTCATTTTGACCGAGCATCAATGACCAGGCTACCAGCGCAATGATACTTACGGCTGCCAGCATTAGGCCAATTGTTCTAAGGTGATTACCAGAGAACGGATTGCTTATCTGTTTTGATGGTTCGGAAATTGGATGCTCTATGACCAGCGGCAAATAATCCCGCGTAAAGCTCCTGCTTTCTCCATCTTTCGTTCCCAGAAGATAAGTGGTCAATACATCCAAGTTGTTCCTGGAAGGGTGGTTTTTTTTCGAAAACCAATTGCGAATGGTAACAAAACTATAGGGCACGCCAGTTTCTCTTTCAATGGCATCCCTGATATCTCTGAAATGGGAGGTCTTATGGAAGATTCTTGGCTCCTTAGTAACCTTTTGCCATACCGCTAGGAGCAGATGTTGGATCGCCTCTTCAGTTACTTTTGACATATATTTCTAGGCATTAGAAGAACAAATAGATCAGAATAGGATATTGCGTGCGTGAGAAGAGTTTTTTACGCCATACCCCGTCATCGAGTCTATCGTTTTTGTTTTCATGGTTTTACATAAATTTTTATTTCCCCTATGGGGAGAAATTTTCAATTTATTTTCAAATTCCAAAAGATTTTCAAATTTTTTTCATCAAAATTTTCGCAAAGGAGCGGGAAGTGGTTGAATCTTACGAAGGGTTTTCGAAATGCATCATCAGCGATCATTTCTACAAATCCACTTTTATTTCCAAATCAATCTAAACAGCACACATGATGAAAAATACTTTTTTAGTCGGGGTTCTAATCATGAGCCTTTCCGCATCGGAATATATTGATGGCGGGGCTTGGCAGAAACTAATAAAAAAAACGGATGATATCAAATCAGTTCTTCAATTTAATTCCTCTGAAAGTACGGAGAACGATGCACCAGGACCGGCTGCAACCAGCATCTTTAAAGGCATGACCAATTGCATCGGGCCAAACACCGATTGTAATTACTGTGTTAACGACGTTCATCGTCAATTTAAACGGCTTGGTAAAATGCCCAATGGCGACCGTAAGCCATCCGCCAGAATTCGAATCAGAGCCAGGGAGAATGAATCTTTACCTCCCTTCCCAATGGATTTTCTACCGCGCCTGGACAACGACTTGCACCAGGGCAATCACGTCCAGGGGATCAATCGCCTTCCCGGTAGCGATCATCGTTGGATAGCCATCTCTGCGGGCACTCCCAAAAAGAGGGAGGATTTGTCAGCCGGGTTTATCCTGGCTCACTTAGGCGATATACCCGGCAATTCGGGAGATCGATTTTTATCTCCCCGGCAAAACCGCGACACTTACAAGGATAATCCATCTGATCGAAGAGCGTTCGAATATTTTTATCCCGTTGGCGGAGCTGACACCAATCCAACTTATACCACTTCTCATCCGGGGGGTATCCAATTGGTTGGCAACCTTCTATTTGTCCCCTACAAGGCGCGGGAAACACATCAAGGGTATATCGACATTTGGAACGTGGCGGTTCCCAGCCGGGCCAAATTGCTACAGACAGTGCCACTACCCCATTGGCGCAATGACCAAAAGCGAACCGGGGCGCTCTATGTAGCGGCCACCCGTTTAGCCAACGGCAAATTCCTGATGTTGGTCAACCGGGGAGATAAAGGGCAGATGAGTCTCTTCATGAGCAACACCGATCGAATTTCGGCGGGAACAGCGTGGAAAAAAATCAGCGACCCCGATTTCAGCGCCTTCTCCGATTGGTACGCAGGTGCTTGCAAAGTAGGATTTGGAGAGAAAATGGCCTACCAAAATGCTAATTTTGTAACGGATTGCTCGACCGGCGATCTCTACCTGCTAGCCATGAGGCAGAAATGCGGTCAACTGCTCAAAGGCGGCGTATTTTGGAATGCGAATAATTCCGTACACCTCTTTAAGTTTGAACTCAACGTTGATCAACAGTTAAAGCTACAGAAGGTTGATGCCATTCAGCCAAACGGAGAATCTGAAGATTGGTGTGAAATGAGGGGTGGAAGTGGGATTTATGTGACGCCGACCAAAGAGATGATCCTCTATTGCAGCAGAGGAATTGTAGGTAAAAAGGGAAATCTGAAGTTTTCAGAACATACGGTCAATTGATTACCGGAGGAACATCCACTTTCCCTCCAATGGACAAACTGGAGGAGTAACTTTCGGATCTTCCGCAACCCTGCCCGGTTGTCGAATTCAACACTATGCACACGAAGAAGGCTTTGCCCCCCAATTTAGGGTTTCCAAAAACGGGTGGGGTCTGTAACTTGGATAATTCAGCAATCGCTGATAAAATATCTTATCACTTTAAACCAAAATTTTTTCATTATGAAAAAGAGCAGTTTCATCTTTTTTGGGACCATTTTAATGGCCTTAACCCTGGGTTTGCAGAGTTTTCGGCCAAGCCAGGAAACAGAAGTTAAAGTCCCAATTCTTGGCCTGGTGCTGGCAGCCAATGATTTTCTAAGGAACACCGAGTTACGGCTGGATGCCCGGGATGGTAAAAATGCTTCCTACCTTTTGAACGAAGCCAAAGACTTCTGTTACCGGTTTACCATTCCTGAATTTCCCGTCCAGGGAATTGCCAGAACCTGGACCTATTACGTACGGGATATCAGATCGCAGCATCTTGAATTAGCTTACGAAGCTCCCTTTTTCGTGCTGAAAGCACACTTTGAGGGAGATCGTTCGGAGCTCAAAGGCATCTGCCACGGTTGTATGGGCAACATGAAGGACAGAAGAGCTCCGGATGCAAATTGGGAAGACCGACGACAAATCGATCTCTATTTCAGGCCCGGGGTAAAGAACGGTCTCCTGACATTGCTACCCGAACGAACGGAATTTCACGGCCGGATGACCATCGATGCTGCTTTTAGGTTCATTGAAAGAAGAGGCGAGCGGACAATGAGGGAGGAGGTCCCGGAAAGATTGAATGAAATGTTTAACAACCCGGAAGTATGTCAGAAACTGGCTGTTGAACTTCAGAAAATTCTTAGAAAATACAACCTGGACCTACCCCCTAATATCCGTTCTGTGCAAGCCGTAGGCCGCCACCTTGTGATCCGTAATTAATCTGATAAAAATTCCATCTTATGAATTTATTTCTTGTTAGGCTTTGCTTTTTTGTACTGATCCTGGGAGGCCCGGTTCAAATCTCCTGGGCACAGGGTCAAATCGACACTATTCCCGGGAAGTCGGCCTCCACCATTGCCAGTGCTTCCCCGAAAGCGCAGTCATTCCTCAGTTTTTCCATTGGAATGGCGGATATTCCTCTCTCCGAGCAGATCAAAGAGCTGGCTCTGTCGGAATCCATAGCTCCGGAAAGTTTTGTGCGGGAATTTATCCAGGCCCAGCCGCTTGTCGCCATTGCTTTTGAACATCAAACTAAGAAAAGCTTCTTCATCTCCGTTGGTCTGGCCCTTCAGGGACTGGGACGGATAACAACTTTTGAACTGGAATCCGAGATGAAAACCGAAAATATTCTGGGACGGAATAGCCTTTTTGTTCTCCATGCCGGTATCGGCTATGACCTGATCCGTGATCATAAGTGGATGCTGATCCCAATGGGCAGGATTCTCTTTGGAGGTGGGAAGAACCCCTCTATTGTGGAGGCAAAAAACTACTTCGAAAGCACGGAGGACCAGCAGGGCGAAATCTTCCTTTCCAACTTCTTTCTATCGGGATTGGCCCTGGACCTGAGAATTGGCAAAACGTTTGGAAAATTCGGTTTACAAGTTGCTCCGGGTTTCAAATGGCATGCTGCCGATAAGCAATCACCAAGGGTGAGACCGTCCCTCAGTCTAATTGCCTACAAGGTCATCAGTTAGCAATTCTTTTGCTACAAGCAATCCCGCTATCTGTAGTTCATACACCTCCGATAGTAGGGTATTCGACGAGAATTTGACCGCATTGACCAACTATACCTGCAATGAGCAGCTACTTTACAGATCTTTGCATTGGTTTTAAGTAACACAAAATCAGAAGAATACGACAATTGTAAAATGGGTTCCAAATGCGGTTGTAAGTTTATGTAGTTACAAGCACAATTGCGGTCAAAAATAGGTCCACAATAGGGTTTGCATATTGGTTTATGACAAAAAACGGCAGGAAGATTTCTAAATTCCTGTCGTTTTTTATTGGCCTGTAATCGATTTCAGCAAAAAAATGCTGATATTAAAAGAAAACAAACAGCTCCCTATGTTGAAGCGGCACCATCACTTGCCATTTTTGTTACTGCTATTGTTCTCAAGCAGTTGTACTCCAGAACAAAATAAAGAAGGGTCGTTCGACCAACAAGGGCGGAAAACCCCTGGACAAGCAAAGATCGATACTACAAAGTTGGGCGAAGCACTGGCGTATCTCGCCTCCAAATCTTTCGAGGATGGCATCAATGAAGTGTTGATCGTTCAAGACGATCACATCATCTATGAAGGCGATAGCACCCACCAGGCACACAACATCTATTCCTGCTCCAAGGTATTTACCAGCACGGTGCTCGGCCTGCTGATGGCCGAAGGGCGGGTAAAGCTGGATGACCGGGCGGCCGCGTACGAGCCGCTTCTCCAGGAACACTATCCGGAGGTTACTTTCCGCCATTTCGCTACAATGACCTCTGGTTACAGCGCCGAGGGTCGCAGCCGCTGGAATGACGAAAACGCAGACTGGTCCTGGACTCCCTACACCCCGGAAGAGCCGCATTTTCCACCCGGCTCCCACTTCGAATACTGGGATGAAGCCCAGATGATGTACGGGCGGATATTGACCAATATCCTACAAATGCCCCTAAAGGATTATCTGACCCAAAAAATTGCGGATCCGATTGGGATGAGTGACTGGTCCTGGGGTACCGAACGGGAAAATGCCGACGGTATCCCCATCAACAATGGCTGCACCGGAGTCCGGATCAATGCGCGCCAATTGGCGAAGTGGGGGCAATTGTATCTCAACAAGGGACGGTGGGAAGGACAACAACTACTTCCTGAAACATGGTGTACTATGGCCACCAGCAACCAGGTCGCAGCCAATACTCCGGTTTTCGACGGAGATCGGGCCCGATCCAGGGGCTCCGGTTCCTACGGCTTCAATTGGTGGGTCAATAGTCCCGACGGCCTCAGTCGAATGCCCGATGCACCCTTAGGAGTTGCCTATATGAGTGGGCTCAATCACAATGTTTGCGCCATAATTCCCGAATGGAACATGGTGGTGGTTCGGATGGGAGATGACAAAAACCCGCCGGAAGGAAAACATGTTGTCTGGAATGAATTTCTTCACCTTTTGAGTAAATCTTTAAAATCTACATAATTATGAGATACCTTTTCCTTATCCTGCTTTTGGGGTCCGTATCAAAGATCCAAAGTCAAGCTCAAAACGACTACACTTTGCGTCTGGAGCCCGTCTGGTCAAGAGTAGCAGACGCCATGGGAGAACTGGGTTCGGTAGAATCTGCTGAATTCTCGCCGGATGGCAAATACATTGTTAGCGGAACCAAGTTCGACTACTCGGTCATTCTATGGCGCACTTCGGATGGGCACGAGTTGTGGCGAAAATATGCCGCCCAGGAAATCGAACGGGTCGGATGGTCTTCGGACAACCAGTATGTAGCTGCCTGTAGTGAAGACCGCCTGGTTACCATTTACGAAGCCACGACCGGAAAGATTGTTCAGACCCTTCAACACAGCGAAGGCATTGACGGACTGACTTGGTCCAATAACGGATTGACTCTCGTCACCGGAGAAGAGGAGAGCAAAAGTGCAGCTGGAAAAAAACAAGGCTGGATCCGCTTTTTTGAGCTCCCTTCGGGAAAAGAACTAAGAACCATTGATTTTGGCGGCACCATCAATGAGCTGCTTTTATCCCACGACGATCAATACCTATTGGCCGCCGGTCATGGAGCAGTAAAGATCTATGAAGCAAAAAGTGGAAAATTACTACAAACGTTGAAACCAGACCGGTTTTTTAAATTCGTAACGGCCAGCTTCTCACCCGATGCCAAACACGTCATCGCCGGTGGTTTTGGCGGCACCATGTTTGTCTGGGAGTGGCGGAGCGGAAACTTACTACGGGAATTCAATCACACCGCCAAAAAGGTTGAAACCGTCAGTTGGCACCCCAACGGCCGCTACATCGCAATGACCGGCCACGAACCCTACATACGTATTTACCGGGTAGCCGATATTCTGAAATACAAAAGCGAGCGAATCCCGATTGCTCATCGAAGCTGGGCCGGTGACCACGCTGAATACATCGACTTCAACACCGACGGTAGCTTCCTGGTCAGTGCACATCAGAACGGCTTGATCAAGCTTTGGGCCTGGATGGGTGAAGACCCGGATATCAATGATCGGAGACACCAAATGGTGAAACAGGTGCAAAAGGACTACAATGAAAAGATCAAGAACCAATAAGTACGATGACATAATAAGGCATTGCATTTTATTTGCTGCTTTAGTCATCTTGGTCAGCTGTTCCCCACCAGAAAGTCCCGAAATCACAACGCCCAACTTCATTGTCATCTATACGGACGATCAACGTTTTGATGCATTGGGAGTAAGTGGCAATCACGTTATCCAGACTCCGAACATTGATCGCATGGCCGCTCAAGGGGTCATCTTCCAGAATGCTCACGTGGCCTTTTCTCTCTGTTCGCCCAGTAGGGCTGCGCTGCTTACCGGTCGTTACGGAAGTCGCAACGGGGTGTTGGAACTCAACAGCTCGCTAAACGAAGAAGAAATTACCATTGCTCACCACCTGAAAGACCACGGTTACACTACCGCGCTCAGTGGAAAATGGCACCTAGCCTTAACGCCCCAAAAAGCAGGCTTTGACTGGTACTCCTATTTTCACGCAAATGGCACTTATTACGGGAGGAGGATTATCAATCAGACAGACACAATCTATCCTGCCATACATGTAGATCAATATGGGGTGGAGCGTTCGATTGAGTTTTTGGAAGAGCAATCGTTAAACGGCAGGCCCTTTTTTCTCTTCCACTGTCCGCAAACCCCTCATATGAATGGTCAACTTATTTGGGATGCCCAACCCGCTACAAAACAAAAGTACCAAGTCCGTGAAATGCCAGTTGCCAGCAACAGGCTGGACAGTCTCCGCGGTAAACCTGCTTACCTGCAAAAGGTGAGAAATCGGGTCGTTTCCAAAAACTATGGCTATCCGGATTCGGTAGCGATTCAACAGCATACGCTGGAATACTATTCGGTGATTACCGAACTGGACGCCTTTCTCGGTAGGCTATTCGAAAAAATTGCAGCTTTAGATCTATTAAAAAATACCTATATCATCTTCATGAGCGATAATGGGTGGATGCTGGGAGATCATGGGTTTTCGAGTAAGGTCCTACCCTATGAACCGAGCACCCACGTTCCTTCCTGGATCGTAGGTCCGGGCATTGCACCATCAACTTCCGAGGCCATGATCAGCAATCTCGATATTCTTCCCACCATCCTGGAATGGGTCGGGGAATCTGCTCCCAAGGAAGTCGACGGCATAAGTCTAGTCGGCATTTTGCAACGCAAAGAACAGAAGGTTCGAGACGACTTCATTTACGAGGGACTGGGTACCTACGGCGGAGCCAAACACAATCTCACCCTGATAAACGACCGGTATCGCTATATTGAAACTTATGCAAACGAACGACTGGATAGTGTGATCTACCGCGAATTATATGATGTCAGCAAGGACCCACTGGAGATGAACAACCTTGCTAAAGAACAGACTTCACAAAATATGGTCCGTCAGCTAGCGGAACGCATTGAGGAATTTAAGTCTAAAGAATAAGGGAAAACTTTAGTTTGTGGATAAATATGTTTAAGAATTTAAAATACCGATTTTGAATGCATCTGACGCGGATGCATTATGTCTTCTTCCTTTGATTCGTTCAAAAGACGGAAAATATAAAATTGGTCACCGTTATGGTTCAAAGACCCTGTTAAAAACGATCTTCTTAAACAAAACCTCCTTTCAGGCAGAAGGTGGCGAAAATTATTTTGGGATTTTCTTTCTTGTAGTAAATTTATTCGAATGAAGTACTTGAAACTCCCACTCAAAATCATGGTCTTTATAATGTTGTTGACTTCCAGTCCATTGCTCGAGCAATGGTCTACACACATCGGTCTGTCTGAATAAGCACTTAAGGCCGTTGTCGGCATTTTCATCTTCTTCCTCGGTATTGTGGCTGCTTCCATTGCAATTGTCACCAAGGTGTACCTCAATGAGATAATCAGTGGTATCATTATCACTTTTTAGCGGGAAATGATGATGACGATCTTGAAATCGATCTTCAACCAATCAAAACCACCAAAGAATTGGAAGCAAACTTGATCCACAGCTTGGCAGATTTCCATAATTTCATTGAAAAAGACAGTTTTTACCTTCGAATTGCCGAAATAAAGAAAGACATGTTGTTATTGAAGTTTCAATACACCATGCGGGAAGTCAATCGGGATTTGGAACGCGAAATTCGCAGAAAAACAGTGCTTAGGTTGGTCAACTTAAATGCAAATCAATTGGAAGAATTGGGTGGCACTTTTTAACCTCAAAATTTGCTCTTCTGCCGAGAGGTCCAGCCCGTCTACCGAATAAGGCTGTAGGCTTCATGCATTCCGTTTAACTTATGTGCTGCCATAACAACAACGGTAGCAACAGCAGTAACAACACTAGCAAAACTTACAGTATAATATGAAAGAAATATGCGATGTCGGATTAGTTCTGTCCGGCGGTGGAGCCAGAGGAGTGGCCCATGCCGGGGCCATAGTCGGGGCCTTATATGCCACGGGTTATGGACCGGAAGGAATCGTGGAATTTTTCAGAAGGAATGCCAACATTTTCCGCTGGAAATACATCGCTCCGGGAAAACCGGGTATCCTAGATACGGATAAATACGCCGAAGTTTTCGAACCCTGGTTACATGGCCATACTTTCGAATCGCTGGGAAACATGCCTCCAGAATGGTGGATGACTTATTGATTATGATGGGCCGGAAAAGTGAGCAAAAATGTCAAAATGACAGCTCCAATTCGATGGTACAAATGACAAAAAAACAGTTTTCTGCAGTGGCATAGGGTTTGAGAATAGATAAGCAAAATCAGTTTCATCTTTTTCTAGATTTATCTGAGTTTTCAATTTTATTGTTTAACCCATTTAAAATTAGTGAATTATGGTACTGGTCACACCAATTGGCAACCTCACCATAATGCACGGTGCGATGCACCGGACCATTTTTTCCGTATTTGACCCTAATAGTAGAATTTGCTCAGCGCAGCAGCCATTGCCTCCAATGGCAGGTCCTCCTCCGGACCGATGGTAAAACTGCTCTCTGGTCTCTATTTTATATTGCTCCAAAACAGTTTCATTATGGATCAAAAATCAGTCGATGTCAAAATTCTGGAAGCCAAGCCTCATAGATTGAAAGTAGTTTTGCCTTTCGTGGATGTCCCCATCTCCATGAATCGGGATTTTTTCAATAGTCGGTTGCACTGCGGATACTTTCGGGTAGTGAACCCCCAAGTAGACAGATTCGGAGTGACTCGTCTGGTGACCGAATCGAAGGCGAAATCTAAGAAGGCAATTAAAACACCTTTTCAACAAGGAGGTGATCAAGAATAGTTTTAATGTTTTTCATTCTATTATTTAACCTTAAAAATCATATAATTATGAAACTCATTAATGCAAATCCATCGGTATTCCCCCAAGTCACTCGATTATTTGATGATTTTCTAACCAAGGACTTTTTCGAATGGAATTCCGATAACTTCTCCCCTACCAACACCACCATTCCCGGGGTAAACATTTTAGATAAGAACGACGGCTTCCTGATTGAAATGGCCGCCCCCGGTATGAAAAAAGGGAATTTTCACATCGAGTTGAAGGACAATCTTCTGACCATTTCGAGTGAAATGAAAGATAAGCGAGAATTGGAGGAAGGAGAGCGCTGGGTTCGCCGTGAGTTTAGTTATCAGTCTTTTCACCGATCCTTGCGACTCAATAGCAAAGTTGTAGATGACGCGAATATCAAGGCAAGTTACAGCGATGGCATACTGACGCTCCATGTCCCCAAAAAGAAAGAGGCCATGCCAAAGCCACCGCGCTTAATCGAAATCTCCTAATCTTTAGTGTATTTTTCTGATAGACATTAGTTAGCTTTATATGCAATAATGCCATCGGGTAGTCGGCAAACCGCCTGCCCGATTTTGTTTGTCCAGGCCTCTCAATTCGACCAAATGGCGGCTTGAAACTCAGCCTCCTCAACAAACAAAGAACCAGCGCAGAAAATATTGCCCGCTATTCCCAACCATTTCTTCATCTGGGACCGCCAACTACAGCAGCAATTGTGGTTTGGTGCTTGCGCAAAAGATATTATAATTCAATGGTATCCTGCTGAGTACCGTAAAAATATCCAAAGACCAGGTCTCCTTCATCCTCAATGTTCCGGATATTACTGGGCAACTCACCGGGATAAGGCTCAAACATATTGCCATCGCGCTGGAGCAAGTCCCGGACAAAACCCCAGTACTCGAAGGCCTTTTCATTCAGCGATTGCTGGTAAAGGGTCATACAGGTCTTGTTGTTTAATTCGCTTCCTGTTAACCCGGTCCTGATGAGTTCGAAGTTTTCAATTTCGTTGACTGTGACTAGATTTCCGTCTAATAGTACCGGCTCGACCAAGATGATGCTATTGAAAAGATTACATGTATCGGTTACATTCGGGCTTGCCGGGGCAGTTTCCCACATGAGTCGCGACTTTCGACCGTCCGGTCCGCGGATGGGAGTGTTGAGTTTTGCTACCAGGAAATCCCGGTCCTGGTAAAGGCCCACCCGGGAGTTGTAAACGCGTTGGCTGATCGTATCTACTCTTAAGTTGGTCGGTACAGGTACCGGGAGGATTTCTTCGAATTCGGATTCGAAAGTCCGACCGTCAAAAGTGTTGATCCTGATCTTATAGGATTTTCCCGTTTCAACCCTGAAGTCGGGATGGTCTCCGGCAATGCTCAACTGGTAGTGATCCACTTTGCCTCCCAGTGCCAGTTCGATGCTACAATTTTCTTCGTCGAGGAGTATTACATTTCTGACGTTAACCCGCTTTCGGGCCGAGGCGGTAAAATCGAACAAACGTTCTACGCTAACCTGGATGAAAGCCGGTTCCCCGGCGACGAGTTTGCCATTGATGGCGAGGGCCTCCTCATAGCCTTTCTCCACTTCGAGGTCGATCTTTTCCAGGCAGGCCGATAGGAATAATACAAAAGAACAAAGCAAGATCGGCAGTGAGCGTAAATATCCTTGCATAAAAGAGGTTTTTCAATTAACCTATGTCCAAATTACAAAACAAGCGCAATTATACATTACTATCCGGATTCAAAAAATGTCATTTACATCCCTGCCCTGTAGCACCCATTTATCGTAACAAAATTACCACCCCATATTAGCAAAAAAGATTGACCCTCTCCTATCGAATGTCAAGAAGATTGGAAGTACAGGTTATTTTGATGGCAACACATCATCCTTTATAACCGATTAACCATAAGTGGCAAACGAAAACCCTAGTTGGCGTAATCTTCCTATGAGCT